>NZ_LJIB01000023.1:0-95530 GCF_001295785.1 Rhizobium sp. AAP116
TTCCCCGCCACAAACGAAGAGCACCGGTGTTGCGTGGAACGGCGGGGGCTGTTTCCTGGCGTGGTGTTAAGAGTTTCACATGAGCCTCTGGGGCGAAAATTCGGTGCTGATAGCAATGACTTCGGTCGCTTTTGGGGAGCGTCCAGACTGTCTCGAAGGGAAAATGGATCGGGCGCGATCGATCGCCCCGGTCTTGCCGGAAATAGGGTCTAGTCTCTCTTCCATGCAGACGAGAACAAGAAGGAGCGATGACGGAAGCTCCGACCGGGCAATCGGTCATGAACCGTCTATTCATCGGTTGGATGTATTCTTCGGATCGGGCGCAGGTGAACTCGTCGCACACGTGGGGCGAGGCTTCTGATGTCCATCATGACTTGGAAATTGTGCGGACCCATGCGTCTCGGAGACTGGAAGACTTCGGCAATGCTTCTGACGGCGGCTCTTCTGCTGTCCTCGAGCCCGTCCGCTCGTGCATTCGATATGAATGCTGGCGTGAACAAGGAATCCGGTCCCTTCGATCTCTTCAAGTTCGGCTTCAATGCCTACAAGAAGGGCCAGAAGGAAGAGGCGGTTGAGGCCTATCGCTACGCAGCGGAAAAGGGCCATACCGGCTCGCGCTGGGCGCTGGCCAACATGTATGCGGCTGGCGACGGCGTCGTCGAAAACGACTTCGAGGCCTTCAAGATCTATGCGGAGATCGCCAATCAGGGTGTTGAGCCGGGGTCGGCGGATACCGGTTTCTTCGTCAATGCGCTTCTTTCGCTTGCCCGCTATTACCGGCAGGGGATCCCGGACAGCCCCGTAAAGGCGGACCTCGCGCAGGCACGGCAGATCTATTTCCAGGTAGCATCGACCTTTGGTGTACCGGAAGCGCAGTTTCAACTGGCGCGCATGATCCTCGCGGGCGAGGGCGGCAGGGTGAATGTCCAGCAGGCCAAGAAGTGGCTGAACATGGCCCGCAAGAGCGGCCATGCCGGCGCCATGTCGATCTTCGGCAATGTACTGTTCGAAGAAGGCCAGACGGTGCGCGGGCTCGCTTTCCTGACCGCAGCCCTGGATCGTTGCAGCGCCAAGGATTGTCCCTGGATGCAGGAATTGCAGGAGCGGGCGTTTTCCCTCGCCACCGAAGACGACCGCAGGGTGGCGGTGGCGCTTGCGCCGCAGGTCTACGAACAGGGCGACTGAACCCCTTGTGGCCGATGGTGGATATGAAAATGGGCGCCTCGCCGCCCATTTCTGTGTCTGCGATTTGCCGTGGTCTCAGAAGGCGAAATGCCCGACGACCGGCACGTGGTCGGATGGCTTTTCCCAGGCCCGCACGTGTTTTTCGATCGCCGTCGAACGCAGCCGGTCGGACGCCTCGGGCGAAAGCATCAGGTGGTCGATGCGGATGCCATTGTTCTTCTGCCAGGCGCCCGCCTGATAGTCCCAGAAGGAAAACAGCGGCGTCTCGTCATTGGTCGCACGAACGGCGTCAACGAAGCCGAGGTTTTCCAGGCGGCGGAAGGCCGCCCGTGTCTGCGGCAAAAAGAGTGCATCCGTGACCCACTGGCTCGGGTCCTTGGCATCATGCGGCTCGGGGATGACATTGTAGTCACCGGCAAGGATCAGCGGCTCTTCGAGCGCCATGCGATCGCGCGCAAAGGCCTCAAGGCGTGCCATCCAGGCGAGCTTATAGGGATATTTGACCGGGTCGTCAGACGGATTGCCGTTGGGCAGATAGAGCGAGACGACACGAAGGACGCCGCCCTCGACGGAGAAGACGCCTTCGATGAAGCGCGCCTGCTCGTCGGTCTCGTCACCCGGCAGGCCGCGGTTCACTTCGTCGGGCTTCATCTTCGAGAGGAGCGCCACGCCGTTGAAGCCCTTCTGACCATGGGTCTCGACGTGATAGCCAAGCGCCTCGATCTCTCCACGCGGAAACCCTTCGTCGACCGACTTGATCTCCTGCAGGCAGGCAATATCCGGTTGGCTATCCTTCAGCCACTGGCACAGGTTCTCGATGCGCGCCTTGACGCCGTTGATGTTCCAGGTGGCTATTTTCATCATGCTCATACGGAGAAGCTGGTGCCGCAGCCGCAGCTCGCCACCGCGTTGGGGTTCTTGATCTGGAAGGACTGGCCGAGCAGGTTGTCGACGAAGTCGATCTCGGAGCCAGCCATGTAGATGATCGACATCGGGTCGATCAGCACCGTGGCGCCGTCACGGCTGATCACGATGTCGTCGCCAGCAGGCTGGCCGTCCAGGTCAAACTTATAGGAAAAGCCGGAACAGCCGCCGCCTTCGACGGACACGCGCAGCGCCTGCTTGTCGGCATCGGCTGCGACGATTGCGGCGATTCGCTTCGCTGCGGCTTCGGAAAGGGTAACGGTTTCGGTGCTCATTCTGCCTCCTGCCGGGTTCAAGGCCCGGTGAAAACGGTTCTATTCGGCGCAAATCACCACAATGTCACGCAATTGCGCGACTTTTGATCCGGCGAGACGGCCCGAAGACCCTTCGGAACCTGCATCGCCTTGCGGCTTTGTCCGCTATAGGTATGAAGGCACACGAGTTGCGTCAATGGGGAGCAGGCGGCACGCGCATGACGATCGATCAAGCAGCATTGGGTTTCGGGACCGGAGAGCGGGCAGTCTATGCGACCAATCCCTGGGCGAGCCGTGGCCGTCTCTTCGAAGAAGGGGGAAGCCTCACCCGCTCCGAATTCCAGCGCGACCGTGACCGCATCGTCCATACGACCGCCTTTCGCCGCCTCAAGCACAAGACCCAGGTCTTCATCGGCCCGGATGGCGACCACTACCGCACCCGGCTTACCCATACGATCGAGGTGGCCCAGATCGCCCGTGCTCTCGCCCGCGCCCTGAAGCTCGACGAGGACCTGGCAGAAGGTGTGGCGCTGGTTCACGACTTCGGTCATACGCCATTCGGGCATACGGGCGAGGATGCGCTGCACGAGGTGCTGAAACCCTATGGCGGCTTCGACCACAATGCCCAGTCGCTGCGCATCGTCACGAAGCTCGAACGGCGCTATGCCGATTTCGACGGCCTGAACCTCACCTGGGAAGCGCTCGAAGGCCTCGTCAAGCATAATGGGCCCCTGCTGACGAAGGACGGGCAGGGCACCCGCGGCCCGGTTCCGCAGCCGATCCTTGATTACTGCGAGATCCATGATCTGGAACTGGCGAGCTTTGCTGGGCTCGAAGCCCAGGTCGCGGCGATTGCAGACGACATCGCCTATAACACCCATGACATCGACGATGGCCTGCGCTCGGGATACCTGACCTTCGATATGCTGGAGGATGTGCCCTTTCTCGCCGGCCTGATGAAGGAGGTGCGCGACCGTTATCCGCATCTCGATCCTGACAGGTTCACCCACGAGATCATGCGCCGGCAGATCACCCGCATGGTTGAGGACGTGATCAGCGTGGCGCAGGAGCGGCTGAAGACGGTCCAACCGCAGAGCGTCGAGGAGGTGAGGGCGGCCTCAATGACGATCGCGACCTTCTCCGATCAGATGGCCGAGACCGACAAGGCAATCAAGAAGCTGTTGTTCAGCCGTATCTACCGCCACCCCGACATCATGCGCATCCGGGCCGCGGCGGCTGAGATCGTCACCGATCTTTTCAACGCCTATATGAACGACCCGAAGCTGATGAAGAGCCACTTCTGGGTGAACCATATCTCGGGCCTCAACGATGGCCAGAAGGCCCGCCATGTCGGGGACTATCTGGCCGGCATGACCGACACCTATGCGGTGCGAACGCATCGCGAGCTGTTTGACCGGACTCCTGAATTGCGATAGGCACCCGACGAAATTCTTTAGAGAACGCCGGGACTGAGCTCCGGCGCGCAGGGACACGCCATGAACCTTTTCGCCGATTTCGAAATCCGGATCAAAGCAGCGCTCGACGAGATCGAGGCGGTGCGCGAGAAGCGCGACAGCCTCGACTTCAGCCGCATCGTTGTCGAGCCGCCGCGCGATCCGAGCCATGGCGATGCCGCGACCAATGCCGCGATGGTGCTCGCCAAGGGCATGGGCATGAACCCGCGCGCGCTCGCCGACCTGATCGGCGAAAAGCTGAAGCAGGATCCCGACATCGCAGACGTCGGCGTCGCCGGTCCAGGCTTCATCAACATCCGCCTGTCGGTGCCCTATTGGCAGCGTCTGCTGGCGACCATGATCCGTCAGGGGACCGATTTCGGTCGCGCGACCGTCGGTGCCGGCCACAAGGTCAATGTCGAATATGTTTCGGCCAATCCGACCGGGCCGATGCATGTCGGCCACTGCCGTGGCGCCGTCGTCGGTGACACACTCGCCAACCTGCTTGGCTTTGCCGGCTATGAGGTAACCAAGGAATACTACATCAACGACGCCGGCGCACAGATCGACGTGCTCGCCCGCTCGGCCTTCCTGCGCTATCGCGAGGCGCTCGGTGAGGATATCGGCGAAATCCCGGCGGGGCTTTATCCGGGCGATTATCTCGTGCCGGTCGGCAAGGCGCTTGCCGACGAATACGGCACCAAGCTTTACGGCATGCCGGAAGAGGACATGCTGGCCATCGTCAAGGAAAAGGCCATCGATGCGATGATGGTGATGATCCGCGACGATCTCGCCACGCTGAATGTGCATCACGACATCTTCTTCTCTGAGCGCACATTGCATGCCAATGGTGCCGCCAAGATCCGTACCGCCATCAACGACCTGACCTTCAAGGGCCATGTCTATCGCGGCACGCTCCCGCCGCCGAAGGGGCAACTGCCGGAAGACTGGGAAGACCGCGAGCAGACGTTGTTCCGCTCGACCGAGGTCGGTGACGACATCGACCGTCCGTTGATGAAGTCTGACGGCTCCTACACTTACTTCGCCGCCGACGTCGCCTACTTCAAGGACAAGTTCGACCGCGGCTTCTCCGAGATGATCTACGTGCTCGGTGCCGACCACGGCGGCTATGTGAAGCGGTTGGAAGCCGTCAACCGCGCGGTCTCGGAAGGCAAGTCGAAGCTGACCGTGCTGCTCTGCCAGCTGGTCAAGCTCTATCGTGACGGCGAGCCGGTGAAGATGTCGAAGCGCTCGGGCGACTTTGTAACGCTGCGTGAAGTGGTCGAGGAAGTCGGCCGCGATTCGGTGCGCTTCATGATGCTCTACCGGAAGAACTCCGAACCGCTCGATTTCGACTTCGCCAAGGTAACCGAGCAGTCGAAGGACAATCCGGTCTTCTACGTGCAGTATGCCCATGCGCGGTGCATGTCGATAATGCGCCAGGCGAAGGAAGCCTTGCCCGATCTCGATATCGAGCAGCTCGACCTTGCCGGTGCCGTAATGGGACAGATCGAAGATCCGACGGAACTCGCCCTGATTGCCAAGCTTGCCGAATATCCCCGGATCATCGAGGCGGCCGCACTGTCGCAGGAGCCGCATCGACTTGCATTTTACCTGCATGATCTGGCAAGCTCGCTCCATACTCACTGGAACAAGGGCAAGGATTCGTCCGAATTACGCTTTGTTAACGATAAACATAGAGAATTAACCATCGCCAGGCTTGGGCTGGTGCATGCTGTCGCCTCCGTGTTGAAGTCGGGACTGGCCATTACTGGCACCGAAGCTCCGGTAGAAATGCGATAGTATCGTCACCAATTCCCCACATTGCGCTGGCAGGCGTTGAGTCGCGTGAGTGAGTGGAACAGGTAATGGTACAGAAGCAGGCTGCAAACAGCATTCGATCGCAGGGCGACGGTTTCGCGGACGATGATCCGTTGGCGGAACTCGCCCGCATCGTTGGGTTCGATCAGCCGCTGAAGCGTGAGCCGGTTGTCTCGCTTCCGCAGGCGCCCGACATGCGCTCGGCCGAATTCAATCTCGAAGACGAATTGATGCGCGAGTTCGAGGGCTATGAGGCCTCGCCCGCGCCGCCGTCCTATGCGCTGCCGCTGTCTGTGCCCGAGCCGGTCGTCGCGCGTCCGGCCATTGTCGAGAGCGTTCCTGTGGTTCAGTACCGCGAAGAGCCGCGTTTTGAGCCGGAGCCGATCGTTTCCTATTCTGCGCCACAGGCGGCCTATGCGCCCGAACCGGTCGAATATCCTGAGCCAGTCTCGGCTTATGAAGACGTCTTTGTATCGGATATCGACGTGTCGGTGTCCGTTGCCCAGGAGCTTGCGCCTGTCGATGAGGCTTTCGCTGCTGCGCAAATCGAGCCGGAAGTGACGTTCGATCTTGCCGACGAGCTTGAATTCGCTGTCGCCGATGCTGATCTGCGCCCGGTCGCGCCGCCGCAGCCGGCTCAGGTCGAGCCGCCGCGTCTGCGGCTGCCGCTCGCCAATTTTTCGGCCCAGCCGGCCCGTCGCCCGGAGCCGCAGCTCGCGGTCGAGCCACCACGCGAAATTCCGGCACTCGATCTGCAGGGTTACGATGCCCCGAGCGTTCAGTCGATTTCGGTCGAGAAGGAGCCGATGGCGCTTGATTTCGGCAAGGCAAGCTTTGACTGGGCTGCGGGTCCGGTAGAGCCCATTCCGACAAGCACTCCCGCTCCGCAGCGGATCGAGCCCGTTGTTGCTCCTGCCGTTTCGGCTGATTTCGAAGGCTTCGCCGTGCAGTCGGAGCCGCGTACCAACTCGACGGTTGCGGCACCTGCGCCCATTCCGGCAGCGCCTGTAGCGGACCGCGACGACGTCGATTTCAGCTTCGATTTTCTCGATGAACTGGCGATCGACGAGGATGTTGTCGTTGCGCCCCAGGCCGCAGAGCCGGTCGTTCAACGCGCGGCCCCTGTGATTGCCGACGAGGAATTCGATCCTTTCCATGACCAGGAATTCGATCTGCAGCTTGACGATATCGAGCTCGATCTTTCCGAGCTCGACGTCGCACCTCAGAAATCTGTGCCGCAGCCTGCACCGGCCGTCAGCGCTGCTGCTTTCGCGGCTGCCGCTGCCCCTGCTGTCGTACCGGCCCGCGTCGAGCCTGCTGTCACGGCACCTTCCTACGGCGCCAGCACTTCGGCGCCTGCCTATGTTGCCGCGCCAACCGTCTCGGCTTCCGCCTTCGCAGCGGCCGTCGCTCGCCCGGCTTTTGAAAGCCAGGTGGTTGCGCCCGCCATGCCAAGCGCGCCCGTGCGCCCTGCAACGCCGGTCGACGACAGCTTTGCCTTCGATCCGTCCGAGATCTCCGAGCAGGACGATCTGCTGGAAACCCTGAGCGGCATGGACGTGCCGGACGTTCCGGTGGCTGATGCACGCCCTGCACAGGCGCCCCAGCCAGATTACGACATCGACATCGATGCGGAATTGGCAACCTTGTTCGAGCAGCCCGTGGTACCGGCAGCACGCCAGCCGAACCCGGCCGCAGTGAGCCGTGTTGCTGCAGAGGTTGCACCGGCCGCAGCAACGGGCGCCCGGGCGCCTGCCGCACCGCTGGATGACTTCGACGCCTTCGAGAAGGCATTGGAGGAAGATTTCCGCAGCTCGATGACCTCCTCGGGGGCTCTGGAGCCTGAAAGTCGTGGCCACATCACCATTTCAGGTGAGGGGCAGGGCTTCCGTTTCCGTCACATCAAGCCGTATTTGATGGCAGGCACGGCCGTGATCGTGCTGCTCGCTGGTGCAGGCGGCCTCTATGCCTGGCTCGGCAGCGGAGCAGTCGGCACGCTGAGCAGCGGCGAGCCGCAGGTGATCGCTGCTGACAAGTCTCCGGTCAAGATTGTCCCCGAGGACCCGGGCGGCAAGTCCGTCCCGAACCAGGATAAGGCCGTTTACGATCGGGTGGCCGGCAATGGGGTCGAGGATCCCACGCAGCCAAGCCTGATTTCGTCGCAAGAGCAGCCGATCGATGTCGTCCAGCGTACCCTGATCCCGGAAACGCTGCCGATGGATGGTGGAAGCGAAGCCTTGGCGACACCGGTCGGAGAAACCGAGGATCCGCGTCTGCTTCCCGATGGCCAGCTGCCGCAGGCCGCCGCCGAAGACCCGGCGACGATCACGCCGCGCAAGGTGCGCACGATGATCGTTCGCCCCGACGGCACGCTGGTCGCTCAGGAAGTCCCAGCCGAGCCGACACCGGCTCCGGTCGAGACGGCGTCTGCGCCTTCGTCGCAATCGGTAGCCGACGCTCCGGTGCTTGCACCGCCGAGCGTCCCGAACACTAATGCCGCCGATACTGTGAGGACCGTCGATACCCGCGTCGTGACCCCGGGTGGTACGACCGACGCTGCGGCGTCGGCGACTGCCCCTGCCGCCACGACGACCGCTGCAGCTGAGCTGGCTGCCGCAACGCCTGTCACGGCAGAGACGGTAGCGGCTCCCGCAGATACAACCGCATCGCGTGCGCCGGTCCCGACGACCCGCCCGGCCGACCAGCCGGTCAACGTCGTCGGCACCGTAACGGATCAGGGCAATCTTCGTCCGTCTGCTCCTGCTGCCACGGCACCGGCGCAGCCAGCAGCCCCGGCTGAGGTTGCTGCCGCATCGCCGGCCGCGGCAACGCCTGCTCCTGCCACTGCAGCACCGGCGGGCAGCTTCGGCGTTCAGATCGCGTCCCTGCCGTCCGAGGCCGACGCCCAGAAGAGCTATCGCAACCTGTCCACCAAGTTTGCCGGCGTATTGGGTGGCAAGCCCTGGGAAATCCGCCAGGCGGACATTCCCGGCAAGGGCACCTTCTACCGCGTGCGGGTCGTCGCGGGCTCCAAGGATGACGCCGTGGCGCTCTGTGAGCAGTATCGCGCCGCCGGCGGAAGCTGCCTCGTTTCACGCTGAGGTCAGACCCAATTTTCAAATCTTCGAGAGGCGGAACCGCGTGTTCCGCCTCTTTTTTTGTGTATGAGGGCTTGGCGCTCACTCCCGGGCCCTTCGCTTTCTTCTCCCTCTCGATATGGTCTTGCCATGACAACACAGTCCCGCCCCGCCAAAGCCATGATCCTCGGTTGCCTCGGCCAGCGCTTGAGCCCTGACGAGAAGGCTTTCTATCGTGATGAACAGCCCTGGGGTTTCATCCTCTTCGGGCGCAACATCGGCGAGGCGGAGCAGGTCAAGGATTTGGTCGCCGAAATGCGCGAGACGGTCGGTGGCGTTCACGAAGTTCCGGTGCTGATCGACCAGGAAGGCGGGCGCGTGCAGCGTATCCGCGAGCCGATCGCACCGCGTTATCCCTCCGGCGCCGATCTCGGTGCGCTCTATGACCGGAACGCTGAGAAGGGGCTGCGCGCCGCATGGCTGATGTCGCGCCTGCACGCCTTCGATCTCTATCGCCTCGGCATCAATGTCGACTGCCTTCCGGTCCTCGATGTGCCGATCGCCGGTGCCTCCAACGTCATCGGCGACAGGGCCTATTCCAACGATCCGCATGTCGTTGCCAAGATGGGGCAGGCGGCAGCCGATGGCCTGAAGGCCGGCGGCGTGCTGCCGGTCATGAAGCACATCCCTGGCCACGGTCGGGGTATGGCCGACAGCCACCACGAATTGCCTGTTGTGACCGTGCCGCGGGCTGAACTCGAAGCCCATGATTTCGTGCCCTTCAAGGCGCTGGCCCACGAGTTGATGGGCATGAGCTGCCATGTCGTGTATACCGACATCGACCCCGATCATCCCGCCTCGACCTCCCAGATTGTCACCGAGGAAATCGTGCGCAAGGCGATCGGCTTCGAGGGGCTGCTGATGTCCGACGATATCTCGATGAATGCACTGAAGGGCACGATCGGCGAGCGGGCGGTGCGTGTCGCTGCGGCCCTTGACGTTGTCCTGCATTGCCATGGCCATATGGACGAGATGAAAGCCGTTGCAGCAGCCGTGTCGCAGCTCTCCGGCAAGGCACGGGAGCGGGCGGATGCAGTCGAGGCGGCATTTGTTGTTCCGGAAGCTGCCGACGAGCAGGCCCTTCGCGACGAATTCGCCAACCTGATGGCGGTGGCCTGATGGTGCGTGGCCCCGTCCAGCCGACGGTTTTGAATCGGACTTCCCAAGGGGAGACACCGGCACCGACGCCGATGGACAGCCTCTGGCAGGATACGGCCGAGGAGAGGGCCGCAAGCGACCCCGCGCTGCTGATCGATGTCGCCGGCTTCGAAGGGCCGCTGGATCTGCTGCTCTTCCTCGCCCGAAACCAGAAGGTCGATCTCGCCCGCATCTCGGTGCTGGCATTGGCGGAGCAATATCTGCTTTTCATTGAAAGCGCGCGGCGCATTCGCATCGAGCTTGCCGCCGATTATCTCGTGATGGCCGCCTGGCTCGCCTATCTGAAGTCGCGTCTTCTGATCCCGCAGCAGCCGAAGGACGATGGTCCCTCGGGCGAGGAAATGGCCCAGACGCTTGCCTTCCGCCTGAAGCGGCTAGAGGCGATGCGCGAGGCCGCAAGCCGCCTCATCAATCGCAATCGTCTCGGTCGTGATGTCCACCCGCGCGGGGCGCCGGAGCATGTGCCCTCGCGCGCGGTGAGTGCCTATGAGGCGTCGCTCTACGATCTGTTGACCGCCTACGCCTCACTGCGTCAACGCCAGGCGATCACGCAGGTGACCATCGAGAAGCGGCGCGTCTGGTCACTCTCGGACGCGCGCGGCATTCTCACCCGCATGATCGGCGAGATCTCCGATTGGACGGCGCTCGACCATTTCCTGCTGCGCTACTTGCCGAGCCCGGAGGAACGGGTGACCGCGATCGCCAGTGCCTTCGCAGCCTCGCTTGAGCTGGTGCGCGAGGGCCGCCTCGAACTCCGCCAGGACGGTGCCTTTCAGCCGATCTACATGCGCAGCGGCCCGAGGGCCGGGGCGCTCAACGCGGTGGAGTAAGCCGTGGCCGATGTGGACGATCTCGGGCCGGAGGACGGAATGGAACCGGGAGAGGGCGGTCATTCCGCATCCCTGCGCGCCGAGCTCGATCGCCGCGAGGCGCTGAGGATCGCCGAAGCCCTCGTCTTCGCCTCGGCCCAGCCCGTCTCGACAAGCTTTATCGAGGAGCGTCTGCCGCGCGGTATCTCAGCGCCCGAAATCCTCCACCAGCTGAAGCAGGACTATGCTGCGCGCGGGGTGAACCTCGTGCAGGTCGACGACCACTGGGCCTTTCGCACAGCCGCAGACCTGTCCTTTGCCATCCGCAACGACGAGGCGGAGGTCAAGAAGCTCTCGCGTGCCGCCCTCGAAGTGCTTGCGATCATTGCCTATCACCAGCCGGTAACGCGCGCCGAGATCGAGGACATCAGAGGCGTCCAGACCTCCAAGGGCACGCTCGACGTGCTGATGGAGGCCGGCTGGGTGCGGTTTCGCGGTCGCCGTCGTTCGCCGGGCCGTCCTGTCACGCTCGGCACGACCCGCGATTTCCTCGATCATTTCGGATTGGAAGAGTTGCGTGATTTGCCCGGTCTCGAAGAATTGAAGGGGGCAGGGCTGCTGTCTGGCCGCATCCCCGCCAACTTCAACATACCGCTTCCCATGGCCCATGACGATCTGACCGACGAGGAAGATCCGATTACCCAGCTCGACCTTGAGGAACTCGGCCTCTTGACTCCGGGCGGTGAAGCAGAGGAATAGGGTCAGCTTTTTCAACGGTGACCGGTGATGCCGGGTCGTGCGGCTCCAAAAATCCGCAACGATCCGGGATGAGCCGCGCGGACGGCAGAATGAACCCAGCGAAGATCCAGCATGGAGACGGCCAGCGCACGGCGGGCGTAACCTTTGCCGCGCGCCTGACCTTCGAGGACATTCAGCATCGCTATCACGGCAAGGAGACGATCCGTGGCGTGTCGCTGACCGCCGAACCGGGCGAAGTGCTTTGCCTGCTGGGTCCCTCCGGATCGGGTAAGACGACACTGCTCAGGATCGCTGCCGGTATCGAGGCGCAGGCCGCAGGCCGGGTTCTGATCAACGACCGCGAAGTGGCCGGTCCCCAAACCTTTCTGCCGCCGGAGAAGCGTGGCATCGGGCTGATGTTTCAGGATTTTGCCCTATTCCCGCACATGAGCGTTCTCGACAATGCCCGCTTCGGCCTCACTGCACTGCCACGCAAAGAGGCTGTGGCCGAAGCCATGGTTGCGCTGGAGCGCGTCGGCCTCGCGCATTATGCCGAGAAGTTTCCGCACGCCCTGTCGGGCGGCGAGCAGCAGCGCGTGGCACTGGCGAGAGCGCTCGCACCCCGGCCGAGCGTGCTCTTGATGGACGAGCCCTTTTCCGGCCTCGATTCGCGCCTGAAAGACACCGTGCGGGCCGACACGCTCGCAATTCTTCGTGAGACCCGCGCGACTGCCGTCGTCGTCACCCATGACGCTGAGGAAGCCATGCGCATGGCCGACAGGATTGCATTGCTGAAGAATGGTCGGCTCGTGCAGGTTGGGACCTCGGACGATCTCTATCGCCGGCCCAACGACATTTTCGCGGCTGCCTTCTTCTCGGAGATCAACGAATTCTCCGGGAGAGTGCGTGGCGGTCGCGTCGAGACGCCCTTGGGGGCCGCCGATTCCGGAGACATTGCCGAAGGCGCCGAGGTTGAGGTCGCCGTGCGGCTCTCCGGACTGTCGGTTCACGACAGCGGTGGTCCCATTCCGGCCCGCATCATTGCGCGGCGCTTCCTTGGCGTCGTCGAGCTGCTCGATCTTGCCGTTCCCGGCACAGAGCGGCCGGTTCGAGCGCGGATTCGGGCCGACATGTTGTCAGCGGGTGCGCGCGACGTGACG
The DNA here is from genome assembly GCF_001295785.1 of Rhizobium sp. AAP116. Lineage (NCBI taxonomy): Bacteria > Pseudomonadati > Pseudomonadota > Alphaproteobacteria > Hyphomicrobiales > Rhizobiaceae > Rhizobium > Rhizobium sp. AAP116. Next base: position 12,641 of record NZ_LJIB01000023.1, read on the forward strand.
ATTGCGGTTGAGCCCAAGGACATTTTGGTGTTTGAAAAGACACCGCAAAGCCCCTACATCGGGGAAACGAAAATCTAAGGAGTGGCAGGCATGGGTTCGTTTAGCATTTGGCACTGGATCATCGTTCTGGCGATCGTCCTGCTTCTCTTCGGTCGCGGCAAGATCCCGGAACTGATGGGTGACGTTGCCAAGGGCATCAAGAGCTTCAAGAAGGGCATCAGCGAAGAGGACGAGAGCGAGAAGCAGACCGCCTCCAACGCACAGCCCACCGTGACGAAGACGGTCGACCACAAGGCCGACGAGGTAAAGTGATCGGCCGAAGCCGATCGGACGGGCGGCTCCTTGAGCTGCCCGTTCTTCGTTGAAATCTTGGAAGACCGGCGCCCGTCTTGAGGCGCCATGGCGTGGCATCAGGAGCCCGTTTGCATGCTGGATATAGGCTGGACCGAGCTTTTGGTGATTGCGGTCATCCTGATCGTCGTGGTGGGTCCGAAGGACCTTCCGCCGATGATCCGGGCCTTTGGCAAGATGACCAAGCGCCTGCGTCAGACTGCAGGCGAATTCCGCGCCCAGTTCGACGAGGCCCTGCGCGAGGCAGAGCTCGATGACCTGAAGAATACGGTCAACGACATCCGGTCACTCAATCCGGCAAACACGATCCGCGAGACGCTCAATCCGCTGCGGCAGATGGGGCAGGAGATCAAGTCCGACCTGGAGCGGTCCACGCGTCTTGATCCAAAATCCGCGCCTTTGGACAACGGCTACGAGGACAATTCGATCCTGCCCGAGATGCCGCTCGGCCTTGGCGAACCGCCCGAGGAGCTGAAGCCCGTGGTCCAGCAGCCTGTTGCGCCGGCAGCAGTCGCCCAGCCCGCGTCGCCAGCACCCGCCGCAACAGCAGCACCTGCGCCGGCAGCAGCCGCTGCGGCGCCTGCGGTTGCGGCCACGGCTCCGGCGACCTCCGCACCGGCAGCTACGCCCGTGGTTGCAAAGAAGACGGCAGCCCGCAAGCCGGCCGCCAAGGCGCCAGCTGCTATAAAGGCGCCTGCCAAGTCGACCAAGACGGTGCCCGTCGCTGTCGAAGCGAACCCGGCCGCCAAAACCGCGAAGCCGAAGCCGGCGACTGTTGGGGCTGCTTCTGCCAAGGCAAAGGCCGCGCCCGCTCCCGAACCTACGGCCAAGCCGGCGCCCAAGGCACGCAAGAGCAAGAGTGAGGACCGCGCATGAGCGGCGATATGGACGACAAGCCCCAGCCGTTGATTGAGCATCTGATCGAGTTGCGTTCGCGCCTGATGTGGGCGCTCGGCGCCTTCTTCGTCGCTTTCCTCGTCTGCTTCTACTTCGCCAAGCAGCTCTTCAACCTGCTGGTCGTCCCCTATAAGTGGGCAGTGGACTGGGCCGGGCTCGACGTAACGAAGACCGAACTCATCTATACGGCGCCGCAGGAATTCTTCTTCACCCAGGTGAAGGTTGCCGCCTTCTGCGCCATGGTCATTGCCTTTCCGGTCATAGCCTCGCAGGTCTACAAGTTCGTGGCACCGGGCCTCTACAAGAACGAGCGCGCAGCCTTCCTGCCCTTCCTGGTGGCGTCGCCGATCCTCTTTTTGCTCGGCGCCTCGCTCGTCTATTTTGTCTTCACGCCTATGGTGATGTGGTTCTTCCTCGCCATGCAGCAGGCGCCGGAAGAAGGAGGCGTGGCAATCTCGCTTCTGCCGCGCGTCTCGGAATATCTGGGGCTGATCATGACCCTGATCTTCTCCTTCGGCCTCGTCTTCCAGTTGCCGGTCGTCACCAGTCTTCTGGTGCGGGTCGGCATCCTCGAGAGCCAGTGGCTTGCCGACAAGCGCAAGTATTTCATCGTCGTTGCCTTCGTCATCGCAGCCATCGTGACGCCGCCGGATCCGCTGTCCCAGATCGGTCTTGCACTGCCGACAATCCTTCTCTACGAGGTTGCGATCTATGCGGCGCGACTCATCGAAAAGAAGCGCGCTGCCACGGAACTCGCCGAGGCTGGCTCTAAAGAGCAGGCCTGAGGCAGACCGGGCGGTCCCGCCGCATTTAACCCATGCCGACATGGGGCCGGACGTGGCCGCCGGCCAGCTCCGATCCCGGTCGAGAACCAAGACCTGGAACGACGATGCTCGATATCAAGTGGATCCGTGAAAACCCCGAGGCCCTCGACGCCGCACTCGCCAAGCGCGGTGCTGAGCCGCTGTCTGCCTCGCTGATCGCGCTCGACCAGAAGCGCCGGTCTGTCGCCCAGGCGATGCAGGACATGCAGTCGCGCCGCAACTCGGCCTCCAAGGAAATCGGCGCCGCCATGGCGCAGAAGGACATGGAGCTCGCCGAGAAGCTGAAGGCGGAAGTCGCTTCGCTCAAGGACACGCTGCCGGCAGCCGAAGAGGAAGAACGCCAGCTTACCGCTGAGCTCAACGACGCCCTGTCGCGCATCCCGAACATTCCCCATGATGACGTGCCCGTTGGCAAGGACGAGCACGACAACGTCGTCGCTCGCGTTGTCGGTGAAAAGCCGACATGGAACCACAAGCCGCTCGAGCACTACGAGATTGGCGAGAACCTCGGCTACATGGATTTCGAGCGCGCCGCGAAACTCTCGGGCGCCCGCTTCACGGTCCTGACGAGCCAACTCGCTCGGCTTGAGCGCGCCCTCGGCCAGTTTATGCTCGATCTGCACACGAGCGAACACGGCTATACCGAAGTGTCATCGCCGCTGATGGTGCGCGACGACGCCATGTATGGCACCGGCCAGCTGCCGAAATTCGCGGAAGACCTGTTCAAGACGACCGACGGTCGCTGGCTGATCCCGACGGCGGAGGTCACCCTGACCAACCTCGTCTCGGGCGAAATCCTCGACCAGGAAAAGCTGCCGCTGCGCTTCACGGCACTGACACCGTCCTTCCGTTCGGAGGCTGGCTCTGCCGGTCGCGACACACGCGGCATGCTGCGTCAGCACCAGTTCTGGAAATGCGAACTCGTTTCGATCACCGATGCCGAAAGCTCGATGGCCGAACATGAGCGCATGACGGCCTGCGCAGAAGAGGTCCTGAAGCGTCTTGGCCTGCACTTCCGCACCATGACGCTTTGCACCGGCGACATGGGCTTCGGCGCCCGCAAGACCTATGACCTTGAGGTCTGGCTGCCGGGCCAGAACACCTATCGCGAAATCTCCTCCTGCTCGGTCTGTGGCGATTTCCAGGGCCGACGCATGAATGCGCGTTACCGCAACAAGGACGGCAAGGGCACGACCTTCGTGCACACGCTGAACGGTTCTGGCACGGCCGTCGGCCGCTGCCTGATCGCCGTCATGGAAAACTACCTGAACGAGGACGGTTCGATCACTGTGCCTGACGTTCTGCTGCCCTACATGGGCGGCATCAAGAAAATCGAGAAGGCGGCCTGATCACGCCGCAACCGGAGTGGCCATGCGCATCCTGCTGACGAATGACGACGGTATTAACGCTCCGGGCCTTGCATCCCTGGAGCGCATCGCCCGCAGCCTGTCCGACGATGTCTGGATCGTCGCGCCAGAGACCGACCAGAGCGGGCTTGCCCATTCGCTGACGCTGTCGGAACCCTTGCGTCTGCGCGAGCTCGACGACAAGAAGTTTGCCCTGCGTGGCACGCCGACCGATTGCGTCATCATGGCGATCCGCAAGGTGCTCGACCGCAAGCCTGATCTCGTCCTGTCCGGCGTCAATGCCGGCGCAAACATGGCTGACGACGTGACCTATTCGGGAACGGTTGCCGGTGCGATCGAAGGGACAGTGCACGGTGTCAGGTCTTTCGCGCTGAGCCAGGCCTATAGCTACGAGGCGGGTGCGCCGATCCCGTGGCATGTTGCAGAAGCCCTGGCGCCGGATCTTCTGAAGAAGCTTTCGACGATCGATTTGCCACCCGGCACATTTCTCAATCTCAACTTCCCGAATTGTGAACCGGAAGAGGTGCAGGGCATTGATGTCACGTCGCAGGGCAAGCTGGACTTCGGCCTCTCGGTGGAAGAGCGTCAGGATGGGCGCAGCCTTCCTTATTTCTGGCTGCGATTCGGCGACCGCAAGGGCAACTTCCGCGCCGGAACCGACATTCATGCGCTGCGCGAGAAGAAGATTTCCGTGACGCCGCTGAAGCTCGACATGACCGACTATGCAGTGCAGGACATGGTTGCGGCAGCACTCGCCGATGGGGATGCAGTGTGAGATCTGCCCTGGTCGAGCGCGAGGGCTTTGCGGCTCTGGTCCTGCGGCTCAGGGCCGAAGGCATCACCGATCTCGACCTGCTGACGGCCGTTGAGCAGACGCATCGCTCGAGCTTCGTTCCGCCCGAATACGCCCAGAGCGCCTATTCCAGCCGCTCCATCCCGATCGAATGCGGGCAGTTCATGGAGGGCGCGGATCTCGCCGTTCGACTGCTTTCCATGCTGCAGGTGAAGCCAGGACATCGGGTGCTTGAGATCGGCACCGGCAGTGGCTTCGCGACCGCCGTTCTCGGGCGGCTCGCCGAGCGGGTGATCTCGATCGAACGATACAAGACCCTGATTGCGAGCGCCCAGGGTCGATTGGAGCGGCTTGCGCTTCGTAACGTTATCCTGCGCCAGGTCGACGGCTCGAACGGGCTGCCGGGCGAGGGGACCTTCGACCGCATCGTGTCCACGGCGGCCTATCCCGTCATGCCCCGATTCTTTGCCGAACAACTCGTGTCCGGCGGCATGCTGCTCGCACCGATCATGCTGGACGAGGAGCGCTGCGTCATGGTCCGTCTGACCAAGACCGGGAGCCGCTTCGAACGGGAGGATCTGTTCGAAGTGCCCTTCCTGCCCCTGCAGCCGAAGATTGCCCAGCACCTCTGAATTCATATTTTTCGAACTTTCCAGATCCCTTTGAGCGCAGGCGCAAGAGCGCCCGCCTTTGCATAATTTATATGCGCTTCGCCGAATTCGTTCATAACGAATCCACGGGGTTAACTGACCGGTAATACTAACGCGCTTTAATGAACCCACATCAAGTTGTGTCATATGTGGGTCGAGTCATGCGTAAAAGTGTATCGCCGAAAGCTGGATTGTCTGTCGCTCGTTTGTGCGGCGCGCTCCTCCTGGCCGGTACGGCGGCCGGGTGTAGTTCAGACGCCTCGCGCTTCAGCTCGGTCTTCTCCACCGACAGTCTGACCACAGCCTCCATCCCACGTCAGTCCGCGCTGCGCAATCAGCCGCCGGTCCCCGCCGAGAACATCGGTGGCGGCGGCATGTACGGCCAGTCTCAGGCCATGGCACAGCCGATGCCGGCAAGCCCGGCTTACGAGGCGCCGGCATCTGCCCGGGCGGCAAGCACGCCGGCCTCCGTGCAGCGCGCCGAACTCGCCGCGCCGTCTGCGTCTGGCAATAATTCCGAGCGTGCTGCAGCGCTTGCGCAGCCCTTCCCATCTGCGCCTCGGCCGCAAGCCGGTCAGGTGGCTGCAGTCAACCCAGGTCAGGCTCTGGCCGAGCCGACATCGACCGGTTCGACGCCCCGTCAGGGCGGTTGGTCGACGGCCGGTGCTGCCCGCGTGACCTTGCGGCCCGGCGAGACCATCGCGACGCTCTCCGATCGCTATGGCGTTCCGCAGAAGGAACTCCTCAAGGCCAATGGTCTGACCCATGTCAGCGATGCGGCCCCCGGCCAGCTCGTGATCATCCCGACCTTCGGCGGTCCCAATGCTGCCCGCGCTGCGGCCGATGCTTCCGGCCTGCCGACCGATGGCCGCAAGCCTGTGCTGCCGGGCGACCAGCAGCAGAACGTCGCCGTCCTGCCGAATGCCCCGAATTCCCGCGAAAAGCAGCAGGTCTCGGCATCGGCCGCCACCGGCAAGTCGGATGCGGGCGCCGGTGCAGGTGCCGGCTCCTACATCGTGAAGCCCGGCGATTCCCTGGCGCGCATCGCCAAGGCCAACGGCGTTTCGGTCGATGATCTTAAGAGCGCCAACGGTCTGACGACCGGGAACATCCGCATCGGACAGCCGCTCGTCGTCCCGGCAAAGAGGGCCGTGGCACCCGCAGTTGCCCAGGCTCCGGCTGCAGCGGCCGCCGATCCGGTCAAGACGGCCTCCGTGCCGGCTGCCGGTCAGCCCGCTCAATACCAAGCCCCGGCCGCCAACAAGTCGGTGACGGAAGTCGCCGCTGCCAAGCCGGAAACGGCCGCACCCGAATTGACCGGCATCGGCAAGTATCGCTGGCCGGCCCGCGGTGCCGTGATCGCCAATTTTGGCGCCAATATCGATGGCAAGCGCAGCGACGGTATCGCGATCTCCGTGCCGCAGGGCACGCCGATCAAGGCCGCCGAGAACGGCGTGGTCATCTATGCCGGCAACGGTCTGAAGGAACTCGGCAACACAGTTCTCGTCCGTCACGACGATGGCAAGGTCACCGTCTACGGCCATGCCGACAGCCTGTCGGTTCAGCGTGGCCAGAAGGTCCAGCGCGGCCAGACCATCGCCACATCCGGCATGACCGGCAACGTCAAGCGTCCGATGCTGCACTTCGAAGTCCGCAAGGATGCAGCTCCGGTCAACCCGATCACTTACCTGGAATAGTGTATTGCGTACAGGTCAGTGAAAAGGCCCGGAGCTCGCGCTCCGGGCCTTTCTGATTCTGCGGGTGGAAAGATTCAGCGGCGGTCGGTGGAGATCCGAAGGCGTCCGGCGAGATCCTGAATGTATTGCCAGGCAACGCGCCCTGAGCGGCCGCCGCGCGTGGTTGCCCATTCCAGCGCTTCGTGATGCAACTGCTCGCGGGGCAGCGGCAGCGCGAAATGCGTGGCATAGCCGTCGATCATCGTCAGATAATCGTCCTGGCTGCATTTGTGGAAGCCGAGCCAGAGGCCGAACCGGTCCGAGAGCGAGACCTTCTCCTCTACGGCTTCTGACGGGTTGATCGCCGTCGACTGCTCGTTTTCCATCATGTGGCGCGGCAAAAGATGGCGCCGGTTAGAGGTGGCGTAGAAAAGCACATTTTCTGGCCGGCCCTCGACGCCGCCGTCCAGCGCTGCCTTCAGAGATTTGTAAGCGGTGTCGTCGTGATCGAATGACAGGTCGTCGCAGAAGACGACAATCCGGTGCGGTGCATCCTTGATAATCTCGAGCAGTCCCGGCAGCGTCGAGATATCCTCCCGATGCACTTCGACGAGCTTCAGCGCGATGCCGTTGGTCTTGATGATGTCGGCATGGACGGCCTTGACCAGTGACGACTTGCCCATGCCGCGCGCACCCCAGAGCAGCACGTTGTTCGCAGGATAACCTTCGGCGAAGCGCAATGTATTTTCGTGCAGGATGTCGCGCACATGGTCGACACCGCGGATCAGGCCCAGTTCCACCCGGTTCGGTCGCTTGACGGGTTGCAGGTGAAGCCGTGCCGGAGACCAGACGAAACAGTCTGCGGCCTCCCAGTCGTTGACGGCGGGTGCCGGCCCTGCCAGCCGTTCCACGGCCTCGGTGAGACGCTTCACTTCCGCCAGAAGTGCGCTCACGGTCTGATCATCCATCGTCCTGCTCCTCGTCGTCCGGTCCGGCTGTGCAAGCCTGAGCTTGGGCGGTATCACGCAGAATTGCGGGCATAAAGGGTAAGGGGCCTGAAAATGGTACGCCCTGGCGCTGTTTCTGTTGCATTCATGGGCTCTCTCACTATATTCCGGCGACCTGACGAGGGGGCCGGGCGGCTCCCCAATACGCTTCAATAGGGAGTCTTTCATGTTTATCACCGAGGCCTTTGCCCAGGACGCAGTTGCTGCCCCGAGCGCTATGGGATCCGGACTGGAAATGCTGCTGCTCTTCGCACCGCTGATGGTGGTCTGGTATTTCTTCCTGATCCGTCCGCAGCGCCAGCAGATGAAGAAGCGTGAAGAGACGCTGTCTGCCATCCGTCGTGGCGATCAGGTCATCATGGGTGGCGGCATCGTCGCCAAGGTCACCAAGGTGATCGACGACAAGGAACTCGAACTCGAAATCGCCGACGGCGTGAAGGTTCGTGCAATGCGCCAGTATGTGGCGGAAGTCCGCGTCAAGGGCGAACCGGTCAAGACCGAAACCGCCGCCTGATCCCGCTGGGCCGGCCTTGCGCCGGCCTTTGCCATTTTCCGATGCCCTGATTCGAGAGTTCCATGCTTTACATTTCCCGCTGGAAGACATTGTTCATCTGGTTGACCGTTGCGCTCGGCGTCCTTGTCGCCCTGCCCAATGCCTTCACGGACGAGGAACTGGAAGCATTCCCCTCCTGGTTCCCCACGAGCAAGGTGACGCTCGGCCTCGACCTGCAGGGCGGCTCGCACATCATGCTGAGGCTCGAGCGCCAGGATATCGTCAAGGAACGCCTTGAGACGATCGTCGGCGACGTCCGGACCCAGCTTCGCGAAGCCGGCATCCGCTATACGGGCCTTTCCGGCGTCGGCCAGCAGATCCAGGTTCGCATTACCGACGCGGACAAGGTGCCGGAAGCAATCGAAGCGCTGCGCTCGCTGACCGATCCCGTCAGCATCGGCGGTCTGACCGGCGGCTCCGTGACCGAGGTCGCTCTCGAGCAGGCCGAAGGCGGCGTGCTGCGCCTGACGCTGACCGACGCGGGCATCGACTACCGCGTATCCTCTGCCCTGACGCAGTCGATGGAAGTCGTTCGCCGCCGTGTCGACGAATTGGGGACGACCGAACCGCTCATCCAGCGCCAGGGGGATGACCGCATCATCGTCCAGGTCCCGGGCCTGACTGATCCGCAGCGCCTGAAAGCGCTTCTGAACCAGACGGCCAAACTGTCCTTCCACATGGTCGACACGACGATGCCGGTCACGGAAGCGATGAACACGCGTCCGCCGGCACAGTCGGAGATCCTTTATTCGGCCGATGACCCGGCCGTTCCCTATCTCATCGAGCGTCGTGCGCTGATCTCGGGTGAAAACCTCGTTGATGCCCAGGCAGCCTTTGACCAGCGCACCAATGAGCCGGTCGTCAGCTTCCGCTTCGACAGCCGCGGTGCCCAGCGTTTTGCCCAGGCAACGCAGGAAAATGTCGGCAATCCCTTCGCCATCGTCCTCGACCAGCAGGTCATTTCCGCGCCCGTCATCCGCGAGCCGATCCTCGGCGGTTCCGGACAGATCTCCGGCAATTTCTCGGTCGAAGGCGCAAACGATCTCGCGGTTCTGCTGCGTGCCGGTGCTCTGCCGGCGACGCTGACGGTCGTCGAGGAACGCACCGTAGGTCCGGGCCTCGGCCAGGATTCGATCAATGCCGGCGTGACCGCCAGCATCATCGGCGGCATCGCGGTCGTTCTCTTCATGCTCGCCTTCTATGGCACCTTCGGCGTGATGGCGAACATCGCGCTCGCGGCCAATATTGCCCTGATCCTCGCGGCCCTGTCGATGATCGGCTCTACGCTGACCTTGCCTGGCATCGCCGGTATCGTGCTCACCATGGGTATGGCCGTCGACTCGAACGTTCTGATCTACGAGCGCATTCGCGAGGAAGCCCGCAATGGCCGACCCTTGGTGCAGGCGATCGAGGTCGGCTTCAAGAAGGCTTTTGCGACCATCATCGACGCGAACCTCACGACGTTGATCGCGGCCGTCGTTCTCTTCTTCCTCGGGTCCGGCCCAGTGCGTGGCTTCGCCGTCACCCTGTCGATCGGTATCGTGACGACCGTCTTTACTGCCTTCACCCTGACCTTCTGGTTGATGGCCTTCTGGTACCGCTGGAAGCGCCCGAAGCACATTCCGAAAAGCGTACGCACTGGTTTCTTCGACAACCGCAACATTCGCTTCATGGCGGCCCGCAAGTTCAATTTCGGACTGGCCATGCTCATCTCGGTTGCCTCCCTGGTCGGGTTTGCGACCGTTGGCATGAACCTCGGGATCGACTTCAAGGGTGGCTCCATCATCGAGGTGCAGGCACGTGACGGAACCGCCGATCTCTCCGATATCCGCGACCGTCTGAGCCAGCTGAACCTCGGCGAAGTGCAGGCGCAGGGCTTCGGCGACGATGCCAGCGCGTTGATCCGCCTGCAGGCGCAGGATGGCGGCGAGAATGCCGAACAGTCGGCTCTGAGCAAGGTTCGTGGCGAACTGGAAGCGGAATACGACTTCCGCCGTGTCGAGGTGGTCGGACCATCGGTCTCGAGCGACCTGACCTATTCGGCGACGATCGGCGTTGCGGCAGCTCTGTTCGGCATCCTGATCTACATCTGGTTCCGTTTCGAGTGGCAGTTCGCGCTAGGCGCAATCATCGCGACCCTGCACGACGTTGTCTTCACGCTCGGCCTGTTCGTCCTGACTGGCATTGAATTCAACCTGACGAGTATTGCGGCGATCCTGACGATCATCGGTTACTCGCTGAACGATACGGTCGTCGTTTATGACCGAATGCGAGAAAACCTCAGGCGATACAAGAAGATGCCGCTTGAGGTGCTGATCGACGAATCGATCAACCAGACGCTCTCGCGTACGGTTCTGACCGCCGGCAGTACGGTCCTCGCTCTTGGGGCACTCTATCTGTTCGGCGGGGAAGTCATTGCCTCCTTCACCTTCGCCATGCTGGCAGGCGTTCTGATCGGAACCTTCTCGTCGATCTACATCGCTGGCCCGGTTCTGATCGCCTTCAAGCTGCGTCCGGAAAACTTCCAGCGGGACGAGACCGAGGGCGAGCAGGTTCCGGCCAAGGCCGGGGCCTGATCCGATGGTTTTTGGCTTCGGAGACAAGGGCGTCACCATCCGTGACGCCCATTTCCCCGGGCGGCCCGGTATCGACAGTTACGGCAATGGTGGCTTCCGCTTTGCCGACATGTCGCATCGTGGATCGCTTCTCCTGCTTCCCTCCGGTGTCTATGGCTGGGAGCAGACCGAGGAGGAGCCGATCACGCAAGCCTCGCTCGCGCGCGTGTTTGCCGAAACCGGCATCGAATTCCTGCTCTTGGGCACCGGCCGGCAGTTGCGCCTTGTCGACCCCGATTTGCGGGTCGCATTGAAGGCGAGGGGCATTGCGACCGATCCCATGGGAACCGGTGCTGCAATCCGCACGTATAACATCATGCTGGCCGAGCAGCGTCCGGTCGCGGCCGCGTTGATCGCAGTCTGAACCCGTCCCTCGAAAGGTGCATTGTGAGCGAGACCCCGTCGGCCAATGAGGCTCTTTGCCTGCGGGCCTTGCAAGAGTCGGATCGCGACCGCTATCTCGCGAGCCTTCTGACGCCGGCCGATCGGCGTGCTGCTATCGTCGCGCTCTATGCCTACAACGCCGAGCTTGCCCGCGTGCGCGACGTCGTCCGTGAACCCTTGCCGGGCGAGGTGCGACTGCAATACTGGCGCGACCTGCTGGAGGGCTCGGCGCATGGCGAGACCGCTGCAAACCCCGTTGCAGCCGAGCTTCTCCGCGCCGTACAGACCTGGCGGCTGCCTGTGGCGCCACTCGTCGCCATGGCCGACGCGCGCATCTTCGACCTTTACGACGATCCGATGGAAACGACCGCGATGTTCGAAGGCTATGCCGGTGAGACGGCAGCGGCGCTCATCCAGCTTTCATCTCTGGTCCTTGATGTAGAGGCTGCCGAAGCTGTATCCGAGATCGCAGGGCATGCGGGTGTGGCGCTTGCAGTTGCTGGCGCGATCCTGCTGATGCCGATCCATCGGGCCCGAGGGCAGGTTTACCTGCCGACACAGATCCTTGCCTCCGTCGGACTGGACCGGGACGCATTTCTGGCCGGGGGCAACGACGAGCGGGTGACTGCCGCCATCCAGGCCTTTGCGGGTTTCGGTCTCGATCACCTGCGCAAGGCGCGTGCGGCCGGGGCGATACCGAAGAGCCTGCTTGCCGCCTTCCTGCCGGCGACGCTGGCAGAACCGGTGCTCAAGCGAGCGATGAAGATCGGCAATGCCGCGCTCTCGACCGATATTCGCCCGCCGCAATGGCGACGGCAGATGGCGATGATGCGCCTGCTGCTGACGGGGCGGGTCTGACGCAGCGGTCACGTCCCGGATACACCACGTTCACGCAAGGCTCGCCTGTTAGCAGCCATTGCGATAGTGTGTGTGCGCGGAAGGAGGCGAGATCAAATCATGGTGACCTGGGGTATCGTCTTTGCGCTCGTCATGGGGCTGGCCTATTTCTCTACGCGTAGTATGCGCCAGGAGGATGAGGGATTTCAGGACGCTGGCCTCGCTATCCTCGAATTCGGTCGCGCCTTTCCGCAGGAGGCAATCCGCAGCCTGCACGCCACAGTCGACGGCAAGGCCGTATTCGTCCGTCTGCATGACAACAAGGCAGGCTTCATGCGCAGCATGCGCAACCATTTCGCCTGCCATCTGATCGAGCCCGGCACTGTACGCGTCCGCGCCTTGCCGAACGGCAAGGGGATCGCCGTCGAGTTTCTCGACGCCCCTTCCCACAACGGCGAGTTCACCTTTGCCAACCCGGCAATCGCGGCAGAGGTTTCCCTCTGGCTGCTCGGAAACTACCTCGGCCATGCCGACCGAGAACCGGACCCCGCCTCAGCCACGACCGGCTGACGCCGCCGTCAGGCAGCGCCGAGCCAGGTCTTGCAGTGTTCGAGGGCGCGCGCGGCGATCAGTTGACGCTTCATGATCGTCTTGTCCTTGCCGCGGAAGCGCTTGACGCCCTCTGGCTTGACGATCGATCCGGGCTCAAGCTCGGGGAACAATCCGAAATTGATGTTCATCGGCTGGAACGAGCGCTTGCCAGGCTCCTCGTCGGAAACGATATGGCCGCCCGTGATGTGGTTGAGCAGCGAGCCAAGCGCGGTCGTCGCCGGTGGCACGCTGATCGTCTCGCCCTTGCGCTGGGCCGCTGCAAAGCGCCCGGCCAGCAGGCCGATCGAGGCGCTCTCTACATAGCCTTCGCAACCGGTGATCTGGCCGGCGAAGCGCAGGCCCGGACGGGCCTTCAGCTGCAGGCTCTGGTCGAGAAGCGTCGGTGAGTGGATATAGGTATTGCGGTGTAACCCGCCGAGCCGGGCAAATTCCGCATTTTCCAGGCCCGGGATCATCCGAAAGATCTCGGCCTGGGCGCCGTAGCGCAGCTTCGTCTGGAAGCCGACCATGTTGTAGAGCGTGCCCAGCGCATTATCCTGGCGCAGCTGCACGACGGCATAGGGCTTGACTGTCGGGTTGTGGGCATTGGTGAGGCCCATCGGCTTCATCGGCCCGTGGCGCAGCGTTTCGCGGCCGCGTTCCGCCATGACTTCGATCGGCAGGCAGCCGTCGAAATAGGGCGTCCCTTCCCATTCCTTGAAGCCGACGGCGTCACCGGCAATCAGTGCGTCGATGAAGGCATTGTACTGTGTCTCGTCGAGGGGGCAGTTGATATAATCCTTGCCCGTGCCGCCCGGCCCGACCTTGTCGTAGCGCGACTGGTACCAGCAGATGTCCATGTCGATGCTGTCGGTATGCACGATGGGCGCGATGGCGTCGAAGAAGGCGAGCGCGTCCTTGCCTGTCCGTTCGCGGATGGCTTCGGCGAGCGCCGGCGAGGTGAGGGGACCTGTCGCAATGATGGCGAGATCCCAGTCCTCCGGCGGCAGGCCTGTGACTTCCTCACGCACGACTGTGATCAGCGGATGCCGTTGGATCTCGGCCGTGACGGCCTCGGAGAAGCCGTCGCGGTCAACCGCGAGCGCGCCACCGGCCGGAACCTGGTGTTTGTCGGCGCAGGCCATGATCAACGAGCCGGCGAGCCGCATCTCGGCATGGATGACGCCGACGGCATTCGAGGTCGCATCATCGGAGCGGAAGGAGTTGGAGCAGACCAGTTCGGCCAAGCCGTCTGTCTTGTGTGCATCGGTGCCACGCACGCCGCGCATTTCGTGCAGGATGACCGGGACGCCGGCCTGGGCCACCTGCCAGGCGGCCTCCGAGCCTGCAAGACCGCCGCCGATGATGTGAATGGGGGAGAAGGAGCTGTTTGTCATGGGCGGCTCCATATCACGGCTCGCGGCGCGAGGTCTATCATGTCTGAAGCCATGCAGCTCGCTGAGCGTTCACATTCGCGACGCAGGAATCAAAAACGGCACCATGCGGTGCCGTTTGACAGGCTGCTTCTCGCAGGTCCGATTAACGGAAGGAGCGCGAAGCGATGTTGCGGATTTCGTAGCGGGTGATGCCGATGTCGTTCAGGGTCTGCGAAGACAGGTTGCCCAGTTCGTTCATCGTGCGGCGGTAGCTGATCCAGTTCTTTGCAATGCGGATCGGGTTCATGGTCGTTTCCTCGTCGAATGTTCGCTGATCCTGCGGTCTTTCCCGCATCGGCGATTGACCTTCTTATACGCTCGTAAAACAAGATTGTGCAGTGCAAATAATATGCGACTGCTATGCATTTGTGCATGAGGTTGCCGTGATATGTGGCAGGCCAGGTCGGCTGGCGAAAAATGCGCCATGCGTTAACGCCCGTTTACCGATGCAGAAAAGCCCGCGATTGCGGGCTTTTCGAAGGCGTTCTGGGGGCTTGGTCGTTGATCAGACCGGCTTGATCAGGATGTGCTTCTTCTTGCCGAGCGAAAGCTTGATGACGCCATCCGCCGTGACCTCTGCAGTGCCCACAGACATGCGCTCGTCGGAGACACCGGCATCGTTGATCTTGACCGCACCGCCCTGCACGTGACGGCGGGCTTCGCCGTTCGAGGCGGCAAGGCCCGCCTTGACGATCAGTCCGAGCAGGCCGATCCCGGCTTCGAGTTCCGCCGAGGCGACTTCGACAGTCGGCAGCGTGTCGGCAAGCGCCCCTTCCTCGAAGGTCTTGCGGGCCGTTTCGGCAGCCTGCTCAGCGGCTTCCCGGCCATGCAGCAGTGTCGTCACTTCGGTGGCGAGGATCTTCTTGGCTTCGTTGATCTCCGAACCGCCAAGCGCTGCGAGACGCGCGATTTCGTCCATCGGCAGGATGGTGAAGAGCTTGAGGAAGCGCACGACGTCGGCATCCTCGGTGTTGCGCCAGTACTGCCAGAAGTCATAGACCGGCAAGAGGTCGGCATTGAGCCATACAGCGCCCGAGGCCGACTTGCCCATCTTGGCGCCGGAGGAGGTGGTGAGCAGCGGTGCGGTCAGCGCATAGAGCTGCGGCGTGCCCATGCGGTGGCCGAGGTCGATGCCGTTGATGATGTTGCCCCACTGGTCGGAACCGCCCATCTGCAGCCTGCAGCCGTAGCGCTGGTTCAGCTCGACGAAGTCGTAAGCCTGGAGGATCATGTAGTTGAATTCCAGGAAGGACAGCGACTGCTCGCGGTCAAGCCGCGTCTTGACGCTGTCGAAGGAGAGCATGCGGTTGACCGAGAAATGCCGGCCGACATCGCGCAGGAATTCGAGATAGTTGAGCGGACGCAGCCATTCGGCATTGTTGATCATCAGGGCGCCGCCCTTCGGCCCCTGGTTGTAGTCGAGGTAATGCGAGAAGCAGCGTTTGATCGAGGCGATATTTTCTTCAATCGTCTCGATCGTCATCAGCTTGCGCGCCTCCTCCTTGAAGGAGGGGTCGCCGACCATGCCGGTACCGCCGCCCATCAGCGAGATCGGCTGGTGGCCGGTCTGCTGGAACCAGCGCAGCATCATGATCTGCATGAGGTGGCCGACATGCAAGCTGGATGCCGTCGGGTCATAGCCGATATAGGCCGTCACGCTCTCCTTGGCGAGCAGGTCGTCAAGCCCCGTTTCATCGGACATCTGATGAATGAAGCCGCGCTCGGAGAGGATGCGGAGGAAATCGGACTTGAACTTCGTCATGACGCTGTTGCTTTCGGTTTCTCTGGTCTTTCGGTGGCAATCTTGGAAATCCGCGCGGGCTTTAGCATTGTTTTTTGAATTGTGCACCCGTCTCGGTCATGAATGTCCGGCGAGTTGACGGACCGAATCGGGTGTGAAATGGCGGAAATCAGGACGGCAATCGGGTTGATGAGCGGCACCTCGATGGATGGCATCGATGTGGCGCTGGTCCGTACCGATGGCGAGGCGGTCGTCGAGCGCGGCGGTTTCCTCTCCGTGCCCTACGAGCCCGCCTTCCGCGAGCGGTTGAAGCAGGCATTGGAAGACGCGAAAGCCATCAAGCAACGCGACGAACGGCCGGGAGAACTCTCCCGTATGGAGAGGGACCTGACTTTACGTCATGCACAGGCCGTGGCGCTTTTCCTGCAGCAAGAGAAGCTCAAGCGTGAGGACATCGACCTCATCGGCCTCCACGGTCAAACGGTGTTGCACAGGCCGGATGAGGCCCTGACCGTGCAGCTTGGCGACGGGCCGCTGCTGGCGGACGAAACCGGCATCGACGTGGTCTATGACATGCGCGCCAATGACATGGTGCATGGCGGGCAGGGCGCTCCGCTGGTGCCGGTCTATCACCAGGCGCTGGCGCACCAGATCCCGGGGCATCAATGGCCGGTCTGTTTCGTCAACATTGGCGGCATCTCGAACCTCACTTTCCTCGACCGAGACGGCACGATCATCGGCTTCGACAGCGGACCCGGCAACACGCTGATCGATCAATGGGTCGAGGCCCATGCGGGCATACCTTACGACGACGGCGGTCGCATCGCCTCTGAAGGTTCGGTCATCATGCCGCTCGCCGAGCGCTATCTGGACAATCCCTTCTTCACCGCAAGCACGCGCCGCTCGCTGGACCGCAACGATTTTCGTCCGCCTGAAGGCCACGAGGCCGAACTGTCGGACGGCGCCCGTACGCTTGCCTTCGTCTCGGCAGCCGCGATCCTCAAATCGGCAGGCCATCTGCCAACCCCGACGAAGACCTATGTCATCTGCGGCGGTGGACGCCTGAACCAAACGATCATGGCGGATCTGGTGCGACTTGCCGGCGAAAAGGGAGCAAGGGTGGTAACCGCCGAGGAGGCGGACTTTGATGGTGATGCCATGGAGGCGGAGGCCTGGGCCTATCTTGCGGTCCGCTCGGCGCGGGGGCTGCCGCTGACCTTTCCGGGAACGACCGGCGTGAAAGCGCCGGTCATTGGTGGTGTGCTGGCGCCATCCGTGATCCTGCGGACGCCGCGTCTTGTCCTGACACGGTGGTTGGATGGTGACGAAGAGCGTCTTGTCGAATTGCACGGCACGCCGGAGACCAGCGCCTATGTCGGACACGGCAAGCCCTGGGATCGGGACTACGCACGAGAGCGACTGGCGGGGTGGCGGACAGGCTTTCACCGCCATGGCTTCTCCACCTTGAAGCTGATGACGGCCAGTGGTTCGCAATTCGTCGGGCGCGCCGGCATCAGCTGGTATGAGGACGCGCAGGTCCATCAACTTGCCTATTCGATCGAACGGTCGAAATGGGGGATGGGATATGCCGGCGAGATCGCCAGTGCTCTGGTGGGGTGGTTCTTCGAGGCAGAGATCGGACAACGGCTGGAGGCCATGGCGCATGTCGACAACGCGGCCTCCTTACACATCCTCAAAAAGACAGGCTTCCGGGACATCGACATGCGCACCGTGCGAGGGGAACCCTGCCGCTTCTTTGAAATGACCCGAGCCGTTTATGCGGATCTCGCAAACGCCAGCCCGTCCCGCAAACCCACTTCATAGGCGTGCCGGATCCCGGCCGCGTCGCCGACAGAGAACTTGCTGACCGGGATGTCCTCGCTCGGGCCGACCACCACGCGATTGGGGGCGGAAGGCGGCTGTCGGCCAAAACGGGTGGTCAGAAGCAGTGTCTTCCAGCCCTTGGTCTCGACCTCGCTCAGTTTCATCAGCGGTGGATTGTCGACGAGGCCGCCGTCGAGATAGGCGCGACCCCTGACGCGCCCGACCGGCATGAAGGGCGGCACAGACGAGGTTGCCATCAGCGCATCGACCAGTTCGCCGGGATAGTCGCAATTGTGCGTCGAGATCCAGGTGGGGCGCAATCTCATCCGCAGACCAGCCTTGGAATGGGTGCCGTCGGTCAGAAGCTTCTCGATCTGGTAGGCGCCGATCGAGCCCAGTGCACCGAGCGCACCGGGCATCCAGTCCGGCAGGCCGGAGAGCTGGATCAGCATCGGCGGTGCTGCCTTTAGCGCGGCGAGTTCTTGTTCGCCAAACGCGTCTGCGAGCAGTTGCCGGAAGAGGGCGCCGACCACGAGCGGCGATTCCCGTCGCCGGAGCGCCCGCCAGTCAACACCGCGATGGCCCTTTTCGGCAAAGGCGAAGGCGGAAGCCCTGACACGGTCGCCGACGCCGGCAAGGTGCATCGCGCCGTGATAGGCGCTGGCCGAAACGGCGACATAGAAGCGCGGCTTGAGCGGATGATGTTCGCTATAGGCCTTGAGGAAGCCGCTCTGCCAGTAGCAGCGGTTACCGCCGCCTGCGAGGCCGACGGCGTCAAAGGTGAGGGGTGAGGTCATTCAAAATCACAGTCTGAAATCGAAAGAGTGTTTAATCACGCCGAAGAAGTTCGAGAGCTTCCGCTTCTCTTCCCTTGCCGCGCGCCGCCATTTCCTCGAACAGCCGGTAGGCCTCATGTTGCTTGACCATTTCCGCGGCCATCTCTGACACTAGGCGTTCAGGAGAGACACCCTTCTCAGCTGCAATCAGATCCACCTTTTCGTGAACCTCTGAACTCAGCTCAACGGTTAAAGCGTTCATCTTCAAGCCTCCGGACAGTAGCCGCTGGTGTCTCGATCTTGGTGTGCGGGAACCTGAGTTCCGCCTTTTCAAGATCTCGGACGTTCGACGTCACGAGTATATGCGCGTTGGCCGAGATTGCCAATTCGAGCCGGTGATTGTCGGCTTCATCGACGAGATTGGGCCGCCACTTGAAATGCGCGGTCCGCCATTGGCAGCGAGAAACAAAGATATCCATCAGCGCTAGCCGTTCGTTGGCGGACATTCGTCCGTTCGCAAAAGGCTCTGTTCTGGAGAGTACGTCGCGGTATTCGAGCAGAAGTGGACCGGACAGAAAAGGGACGAGACGCCCGTCCAGGCACGCCTCGATCACTTTCGAGGCTGGGCCGCGGCCGATACAAGCGCTGACGAGAACGTTTGTATCGGCCACGATCCGGATCAACTTACCGGATCCGCTTGGCGGCCGGTTCGGGGACCAGTTCGCCATCGAGGCGACGGTCGAGATAGTCTTCGCATTCGCCCATCAGCGTTTCCACCTGGCCGTTGAAGAAGTGGTTGGCGCCCGGCACCGTCTTGTGGGTGATCAGGATGCCCTTCTGGGTCTTCAACTTGTCGACGAGGCCAAGTACGTCCTTTTCAGGGGCCACCTTGTCGCTGTCGCCGTTGATGATCAGGCCCGAGGACGGGCAGGGGGCGAGGAAGGAGAAGTCGTAGATGTTCGGCTGCGGCGCGATCGACATGAAGCCTTCGATCTCGGGACGACGCATCAGGAGCTGCATGCCGATCCATGACCCGAAGGAATAACCGGCAACCCAGCAGCTCTTCGAATCCGGATGCAGGCTCTGAACCCAGTCGAGGGCCGATGCGGCATCCGAAAGCTCGCCGGCACCATGGTCGAATTCACCCTGGCTGCGGCCGATGCCGCGGAAGTTGAAGCGGAGCGTGGTGAAACCGCGCTTCTGGAACATGTAGAACAGCTGGTAGACGATCTGGTTGTTCATCGTCCCGCCGAATTGCGGATGCGGATGAAGGATGATCGCGATCGGTGCGCTCTTTTCCTTGGAGGGTTGATAACGGCCTTCGAGACGACCCGCGGGGCCGTTGAAAATCACTTCGGGCATTAGGTTCCGGTCCCTGACATTTTTGCGGTTCGTCAACACCAAATTAGAAAGCTGACTTGACGGCGTCAGTCAGCTTTTCTAGAACGAAGTTTAGAACCGTTCGAAACTGGATGGCGTCGCATCCGGGGTGAAGGTGTCATAAGGCAAGCCCGGCGGATATTTCAAGGAAAATGCGCCGACATGAGTATGGGAGTCTGAAGCAAGGATGGCCGCTGCGCGCATCTATCTCGACTGGAACGCCACCGCACCCCTGATGGGCGCGGCGCGCGAGGCCATGCTCGATGCGCTTTCAATGCCCGGCAATCCGTCTTCCGTTCATGCCGAGGGGCGCGCAGCCCGGGCCGTCATCGAGAAGGCACGCCGCGAGGTGGCACACCTCGTCGGTGCCGAGCCGGCGCATGTGACCTTCACCGCGAGTGCGACCGAAGCCGCCAATCAGGTGTTGTCGCCCATCTATCGCATGGGTAAGTCCCGTGTGGCGCTCGGGCGTCTTTATGTTTCCGCCATTGAGCACCCGGCAGTGAGGGCCGGCGGCCGGTTTTCCGCAGATCAGGTGACGGAAGTTCCGGTCACCCGTTCGGGCGTCCTGGATGTCGATGCGCTGGCCGCTCAACTCGCGTCGCATGATGCGGCAGACGGTCTGCCATTGGTCGCCGTCATGCTCGTAAACAACGAAACCGGGATCATCCAGCCAATCCGGGAGATCTCCGCCACCGTAAAGAAGTTTGGCGGATTGCTGGTGGTTGATGCCGTGCAGGCGGCAGGCCGCTCGCCGCTGTCGATCGCAGATCTCGGCGCCGACTTCCTGATCCTGTCGGCCCACAAGCTGGGCGGCCCGAAGGGTGTTGGCGCGCTTGTGTCGCGCGGCGAAACGCTGATGCCGGAACCTCTGGTGCGCGGCGGTGGCCAGGAAAAGGGCCACCGCGCCGGCACGGAGAACATGGCAGCTGTGACCGGCTTTGGTGCGTCGGCCTCCGTGATGACGAAGGATCTGGTCGAGCGAAATGCCGCGATTGCAGCGCTGCGAGACAAGGCCGAAGCCGGTATGCTTGCTGCTGCACCGGATACGGTCATCTACGGGAGAGGCGAGGCGCGGGTCGGCAATACGAGTTTCTTCCATCTGCCGGGGCTGAAGGCAGAAACCGGTCAGATCGCTTTCGATCTCGAAGGTATTGCGCTATCGGCCGGTGCCGCCTGCTCGTCGGGCAAGGTCGGCGCGAGCCATGTGCTGACCGCCATGGGTGAGGATGCATCGACCGGGGCGCTGCGCCTGTCGATCGGCCCTGATACGACGGAAAGCGACATCGATCGCTTTCTGGGCGCCTTTGTGAAGATTGCTGCCCGCCGCAAACCGGCGGGGCAGGCCGCCTAAGGCGGCGAAAAACCGGGCCAAACGTCGTTTTTCCCTTGCCAAGAGGGATGAAATGGTGGCTCGGGAACCTTAAGTATGGCGGGTCACCGCCCAACGTTAACAAGCTGCCGGAATTTGGCCCGGCAAGATTGGAGAACGACCATGGCTGCTGTGCAGGAAACGATCGATCAGGTCCGCCAGATCGATGTGGATCAGTACAAGTATGGTTTTGAAACCACCATCGAAGTCGACAAGGCCCCGAAGGGCCTGTCGGAAGACATCGTCCGCTTCATTTCGGCAAAGAAGAACGAGCCGGAATGGATGCTCGAATGGCGCCTCGACGCCTACAGGCGCTGGCTGACGATGGTCGAGCCCACCTGGGCGCGCGTCGATTATCCGAAGATCGACTTCAACGACATCTATTACTACGCCGCGCCTAAGAGCACAGCCGGCCCGACCACGATCGACGACGTCGATCCGGAGCTTTTGAAGGTCTATGAGAAGCTCGGGATTCCCCTGCGCGAGCAGGAAATGCTGGCCGGCGTCCAGACCTCGAAGATCGCCGTCGATGCCGTTTTCGATTCGGTCTCGGTCGTCACGACCTTCAAGGCTGAACTGATGAAGGCCGGCGTGATCTTCATGTCGATCTCGGAAGCCATCCGCGAATATCCGGATCTGGTGAAGAAATATCTCGGCTCGGTCGTTCCGGTCACCGACAACTATTATGCGACGCTGAACTGCGCCGTCTTCACCGACGGCTCGTTCGTCTACATTCCGAAGGGCGTTCGCTGCCCGATGGAGCTCAGCACCTATTTCCGCATCAACGAGAAGAACACCGGCCAGTTCGAGCGCACGCTGATCGTCGCCGAAGAAGGCGCCTACGTCTCTTATCTGGAAGGCTGCACGGCACCCCAGCGCGACGAAAACCAGCTGCACGCAGCCGTGGTCGAACTCGTCGCCATGGATGATGCCGAGATCAAGTATTCGACCGTCCAGAACTGGTATCCCGGTGACAAGGACGGCAAGGGCGGCATCTACAACTTCGTTACCAAGCGTGGCGATTGCCGTGGCGACCGTTCGAAGATCTCCTGGACCCAGGTCGAAACCGGTTCGGCGATCACCTGGAAATACCCGTCCTGCATTCTGCGCGGCGACGACAGCCAGGGCGAGTTCTACTCGATCGCCGTTTCCAACGGTCACCAGCAGGTCGACAGCGGCACGAAGATGATCCATCTCGGCAAGAACACCAAGAGCCGGATCATCTCCAAGGGCATCTCCGCCGGCGTGTCGCAGAACACCTATCGCGGCCAGGTCTCGATGCATCGCAAGGCGGAAAACGCCCGCAACTTCACCAATTGCGATTCGTTGCTGATTGGCGACACCTGCGGCGCGCATACCGTGCCTTACATCGAGGTGAAGAACTCGACGGCGAAGGTCGAACACGAGGCGACGACCTCGAAGATTTCCGAGGACCAGAAGTTCTACGCCATGCAGCGCGGCATCCCGGAAGAAGAGGCAATCGCTTTGATCGTCAACGGCTTCGTCCGCGACGTCATCCAGCAGCTGCCGATGGAATTTGCGGTTGAGGCGCAGAAGCTGATCAACATCTCGCTCGAGGGTTCGGTTGGCTGATGAAACGGTGCGATCAGCCACGTGCGGTCGTCATCCTCGGGCTTGTCCCGAGGATCTACTGCCGGCGAGGCTGATGCGCGATGTCCGGCTTCGTTTACATGATGTCGGACAAGCCACGTGGCGTGATTTACACCGGTGTGACCAGCGACCTTCAGGGGCGCGTTTGGGAACACCGGAATGAAGTTCAGAAGGGTTTTACGTCCAGATACAATGCGAAGCTTTTGGTGTGGTTCGAGCAGCATCCGAACATCGTCCTCGCGATCCGACGAGAGAAGTCTCTGAAGCGCTATTTGCGGGACTGGAAGATCAAGCTGATCGAAGGGTTAAACCCAACATGGCTCGATCTCTATGACCGGATTTACGAGATCGAAAACATCTACTCACCGCACCCGAGCTCACCGCAATGGTCGGACTATAACTGAAACGGCAGTAGATCCTCGGGACGAGCCCGAGGATGACGGAATTGAACAGGCGCCGCGCGGCGCAACAGGAAACGACAGGCGGCCCTTGAACCGCCCGATGGACAGGAACACAGACATGCTTGAAATCCGCAATCTCCATGCCCGCATCGCCGAAGACGGCACCGAAATCATCAAGGGCCTGAACCTGACCGTGAAGGCCGGCGAAGTCGCTGCCATCATGGGCCCGAACGGCTCCGGCAAGTCGACGCTGTCCTACATCCTGTCAGGCCGCGAAGACTATGAAGTCACCGAAGGCGACATCCTCTATAACGGCGAGAGCATTCTCGAACTCGACCCGGCCGAGCGCGCTGCCAAGGGCATCTTCCTCGCCTTCCAGTATCCGGTCGAAATCCCGGGTGTTGCCACCATGCAGTTTCTCAAGGTCGCGATGAATTCGCAGCGCAAGGCGCGTGGCGAAGACGAGCTGACGACGCCGGAATTCATCCGCCGCGTGAAGGAAGCCGCCGGCGAGTTGAAGATCAATCCAGACATGCTGAAGCGTCCGCTCAATGTCGGCTTCTCCGGCGGTGAGAAGAAGCGCGCCGAAATCCTGCAGATGGCGCTGCTCGAGCCGAAGCTCTGCATCCTCGACGAGACGGACTCCGGCCTCGACATCGATGCGCTGAAGATCGTCGCTGATGGTGTGAACGCGCTGAAGCGTCCGGATCGCGCAACCGTCGTGATCACCCACTACCAGCGCCTGCTCGACTACATCGTGCCGGATAGCGTGCACGTCCTCTACAAGGGCCAGATCATCAAGTCGGGTGACAAGAGCCTGGCGCTGGAACTCGAAGCCAACGGCTATGCCGACATCACCGGTCAGGCTGCCTAAGGGCTCTCAAGTTTAAAGGAGTTGCAACGATGACATTGCAAGCGGCCAACCGGCTCACCGTAGCCGAGACCCAGCTCATCGACGCCTATACCAACCAGATCGGCAGCCTTCCGGGCGATGGCGCCGTGCTTCTGAAGCGCGACGGCCTGTTCGACGCCCTGAAGCGCCAGGGTCTGCCGACGCGCCGCGTCGAGACCTTCCACTACACGGACCTCAAGGCGCTGCTGCGCGCGCTTCCGGCCGAAGAGCCGCAGGCGGTGGCCAAGGCGATCAGTTCGCTGGTTTCGGGCGCAACCGTGCTCAACGTCCTCCAGGGCGTGTCTGAGGTGCCGGCTTCGCTGCCGGAAGGCCTTACTGTGTCGCTCTATCGCGATGCGCTGACGAATGGTGACGCCGCCGAAGGCCTGACCGCCTTCAACGGTGACGACACGATCGGCCGCCTGAACGGCGCCTTCGTACGGGACGGCTTCACGCTCGACGTGGCCGAGGACGTCGAAATCGAAGCACCGATCGAACTGCAGTCTGTGCATGCTGCAGGCCAACTTCATCTGCGGTTCCCGGCCACCTTCGGCAAGGGTTCCAAGGCCACCGTCATCGAGCGCCATGTCGGCCAGAGCGGTTCCGCCGCACTCGCCTCTGTTGTGGCTGACCTGAAGCTCGGCGAGGGTGCCGAGATCACCTGGATCATCCTCCAGGGTGAAGGCGATGCCGATACCCATCTCGGCCAGATCCGTGCAGAGCTCGGCACCGATGCCAAGTTCCGCCTCTTCATCGTCAACGCTGGCGGCAAGCTGGTGCGCCAGGAAATTCATGTGAAGACGGCTGGCGAAGGCTCCGACTTCACGCTGCGCGCCGTCAACCTGCTTGGCGGTGACACCCATACCGACGTCACCATGACGCTCGGCCACGACGTGCCGAACACCACCTCGACGGAAGTGATCCGCAACGTCGTCTTCGATCGCGCCAAGGGTGTCTTCCAGGGCATGATCCGGGTCGCCCCGGACGCCCAGAAGACCGATGCCCGCATGGCTTGCAACACGCTGCTGATGTCCGACGATTGCGAATTCTCGGTCAAGCCCGAGCTCGAAATCTTTGCCGACGACGTGCAGTGCGCCCATGGCGCAACGGTTGCCGACATTCACAAGAGCCATCTCTACTACCTGATGTCGCGTGGCATTCCGGAAAAGAAGGCGCGCGCGCTGCTGATCAACGGCTTCGTCGCCGAAATCGTCGAGGAGCTCGAAAACGAGCCGCTCGTCGAGGCCCTGGAAGAGATCATCACCGACTGGCTGGAGCATCATGGCTGACACGATCGCGGTAAAGACAGGATATGACGTCGAAGCCGTCAGGCGGGATTTCCCGATCCTGTCGCGCGAGGTCTATGGCAAGAAGCTGGTTTATCTTGACAATGCAGCTTCTTCCCAGAAGCCGCGCCAGGTGATTGACGCGATCAGCTACGCCTATTCGAACGAATATGCCAATGTGCATCGTGGCCTTCATTTCCTGTCCAATGCCGCGACGGACGCCTATGAAGCGGCGCGCGAAAAGGTGCGCCGTTTTCTGAATGCCCCCTCGATTGACGAGGTGATCTTCACCAAGTCGTCGACCGAAGCGATCAACACGGTCGCCTATGGCTGGGGCATGAAGCATATCGGCGAGGGCGACGAGATCGTGCTCTCGATCATGGAGCATCACTCCAACATTGTGCCCTGGCATTTCCTGCGCGAGCGCAAGGGTGCCAAGCTCGTCTGGGCGCCTGTTACCGATGACGGCGCCTTCGACATGGAAGCATTCGTGGCTTGCCTGACCGAGCGCACAAAGCTGATCGCCATAACCCATATGTCGAACGCGCTTGGCACGGTCGTGCCGATCAAGGAAGTCTGCCGGATCGCCCATGAGCGCGGAATAGCCGTCATGGTCGATGGCTCTCAAGGGGCTGTCCACATGCCCGTCGATGTTCAGGATCTCGGCTGCGACTGGTATGCCGTCACCGGCCACAAGCTCTACGGCCCCTCAGGCATCGGCGTGCTCTGGGGCAAGATGGATCGCCTGCGCGACATGGACCCCTTCATGGGCGGCGGTGAGATGATCATCGAAGTCGCGGAAGACCGCGTCACCTATAACGAGCCGCCGCATCGTTTCGAGGCCGGCACGCCGCCGATCGTCCAGGCGATCGGCCTAGGTTATGCGCTCGACTATATGGAAAGCTTGGGGCGTCCGGCAATTGCCGCCCATGAGGAAAGCTTGCGCGCCTATGCGCATGAGCGTCTCTCGGCGATCAATTCGCTCAGGATCATCGGCAATGCACCGGGCAAGGGGGCGATCTTCTCCTTTGAACTCGCCGGCATTCATGCCCATGATGTCTCCACCATGATCGACCGTCGCGGCGTTGCCGTTCGCGCCGGAACCCATTGCGCCCAGCCGCTGCTCGCCCGTTTCGGCGTGACTTCCACTTGCCGGGCGTCCTTCGGTCTCTATAACACAAGGGAAGAAGTCGATGCGCTGGCGGACGCGCTGGATTACGCCCGCAGCTTCTTCGCCTGAGGAATGAACACCATGAGTGATACCGAAACCAAGCCCGATGTCCGTGACGGCATCATCCACACCGCGATCCCGTCGGATGAAGTTGCCCGCCTGTCGGACGATATCATCGCCGCGCTGAAGACAGTCTATGATCCGGAAATTCCCTCCGACATCTTCGAACTCGGCCTAATCTACAAGATCGATATCGAAGACGATCGCACGGTCAAGATCGTCATGACGCTGACGGCCCCCGGTTGCCCGGTCGCCGGCGAAATGCCGGGCTGGGTCGAAAATGCCGTAGGTTCCGTCGAAGGCGTGTCGGGTGTCGAAGTGGAAATGAGCTTCGATCCGCCGTGGACGCCGGACCGCATGTCCGAAGAGGCGCAGGTCGCCGTCGGCTGGTACTGAGAGAATTAGGCAATCGTCGAAACGGCCCGCCTCGCGCGGGCCGTTTTGCATTCAGCCGATTGGTACTCAAACAGTACGATAGGCGCGGTCGAAATAGACGAGCGCCTGGCCCTCCTCGCGGGTGGTGACATCGAGGACTTCGCAGAACAGAACGTCATGGGTCTTTCCGTCATGCACTTCGGAGATCCGGCACTCGAACGAGACGAGGGCGTCTGCGAGGCGCGGCGTGCCTGATGCCGTCGTATCCCAGGTGGCGGCGGCGAAGCGCTCATCGACGGGCGTCTTGCCACCGAACAGGCGGCTTACAGGCTCATGCTCGGCGGCGAGCACGTTGACTGACACGAGGCCGTTGGCGGTAACGGCCGGATAGGCTGAACTGCCCTTGTTGAGGCACACAAGCAGCGTCGGCGGATTGTCGGAAACGCTGGTGACGGCGGTTGCCGCAAAGCCGGCACGACCGCCGGGGCCATCGGTGGTGACGATGGTCACGGCTGCGGCGAGGCGGGCCATGCCGTTGCGATAGGCCGCACTCACTTCCGGCGAGCTACCTTCGGCTGCGACAGGGGCGATGGTCTTGGTGGCCAGCATGGATGGTTCCTTCAAGCGTGTTCGAGGGTCGACAGGAAGTCGATCACCGCGCTGTTGAATGTTTGCGGATAGGTGACGTTGACGGCGTGTCCGCCGGCGACGGTGAGCACAAGATTTGCGTTCGCCAAGCCGTCTGAGAGGCGCAGCGACCGCGAATAGGGAACGAGCAGGTCGTCCCGGGTGGCAACGACAAGCGTCGGCGTCTGGATCTCGCCGAGGCGGTCATCGACATCAAAGGCGCGCAGCGCCGCGATCCGGCGCAGGATATTTTCGCGACCCTGGAAATGGGCGAGCGCATGCGCCTCTTCTGTCGCCAACTTCTCCGGATTGTCCGCCATGTAGATCGCCGGATAAAGAAACAGCGGCTGCGCCTTGACGAAGGCCTCGACGCCGGCGTTTTCCAGGAGCGCGATGCGCACGTCGAAGCAGCGCCCGGAATGTGGATCGGCCTTGCTCCAGGCATTGATGAGAATCAGGCTCTCGATGAGCTCAGGCCTGCGCAGTGCCAGATCCAGCCCGATCAGGCCACCCAGCGCATGACCCATGAAATGGAATTTTTCGAGCTTGAGCGTATCGACGATTTCGAGCACGTCGTCGGCCATGGCCGTGATGCCGCCAACCTCGGGCACTGAGCCACCCGTCTTGCCGCAGCCGCGATGGTCATAGGTGATGACGCGGAACCGCTCGGCCAGGACAGGGATCTGCGGTACCCAGTAGCCGCCCGAGCCGCCGAGGCCTGACGAGAGCAGGATGGTCGGCGCATCGGGGGAGGTAAGGCCGTGGATGTTGTAATGCATACGTCTTTGCTCTGGCTTAGCCCTTCACTCTGACCCTCTCCCCGCAGGCGGGGAGAGGGGATGGCCGCCCTTTGTGCAGGGGAAGCCCAGGTGCAGGCGATTGCGTAAAGGTCTCTTCTCCCCTCTTGCGGGGAGAAAGTCCCGGCAGGGGATGAGGGGCTGTGCTTCCCCTCACTTCTTCCCGATGTGTGCGACGGTCGCGATTTCGACCAGAGCGTCGGGTTTCACCAGGCCGCATTGCACGCAGTAGCGCGCCGGCTTGTCGCCCGGGAAATATTCGGCATAGACCTTGTTGACGGCCTGGTAGTTGGCCCAGTCGGTGACGAAGATGTGGTTCATGGTCACGTCGTCCATCGTGCCGCCGGCGGTCTCGATGACGGACTTGATGGTTTCCAGCACATGGCGTGTCTGGGCGGCCGCGTCGCCGACATGCACGACGTCGTTGTTTTTGTCGAAGGGAAGGGTCCCCGAGACATAGAGCACGCCATCGGCAAGGGCGCCGGGCGAATAGGGGGCGATCGGCTTCTGGGTGCCTTCCGGGACGACGATGGTCTTGGGCATTCTCACATTCTCCTGGTTTGATGGGGCCTGGTTCGTATGGGGATGATCACTCGGCTGCATCGGCAGGCGCTGCCTGTCCGATCGCACCGCAGAAGTCGTTGACGGTCGCGACCCAGCCGAAGAACTTTTCGACATTGTAGACGGTCGCCTGCTGGATGAAGTCGGGGCCGAGGTGATGGGTCGCGTCCTCGAGCATCACGCCGAAATATTCGAGGTGGAAGGCATCGCGAAGCGAGCTTTCGACGCAGACATTGGTGGCAATGCCCACAAAGACCAGGTTGCGGATACCGCGGGCCCGCAGAACCGAGTCCATGTTGGTGTTGAAGAAGCCGGAATAGCGGCTCTTCGGCACCAGAATGTCGCCCGGCTTAGGCTGCAATTCGTCGACGATCGCATAATCCCAGGTGCCCTTGGCAAGCAGTTGCCCCTGCAGTTCGGGCCGCTTGCGCATGGTTTTCAGCGCATTCGACTTGTGCCAGTTGGGCGATCCGGGGCCGCCAGCCTCGACATAATCAGGATCCCAGCCGTTCTGGAAATAGACGACCAGCACACCGGCTTCGCGGGCTGCATCAAGCGTTTTCTTGATGTTGGAGATCGTGCCCTTGGCGCCGGAAATGTCGAAGCCGGCGAGATCGACATAGCCGCCTTCGGTCGAATAGGCATTCTGCATGTCGACCACGACGACTGCCGTTTCCGACGGCTTCAGCGTGATCGGTTCGGGGCGGGCCGGAAGCGTGACGCTTTTGGTCAGTTCCGGGCGTGGCTGATAGCCTGCAACAACGGCCTCGCTCATTCGGCGGCCTCCAACATCTGGTTGACATGCGCGCGGCTCTTCATCAGCGGCTGGACGAACTTGCCAAACTTTTCGATGCCTTCGAGGAAGTCGTCGAAGGTCAACATCACGCCACCGGTGCCCGGCACTTCGCTCATCTCGTCGAGCATGGCGGCGACTTCGGCATAGGAGCCGATCAGCGTGCCCATGTTGATGTTAACAGCAGACACCGGGTTCGCCATGTGGCGGACATTGGTGTCGGAACCGGATTTCGTGTCGACGGCACTTTGCAGGCCAAGCCACTTGATCGCTTCCTCGTCGGCGCCTGCCTTGTAGTGTTCCCACTTGGCAAAGGCTTCCTCGGTGGTTTCCTCGGCCAGAACCATGGTCAGCACGAAGGAGCGTACGTCACGGCCGGTCTTTTCGGTGGCGGCCAGCAGCCGTTCGTTGGTCGGCGCGAAAGCCTTGGGCGTGTTGACGCCGACGCCGAAGCAGAACGAATAGTCCGCGAACTGAGCCGAGAAGGCCATGCCAGAGTTGGAGGATCCGGCGCAGATCAGCTTCACATCGCCTTCGGGAATCGGCTTCATGCGGCAATCATCCATCTGGAAGTGTTTGCCCTTGAGGTCAGACTGACCGGTGGTCAGAAGGTCTTTCAGCACGGTCGTGTATTCGGTCAGATATTCGTAGCGGTCGGAGAAGTAGTCGTCGCCTGGCCACAATCCCATCTGGCTGTATTCCGGACGCTGCCAGCCGGTGACCAGGTTGACGCCGAAGCGGCCATTGGAAATCGAATCGATCGTGGTGGCCATGCGTGCGACGATCGCCGGCGGCATGATCAGGGTCGCGGCCGTCCCGAAAAGCTTGATCTTCGAGGTGACGGCGGCGAGGCCTGCCATCAGCGTGAAGCTTTCCAGGTTATAGTCCCAGAATTCTGTCTTGCCGCCGAAACCACGCAGCTTGATCATCGAAAGCGCAAAGTCGAAGCCGTAAGATTCGGCCTTGAGCGTGATCGCCTTGTTGAGTTCGAAGCTTGGCTTGTATTGGGGGGCATTCTCCGACAATAGCCAGCCATTGTTGCCGATCGGGATAAAGACGCCGATTTCCATATCTGTTCTCCGCTTCTGGAGGCGCGCCGGGCGCCTTTTTTGTTTCGCAGAGAACGAAGCAATCGCTATGCCAGTCCGAAAAAAACAATAATAACAGTTTCTTAGATATAGACTCGAGGAATAATTTACCGGATGGTCAAAATTTCTATCGATTTCGCGAGCCTTTGCCCGAGTTTGCATCCGTTTCCGCTGTGCACTGCAATATTTTTGATCGCGGACGAGGAGAGCGTCATGCAAGAGCGCGTTTCAAGCTTCTGATAAAGATCAAGTTTTTCGGGTGATCCTGTCGTGCTCAAGGATTGATCATCATCAGGCGACGGGCATGTTCGCAATGCGCTGCCTGCGGCACACTTGGCAGCCTAAGCTATTGAACCGACGAGGCGCCTCCCTTACATTGCCAGAAGAAACGCCGGACCTTGAACCCGGTTGTTGATGGAGACTGTGCCGATGGGCTTTCAGGTAATGACCATGAGCGATGCGGCTGCCGCACGCGTCAGGGCGATCGTCGAGAATTCCGGTCCCGATGCCAAGGGCATCCGCGTGGGCATCAGGAAGGGTGGCTGTGCCGGGATGGAATACACCATCGATATGGTGACTGAACCAAATCCGAGGGATGACCGCATCGAGAAAGATGGCGCTTCGGTCTGGATTGATCCGGCCGCAGTTCTCTATCTGCTCGGTACGGAAATGGGCTTCGAGACCACAACGCTGCGGTCCGGTTTCACCTTCCACAACCCGAATCAGACATCTGCCTGTGGCTGCGGCGAGTCCGTGGAGTTGAAGGCTGCTGATCTATCGGAACTCGCGAAACAGCGACAGGCAGCTCCTGCCTGATTTGAACGGCGATGCGCCGATCGGGAGAGTTCGGCGGCTCTCATTCGGTGAGAATATTCTTTTTCGCCAAGATTCGAAAAAATATCTTGCGATGTATCGATGTAGGCAAATAAACTGCGGTTATGGATATCAGTGACCGCAAAATTATCGATCTCTTGGCCGAGGATGCTCGCCGTTCGCTCGCCAGCATCGGGGATGTGGTAGGGCTTTCGCCCTCCGCCGTCAATGAACGCATCCGTCGCTTGGTCGCGTCGGGAGCCATCAGACGCTTCACCCTGGAGGTGGATCCTGCGGCGCTTGGCCTGCCGATCACCGCCTTCATGCTGGTGACCCTGCCGCAGGACACCGAACAGGCTGCCTTTCGCGATTATGCAGAATCCCACCCGGCCGTGCTCGAATGTCATCATGTAACCGGTAGCTGGTCCTACATGCTGAAGATCCGGACGGCCGACCTCACGGGCATCGAGACATTCCTCGCCGACTTGAAGGGCGAGCGCCTGATTGCGCGCAGCGAGACGATGATCGCGCTGTCGACGGCGAGTGAACGCAGCTACGTGATCGGCACGGAGTGACATGGACGCGCTCCTTTTCGGGAAAGGGCTCGTGCTGGGCGTCGCGATCGCGGCACCACTCGGACCCATAGGGGCGCTCTGCATCAATCGTACGCTGGAGCGTGGCTTCTGGGCCGGCGTTGCCGGAGGGCTGGGCACCGCGATTGCCGATGGCGTCTATGCCGCCATGGCTGCAGCCGGCTTTAACGCGCTCGGATCCTATCTCGACTGGATCGTGTTTCCCTTGCAGGTCGCAGGCGGCTTGTTCCTGCTCTATCTTGGCGTGGCGGCGCTCAAGCCGCGCCCAGAGGTCTCCGCAGCTTCTGTCCAGGCCCACAGCCTGCTGTCGACAATTGCCGCGACCTTCCTGCTCACCATCGCCAATCCCGCGACGATCCTTACCTTCGCAGCGATTTTTGCCGGACTGGGGCTCGCGGCGGGCGAGGGCGGTTGGGAAGGCGTGCTACTGGTGGCAGGTGTCTTCTTCGGCTCGCTTGCCTGGTGGTTCTTCCTGAGCGGTGCCGTGACCGTGGTGCGCACGCGGCTCCCCGAGGGATTTGCGACCCTGGTCAGCCGGGTCTCTGCGTTCATTCTGATCGCCTTCGGCATCATCGCGCTGCTGCATGCCGCATTGAACGCCATCTGAACCCCTTCAACGCGTGTCGGCACATGCTGTCACCCTGCAGGTGAGCACTGTGGGATGCTCCATCGATTCTCTTGGAAATCCAATGTTTATCGGATCGACTGGTCGCCGGCTGTGCTAGAAGTCACAAATGTGATGACTGGCTATCTTGAGGGTGCGGATGTCAGACAGGCAGGCGACAGCCAATGCGATGTTCGATTTTATCACCGAATCGTCGCGAGCCCGCGACAATGAGGAAGTCCTAGCCTGCCTTGGCAAGGTGGCGGGTGCCTTCGGCATGGACTGCTATGCGGTGTCCGGCATCCCGCTCCCCGGCGAGCGGATCGATCCCTATTTCATGCTGAATGCCTGGCCGGAGGGCTGGTTCGAGCGCTATGTCCAGGAAAACTATGTGCATGTCGATCCGGTGATCTACCGGACGAAGATGTCGAACGAGGCATTCGTCTGGTCGGAAGCGCTGGCCGACAAGCCGCTCAGTCGCTCCGCCAAGCGCGTCATGAACGAGGCCACCGAGTTCGGAATGCTGGATGGTTACAGTGTGCCGCTCCATTCTGTCGGCGGCTTTCAGGCGATCGTCACCTTCGGTGCGCGCAAGGTCGAGCTGTCCAGCGAGCAGCGCGGTGCGCTGCACATCGTTTCAATCTACGCGCACAACCGGTTGCGTGCCTTCCTCGTCGACAGCAGCGAGCGCAGCGCGGCAGTTGCGGCCAAGGTCACGCCGCGCGAACGCGAGGTTATTCTCTGGTGCTCGGCCGGCAAAACCAATTGGGAGATTGGCCAAATTCTTGGAATATCGGAGAAAACAGTTCAGCACGAAATCGCGGCGGCGTGCCGTAAGTTGAATTCCGTGAACCGTGCGCAACTGATTGCCGAATCGATTCGGCTTGGAATAATCAGATAAATAGGCAGAACGGCCTATATCGAATTCGGTCCGCTTATCGCATCCTTGCCCCTAGATTTTCTGGGGATCTACATGCTTGCGACAATTCTGGGCAGGTACACGCATGACCATGCCGACGTCATGGAGCAGGTCTGGGCGTTTCGCCATCGCCAGTTCGTAGACCGATTGGGATGGGAAGCCTGCCGTCGTGGCGACGAACGGGAGATCGACCAGTTCGACGGTGACGAGGCCATCCATCTGCCGCTCATCGTCGGCGGTAATGTGGTGGGATATAGCCGCCTCCTGCCGACACTGAAGCCGCATCTTCTGTCGGATGTCTATCCTCATCTGATGGACGGTGCCGACTGGCCGCGTGGGCCGCGTGTCTATGAATGGACCCGGTGCATTGCCGAAGTGTCCGACAGGTCGATCGCCGGCGTCCCGATTTCCAACATCCTGATGACCGGGGTCATGGAGTATTGCCTCGTTGCGGGCATCGGCACGCTGGTTGTCGAGACACATCCCAAGCTCGTCAACCTGCTTCTGACGACCGGTTGGGATGTGATGCCGCTGTCGGCTCCAAGCATGCTCGACGGATCGCTGATCGTTCCGATCACGGCCAAACCCTCCATGGCAGGGCTGCTGCGGCATCACGAACTCTACGGGATTACCGGCAGCGTCCTCGATCTCGAGCGCGCACCGGGCAATCCCTTCGCCGCGGCGGCCCTTCAACGTCTGGCCTTCGCCGAAGAACTTCACGGACATATAGAATATGCAAGAATTGCAGGAGAATGACATGCCGGATGGCCAACTTCCATCCTCTGAAATCTACGTTCGCTCGATCGTGGAAGAGCAGGTTCGTAGTCTTCGGGAGATCATCAAGGGTGTTTCGCAGAAAGCCCCGCTCAGCGATGACGCGCTCTTCCTCGATCATCTTCTGGAGATGGTGTCGCTTGCTGCCGCCGACGGTCTCGATCGCCGCCGCGCCGGTGGAGGCCGCAAGCGCAGTGCCTCAGAAACCGACAGCGGACTGGCGGACATCCGGCTCGATGTCGCAAAGATGGAGTTCGTCTCGCAACGCCTCGATCGCGCCCAATAAGTAGTCGCGAAGCTTCGCCGGGTCCGTTGACCCGGTGTCGAGCTGTTCGAGCGCCTCGGTGATTTGAAACAGACAGTCCTCGACATAATCATTCGTATGGACGGATGTGAGCGCTTGGTCGAGACGCTGTTTGATCAGGCCGCGGATGCCGGCGGCGTCCCCGACCTGTGCGGAAAGGATCTGTGTCTTCAGGTAGTTGAGTGAGTCGTTATACATGCCATCCTCGATGCAACCTTATGCAACTCCCGACTGTGTCTGGATGTCCGGATCTTTGCAATCGGAGAATTCGCTCCCTCGGCTGCTTTTGCCTGGCGGAGCAGCCATTGGCCTAAAAAAGTCAGTGCTATCCGAGCTTTGCGGAGACAGGGTATGACGGAACGCGCGTTCGCGTCACCGTCTTTTGACGGTGGAAACGCGTGCCATACATGTCAGGGAATCAGTCGCGCTTGATGCTGAGCAGGACGTCCCAGATGTCAGCACCCGTCTCCCAGGCCGCGGCATTCGCCTTGAAGCCGATCTCGGTTTCGACGAGCGAGAGCATTTCCGACGCAAGGTCGACATTGGACGTGTCATCGGGGACCGGTCCATCGGACGGGGCAACCGTGGCGGACACGCCGCCCTGGGCGCGACTGGTAAAGCTGGTTTCGAGACGATCGTAACCAGGTGTCATGGCATTCGCGACGTTGTTGGCGGTCGCAGCAAGGCGCGTTTGCTGCGCCTGCATGCCCGAAAGCGAGATGCCCATGATCGCTGATATGCTCATCGTCTTTCCAACCGTCTCGATGGTCTTCAGCGCAGGATAAGCGGCAGGTGTTAGAACTTTCCGAACGGGCAGGGTTTCCGGCTTATGACAGCGCCGGGAAGAGTTGTGCGAAAACGGGACAGGCACAGTTGATTGGCGTCTTGCACCAAAAGAACCCGGCCTGAGCCGGGTTCCGGTAGCTGACCAGCGATCGGGTCACTCGATGATCTGGATGATCTGACGGGTCTGGGGATCGACGATCACGCGTCGCTCGTTGACGATCGTATAGGAATAATCCTCATAGCCATCAACGGGATAGAGCTCGACCGGATCCTCGATCACGCGGCCGATCAGGACGTCGCCTTCATAAGGCACCGAGCGCACTTCGCGCTGCAAGACATAAGTTTCGACCGGAGCCGGCACGATGATGGTCGACTGCGAGGTGACCGGCGGGGCCTGCTGGATGATGACGGTGTCCTGCGCATGGGCCGACGCCGAGAGCGTCATGAATGCCGCTGCACCAGCGAGGATGAGAGTGTTGCGCATGTCTGTTCTCCTGTGTTGGACAGCGGGGGAAACGGATAGTGGCCAGATCCGTTCCATCACAGGGCGTTTCGGCATGTCACCACAAATGAAGAACGCCGCCTCAAGGGCGGCGTTCTCATGGCGAATTTCAGGCTGTTACTCTGCCGCTTCCGCGTAGGCTTCCATCGGCGGGCAGGTGCACACCAGGTTACGGTCCCCATAGACATTGTCGACGCGGTTGACTGAGGACCAGTACTTGTCCACCCGAAAGGCGCCCGGCGGATAGCAGGCCTGTTCGCGGCTATAGGGACGATCCCACTGGCCGACGAGGTCTTCCACCGTATGCGGTGCGTTCTTCAGCGGATTGTTGGCCTTGTCCATCCGGCCTTCCTCGATGTCGCGGGCTTCCTCGCGGATCGCCAGCATCGCCTCGCAGAACCGGTCGATCTCGGCCTTGGTCTCCGATTCCGTCGGCTCGATCATCAGCGTGCCGGCCACCGGCCAGCTCATGGTCGGCGCATGGAAGCCGCAGTCGATCAGACGCTTCGCCACATCATCGACGGTCACGCCGGCAGATGCCTGCAGCGGACGGGTGTCGATGATACATTCATGCGCCACGCGACCCGAGGCTGACGTGTAGAGCACGTCATAGGCGCCCTTCAGCCGTGCTGCGATGTAGTTCGCGTTGAGGATCGCGACCTTCGTCGCTTGCGTCAGACCTTCGCCACCCATCATCAGGCAGTAGGACCAGCTGATCGGCAGGATCGAGGGCGAACCGTAGGGACCGGCCGAGACCGCGCCCGGACGACCGTCGGTCGAGACATGGCCGGGCAGGAAGGGCGCAAGATGCGCCTTGACCCCGATCGGACCCATGCCCGGACCACCGCCGCCATGCGGAATGCAGAAGGTCTTGTGCAGGTTGAGGTGGGAGACGTCGGATCCGATATCGCCGGGACGGGATACGCCGACCATGGCATTCATGTTGGCACCGTCGAGATAGACCTGGCCACCGTGCTGATGGGTGATCTCGCAGATCTCGCGCACCGTCTCCTCGAACACGCCATGCGTCGAGGGATAGGTGATCATGCAGCAGGAGAGATTGGCCGCATGCTCTTCTGCCTTGGCACGGAAGTCGTCGAGATCGACGTCGCCGTTGTCCTTCGACCTGACCGGCACGACTGTCATGCCGACCATCTGGGCCGAGGCCGGGTTGGTGCCATGCGCCGAGGTCGGGATCAGGCAGACGGTGCGATGCGTATCGCCCCGCGACAGG
Organism: Rhizobium sp. AAP116; assembly: GCF_001295785.1. Taxonomy (NCBI): domain Bacteria; kingdom Pseudomonadati; phylum Pseudomonadota; class Alphaproteobacteria; order Hyphomicrobiales; family Rhizobiaceae; genus Rhizobium; species Rhizobium sp. AAP116. The sequence goes on from NZ_LJIB01000023.1 coordinate 49,906, forward strand.
TGATAGGCGCGGATCGTCAGAAGCCCCGCATATTCGCCTTGAGCCCCCGAATTCGGCTGCATCGAGATCGCGTCATAACCGGTGACCGCGCAGAGCTTTTCCGAGAGATCGTCGATCATCTCCTTGTAACCCAGCGCCTGATCCTCAGGCACAAAGGGATGGATGTCGGAGAATTCCGGCCAGGTGATCGGCAGCATTTCCGCCGTTGCATTCAGCTTCATCGTGCAGGAGCCGAGCGGGATCATGGCGCGATCGAGTGCGAGGTCGCGGTCTGAGAGCCTGCGGATGTAGCGGGTCATCTCGCTTTCCGCGCGATTCATATGGAAGATCGGATGCGTCAGATACTCGCTGGTGCGCAGGAGATCCTTGGGGAGACGGTAGTCAGTCGAGAAATCCTCGACTTTGAAACTGCCGCCAAACGCGCGCCAGACGGCCTCGAGCGTTGCCGGGCGCGTGCGCTCGTCGAGCGCGATACCGACCTTGGTCTCGCCGACCTGGCGCAGATTGACACCTTCGGCGACAGCCGCGCGCATGACGAGGCCCTGCATATGGCCGACTTCGACGGTGATCGTGTCGAAGAAGGTCTCCGGCTCGATCGTGTAGCCGAGCTTTTCCAGGCCCTTGGCCAGCAGGACGGTCTTCTGGTGCACCTGCTGAGCAATCGCCTTCAGCCCCTGAGGCCCGTGGAAGACGGCATACATCGAGGCCATGACGGCGAGCAGCACCTGCGCGGTGCAGATGTTCGACGTGGCCTTTTCGCGGCGGATATGCTGTTCGCGGGTCTGCAGCGACAAGCGATAGGCGCGGTTGCCGCGGGCATCGACGGAAACGCCGACAAGACGACCAGGCATCGAGCGCTTGATCGCATCCTTCACTGCCATATAGGCCGCATGCGGACCGCCGTAACCCATGGGAACGCCGAAGCGCTGGGTCGAACCGATGGCGATATCAGCCCCCATTTCGCCCGGAGACTTCAACAGAAGCAGTGCGAGGATGTCGGCCGCGACGGCAGCCAGAGCGCCGGTCTGGTGCAGACGGGCGATCAGGCCGGAGAAATCGCGCACGTCGCCATGTGTGCCGGGATACTGGAAGATCGCGCCGAAGACTTCCGTTGGATCGAGATCGGTGAAGGGATCGCCGACAGTGACCGTCCAGCCCAGTGGCTCGGCGCGGGTCTGTATGACGGCGATCGTCTGCGGGTGGCAGTCCTTGTCGACGAAGAAGCCGGTCGCCTTGGTCTTGGCGCTGCGCTGGCAGAGCGCCATTGCTTCGGCGGCAGCGGTGGCCTCGTCCAGCAGCGACGCATTCGCGACGTCGAGACCGGTGAGATCCGTCACCATGGTCTGGTAGTTGAGGAGCGCCTCAAGGCGACCCTGGCTGATTTCCGGCTGGTAGGGCGTATAGGCCGTGTACCAGGCCGGGTTTTCCAGAATGTTGCGCTGGATGACCGGCGGCGTGATCGTGCCATAATAGCCCTGGCCGAGAAGCGAGGTCAGGACCTTGTTCTTGTTTGCGGTCTCGCGCAGCTTGTCGAGCGCTTCGCGCTCGGTCATCGCCGCACCCCAGGTGAGCGGCACCTTCTGGCGGATCGAGCCGGGGACGGTCGCGTCGATCATCTCGTCGAGCGAGTGATAGCCGATCACCTTCAGCATCTCGGTCATCTCGGAGGGCGAGGGGCCGATATGGCGCCGATTGGCGAAGTCGTACGGATCGTAATCCGTGAACTGGAATTCCGTTGTCATTACGCAATCAGCTCCTTGTAGGCGGCCTCGTCGAGCAGGGCGTCGGCGTCAGCAGGGTTGGCGAGCTTCAGCTTGAAGAACCAGGCAGAACCTTCCGGATCGGAGTTCACAAGCGACGGATCGTCGACGATCGCCTGGTTGATTTCGACCACTTCGCCGTCGAGCGGGCAGTAGACGTCGGAGGCTGCCTTGACGCTCTCGACGGTCGCGGCTGTGCCGTCCTTCTTGAAGCTCGAGCCTTCGTCCGGCAGTTCGACGAAGACGAGGTCGCCCAGCTGGCCGGCGGCGTGCGTGGTGATGCCGACGGTGGCAATACCGTCTTCGATCTTCAGCCATTCGTGTTCAGCGGTAAATTTCAACATGGTTCTCTCCGGAGATTTTTTGTCAGCGTTTATAGGTGGGGGTAACGAAAGGAAGCGCGGTGACGGTGAGCGGCATCAGCTTGCCACGCACCTCAGCGAAAACCTGGGTTCCCGCCTCGGCCATTTCCGTCGGCACGTAGCCCATGGCGATCGGGCCTTCCGCGCTGGGGCCGAAGCCGCCGGAGGAAACGTGGCCGATCTCGGTTTTGCCCTCGGCGTCGGCAAAGAGCTTTGCCGGCGGACGCACCGGCGCCTTGCCCTCGGGCTTCAATCCGACGCGGCGGCGAGAGACGCCATTCTCCAGTTCGCCAAGGATGCGATGAGTACCCGGAAAGCCGCCTTCGCGGGCGCCGCCCAAGCGGCGGACCTTCTGGATGCCCCATTCGATCGAGGCTTCGACAGGCGACGTCGTCGTGTCGATGTCGTTGCCGTAGAGGCAGAGGCCGGCTTCGAGGCGCAGGGAATCACGTGCGCCGAGGCCAATTGGCTGACAGTCCGGCTGGTCGAGCAAAGCCTTGGCGAGATCGGTGGCGCGATCAGCCGGCACAGAGATCTCGAAGCCGTCTTCGCCCGAATAGCCTGTGCGAGAGACGAGAGCAGGGATGTCGCCCAGAGACAGTTCACGCACATCCATGAACTTCATGGCTGCGACATCGGAATTGAGCGCCGCGAGCACGGCTTCCGCCTTCGGCCCCTGCAGGGCGAGAAGCGCCCGGTCGTCATGCACGAGAACTTCGACGCCATCAGGCAGCTTCGCCCTGAGATGGGCGATGTCGGCATCCTTGCAGCCGGCATTGACCACGACCAGCAGTCGCTGGCCGAGGCGGCTGATCATCAGGTCATCGAGGATGCCGCCATTCTCGTCCGTGAAGAAGCCGTAACGCTGGCGCCCGTCCTTCAATCCGAGGATGTCGACGGGAACGAGGGTTTCGAGCGCCTTGGCAGCGTCCTCATAAGAGCCAGAGGCCGCAACCAGTTCGACCTGGCCCATGTGGGAAACGTCGAAGAGGCCAGCGGCAGCGCGCGTATGCAGGTGTTCCTTCAGCACGCCGGCCGGATACTGCACCGGCATGTCGTAACCGGCGAAGGGCACCATCTTGGCGCCAAGCGACACATGGAAATCATAAAGGGGGGTGCGTTTCAGTTGGGTCTGATCGTCCAAGACGTCGCCTCCGGGTTTGAGCGCTCGCGCGCTTGCTCAAGTCTGGGCACGGTTGTGCCGCTTCATGAGCCCCCTCTGTCCTTGTGCCTGAGATTGTTATCCCTTCGGCGCGGCCCGCTTTGGAAACGGGCCTCTCTCCAGAGTGCAGTCGACGCCTTGTGGTCCTTTTGCCTGAGAGTTTCCGGGGCGGTTGCTCCTTCGGCTCCGGATCAAACCGGTATCTCCCAACAAGGTCTTCAAGGCATTATCTGGCAGTGTGGCGGCTTGGCAAGAGGCTGCGTCGCTCCCGAACAAATAATTGTCGCTGAGGCCTCGTGATTGGCGGGCACGCAGACACCTTGGCGTTTGCTCCGCAGGCGCGGCATCTCGCCACTTGGCTTGTGCCCGGCATCGCGATAAAGGATTCGGCGAAACGGGGGCAACGATGAAACCGAAGGTCAGGCCAACGACGATCCTATTGCGCATCTTCTGCGCGATGGTCTTCCTGTCTGTCGGTTTTGGCCACCGGGCACCCGCCGCTCTTGCCAGCGAAGTTCAGTCGGTAGCCTATATGCTTCCCGACGGCTCGTTTGCCGATCTCTGCATCGCCGATAGTGGCCAGAAGCATGCGCGACCTTCTGCGGATTGCGAGGCCTGCCGTCTCGCTGGCGCGATTCTACTGCCGGAGCCTTCCGACCAGTCCTGGCTGCTTAGCCGGTTCACAAGTCTGGGTCAGATTGTACCTGTTGCAACAACCGTGCGCTCCGGCCATCTCCTCCATCGTCCGCGCCTCCGTGGGCCGCCGCTCTTCGTCTGATCGCCCTTACTCAATCGACGAAGACTGACGACTGCCGACGGCCAAGAAGGACCACGGCAAGGAGAGACACCCATGAAGACCAATCTCATTCTCGCAACCGCGATTGCCACACTCGCATCGACCACGGCTGTGTTCGCCCATGCGACCTTTGCCAACCAGCCCGCTAAGGTCGGCTCCTATGTCGCCGCCGCGCTGCAGGTGCCGCATGGCTGCGACGGCAAGGCGACCAACGAAGTCCAGATCAAGCTGCCGGAAGGCTTTATCTCCGCCAAGCCGATGCCGAAGGCCGGCTGGGACGTTGAGGTCATCACCGGCGACTACCAGAACAGCTACGACAACCACGGCAAGGCAGTGACATCAGGCCCGGTCGAAATCCGCTTCAAGAACGGTAACCTGCCGGACAATTTCTACGACACCTTTGTCGTCTACGGTAAGGTCGCCGCCGGCGATCCAGCGACAGGCCTTGCCTTTCCGACGATTCAGCTTTGCGGCGCTGACGCCAAGGTCGCCTGGGATCAGATCGCGGCCCCCGGCCAGGATCCGCACGACCTCGACGGTCCTGCACCGGTTCTCAAGCTCGCGGCCGCTGAAGGCGACGCACATGGTCATGGCGCACACGGTGCACACGGCGCGCATGCCGGTCACGGTGCTCCCGCCGAGCAGGCTGCAGCGGATAGCCACGGCGCGCATGGCGCCCATGGTGAGCATGCCGGTCACGGCGATCACATGGCGGCAACCGATCCCGGTGGTTTTCAGGCCGTGACTGCCGGTGACCTCGAACTGACCGCCGGTTTCACCAGGGCGATGCTGCCAGGCCAGCCGGTCGGCGGCGGTTTCATCACCATCGTCAACAAGGGCGGTGAAGAAGACAAGCTCGTTTCCGCCACCTCAGCCCAGGCGGGCGAAGTCCAGCTGCACGAGATGGCGATGGAAGGCGAGGTGATGAAGATGCGTCAGCTGACGGACGGCATCGCCATCCCGGCCGGTGAGACGGTTGAGCTGAAGCCTGGCGGCCTGCACCTGATGTTCTTCAAGGTGACAGAGCCCTTCCAGGAAGGCGCGACCGTCAACGTCACGCTGACCTTCGAGAAGGCCGGTGCTGTGGATGTGGCGCTGCCAGTCGGTCCGGCCCGGGGCAAATGACCCTGATCGCTATGCCCTGAAAATAAGAAACCGCGACCGTCACCGGTCGCGGTTTTTCTTTGCCCGGATGGGGGCTTGGGAGATCAGGCGACCGAGCTCTTGTAGGCCTCGATCGTTTCCTTAAGCGTGGCCTGCTCGAACTGTTGCTGCGAAGAGGTGAGGAAGTAGAGGGCGAGCGCCGGAGGCTGCACGACGTTGACGAGCGCCCTGAGCCGCAGGTCCTCGCTCTGTGCTGCCTGCTGTGCCAGCACACGCGTATGCTCTTCCACGTAGGACGCACGGGAGACGCGTTGTGGCGGCTTCACCGGTTCCATCGCGTAGGCCGCGGTATGCGCAGAGACTGTGACAACCTGTGTCATGGGCGTTTCCCAGATAATACATAACGACATTAGCATAAACTACGGTTATCTATGCATCTTTAAGTCGAATGAGCGGTTTTGAATAAAAATGTATTGGTTGCGTTGGCGTCCTCGGATGTGCCGCTTTGCGCCAGATCAAAGCGCCATCCATGTCCTTGCCGCACACTGAGTGCGTCATCAGCAGAGGACCAGAGCCATGATTATTCTTGTCGGCTACGCGACGGTTGAGGGGCAGACACGCAAGATCGCGGAAGCGGTCGCGTCGGCGGTCGAGGCCGCCGGCGACCGGGCACTTCTGTTCGACATATCCTCGGGTGGCGAATATGCGGTTGCCCATCCCGAGGCAGCCATCCTTTGTGCGCCGGTTCACGCGGCCCGCTATCCGGCTGCCTTCGCCCGGTTCGTTCGGCAGGAAGCCGCTTGGCTGAATGCTGTGCCCTCGGCTTTCGTGTCCGTATCCCTGCTGATCCGTTCCGAATTCGAGGAGGAGCGGGAAGAAGCGACGCATTTCCCCGACCACGTGTTCGAGGAGAGCGGATGGAAGCCCGGCATGATCCATCACGCGGCTGGCGCGCTCAGATATACCGAATATGACTTCTTCAAGCGCTGGATCATCCGGCGCATGGCAGAGCACGAGAATGCTCCAACGGATGTGAGCCGGGACCACGAATTCACCGACTGGAAGGCGCTGTCGGCATTCGTGGCGGGATTTCTGGCATCGGCCAAGGCTTGACGCGGCGGCCCGAACCGGCTTGAACGGCTCGCGCAACAGCCGTTCAAGCCGGAGTCATCCATGTTCAATATCCTGCTCGTCGCGATCGGCGGTGCGACCGGATCGGTAGCCCGCTATCTCGCCGGGATTGCCATGACCCGCTGGCTGGGGATGGGCTTCCCCTGGGGCACGATCACCGTCAACATCGTCGGCTCGTTCATTATAGGTCTGTTGACCGAACTGCTGGCGCGGAAGTTCTCCGCATCGATGGAAATGCAGCTGCTGCTCGTGGTCGGCTTCCTTGGAGGGTTCACCACATTCTCCTCCTTTTCGCTCGACACGATGGCGCTCTTCGAACGTGGCGAAAGTCACCTGGCCCTGGCCTATGTCGGAGCGAGCCTTGTCCTGTCCCTCTCGGCCGCTTTCGGTGGTCTCGCCCTCGGCCGCAGTCTGTTCTGACGCCCGAGCCTGCATTTCCGCTTTCCCTTTCCGCCCGAAATCTACTAAAGGCACGGGATAAGTGGGTGGAGAACCCGAGCGAGAAAGTATCCTGATGGCAGGCATCGAACATATCACCGTGGAAGCCGACGAGGCTGGCATGCGGCTCGACCGTTGGTTCAAGATCCATTATCCGGGTCTAGGCTTCGGCGCGCTGCAGAAGCTTCTGCGCTCCGGCCAGGTCCGTGTCGACGGCGGTCGCGTCAAGACCGATGCACGCGTTCAGCCCGGTCAGGTGGTCCGTGTGCCGCCGATGGATGTCGACGCCAAGAAGACCGGTCCGATCGCAAGTCATGACCTGAAGCATGGTGATGACCACGAGCTCCTGTCGCGCATGCTGCTGCATGAAGACGAGAAGGTCTTCGTGCTCAACAAGCCCGCCGGCCTTGCCGTGCAGGGCGGTTCTGGTCTCAATCGCCATATCGACAAGATGCTCGAAGCCTGGACGAGCCGGAAGGGCGAAAAGCCGCGCCTCGTCCACCGCCTCGATCGCGACACCTCCGGCGTGCTTGTCGTCGCGCGTACCCGCGGCGCTGCCCAGAAGCTGACGGCCGCGTTTCGCGAGCGCGACACCAAGAAGATCTACTGGTCGCTGGTGAAGGGCGTCCCGCGCAAGCACGAGGACAAGATCTCGACCTGGCTCACCAAGGATCAGACCGACGAAGGCGACCGTATGCGGGTCTGCAGGCACGGCGAGGACGGCGCAGACCACGCCATCACCTATTACCGTGTGATCGACACCGCAGCGCAGAACCTCGCCTGGCTGGAGATGGAACCCTACACCGGCCGTACCCACCAATTGCGCGTCCACGCATTGCATATCGGCCACCCGATCATTGGTGACCCGAAATACTTCGACGAGGATCACAACTGGGATTTCCCGGGCGGCGTTCAGAAGCGGTTGCACCTGCATGCACGCTTCATCGATCTGCCGCACCCGAACGGTGGCCGCCTGAAGGTGACGGCGCCGCTGCCGCCGCACATGGTCCAGACCTGGAACCTGCTTGGCCTCGATCAGCGCGACGGTGACAGGGACGGCGAATGAAGCTTGTTCTGTTCGATTGCGACGGCACGCTGGTCGACAGCGCCGGCCTGATCCATGAAGTCATGCGCCACACCTTCATCGCCTTCGGCAAGCCGGAGCCAGCCGTCGAGACGACCAAGTCGATCATCGGGTTGACGCTGGACATCGCGATCGCCCGTATGGACGGCAAGCCGCATGCTGATGACGAAGCGGTCGCCATGGCTGCCCATTACAAGGCGATTTTCGCTGATGTCCGCCGAGACTCTGGTTTTGGCGAGACCATGTTCGACGGCATCCGCGAAGTCCTGGATGCGCTCATCGCCCGCGAGGACGTCTGGCTCGGCGCCGTGACCGGCAAGTCGCGCCGCGGGCTGGAAATGATCCTTGAAGGCCATGGGCTGAAGCCCCATTTCCTGTTCTGCCGCACGGCCGACGAATGCCCCTCCAAGCCGCACCCGGCCATGGTGACGGAATGCTGCGACGAGGCAGGCATGGCGCCGCGTGAAACGATCGTCATCGGTGACGCGATCTACGACATGCAGATGGCAAAGGCCGCAGGCGCTACTGCGATCGGTGTCGCCTGGGGTTATGCCAAGGCCGACGATCTCTGGAAGGCTGGTGCCGATGCCGTGGTCGAGCGTCCGGTCGACCTTCTGGCCTATATCCACTAGGAGCTCTTGATGCGCGACGAACTCAGCCAGGACATTTTCGGGACCTTCATTCCGGAGCCGAGCCATGAGGATCCGGTGCGCCGGGCGCAGATCCAGATGAAGCGGCCGCTGCCGAAGCGCTTCTACGAGAGCGTCGGCATGGAGGAGCGTGAGGAAGGCTTCTCGATCACTCTCGACGGCAAGCCGGTCAAGACGCCAGCGAAGAACCTGCTGACGCTGCCGAACCGTGAGGCCGCGGAACTCGTGGTCGCCGAATGGGCCGGCCAGGGCGAATTCATCGACCCGGCGACCATGCCGATCACCAAGCTCGCAAATACCGCCATCGATGCTGTTTCGAACAGCCTGGATGACGTGTTCCACGAGATCGTCCGTTTCGCCGGAACCGATCTGCTCTGCTACCGCGCCGACGGGCCGAAGGAACTGATCGACCGGCAGTCGGCTCGCTGGGATCCTTTGCTTGCCTGGGTATCGACTGCGCACGGCGCCCGCTTCATCCTTGTCGAAGGCGTGATGCATCAGGAGCAACCGCAGGAGGCAATCGGCGCCTACGCTCGGGCGCTGGAGCGCTATCGCGATCCCTTCCAGATCTCCTGCCTCAACGTGGTGACGACGCTGACGGGTTCGGCTGTGCTGACCCTTGCATTTGCCGAGGGCGCCTTTGATCTGGATGACATCTGGTCGCTTGCCCATCTCGACGAGGACTGGACGATCGAGCATTGGGGTTCCGATGCTGAGGCCGAAGCGCGTCGTGAGGCCCGTTACGGCGAGTTCGCATCGGCAGCGTCACTCTTCGCGGTCCTTCAGGCAGCAAGTTAACTCTACACTAACCATAAATGGCGAATTCTCGGGCAGGTTCAGAATCACCTGTCCGGGGTCCTTATGTTCGCTCGCAGCCTTCGCATCGCCGTCGCCATGGGCTTCGCCCTGCTGCTCGCTTCCTGCTCCGTCTTTTTCGGGCGCAGCATTGACCGTCCGTTGGTTTACTACGTCCGCAACGTGACGGTCATGGCCGATGCACGCATCCCGCTCGACCTCATTGAAAGCGTCGATCGCCGCGTCTCGGCCGCGATTGCGGCGACGCGCCCGCCCGCGGGTGCCGAGCGTGTCGTGCTTCTGGTCAAAATCGATCGCCTCGGTTTCGGCGAAGGTGCCCGTCGTCGCCTCGCTCAGGCTGACTTCACCGTGACTGCTGTTTCGGTCGAAACCGGCGAGCCTGTCGCCAAGGGAACCTTCCGGGTGAACGGCCCGACCGACGACCCGCGCTGGGCCCGTCAGGCGCTTGCCGAAGAGGTCGCGGCCCGTATCCGCTTTGCCTTCTCGCTGACCACGCCGCGTGTCCGCAAGACCCTGCCGCAGCGAACCATATCAACGCGGCTCGCTTCGGAGCCACCGCCGGTGATCGTGCCGAATGCTCGGGTGGAATCGCCACGCGCCGCCCCGGTAGTGCGGCAGGCGCCGCCGCAAAACTCGTCCGTTATGGCTGTGCCGGAGACGGCTGTTCCTCCGCCACCGCGCGAAATGGCCGCGCCGCCGGTCGCCGACGTGCAGACACCTCGGCCCGCAGCCCCAGCCCAGCCTGCGCGTCGCGCTGCCGACATCGGCCAGGGCACGCCGGTCGAACAGGGAGCCGTGGGTGCCATTCGCCTGCGGCCGGATTGCGACCCCGCCGTCACGCCGGACTGCTCCACGAGCCCTTGATCGGCCCTCGGGCGCAATGACGCAGCTCTGCGCCGCAGCTGTGATTGACTCGGCTTCGACCTCGGCCTAATCCTCATGATGGATGGTTTCCGAACGGCAGAGATGTTGTCCGGAGAGCAAAAGGGAATGCGAAGGCGTGGACCCCAACCGGGCACGCCGAACGCAGCCGACCCCGCGACTGTATTGCAGCGAGGGTTCTCCATCCGCCTTGTCGTTGAACGAGTGACGGGTCGCAGGGTGCGACCGGCTCGCCAGAACGGCAGGACGGAAAAGCCACTGGGGTGGCAACACGATCAGCCGGGGCAGGACGCCTCTTTTTCTACGAATCGTCCGCTCTTTCGTGTTGCCGCAAACCCTGGGAAGGCGAGGAGAACCCGACGGTCCTTTCGAGGATCACGACCTGCGAGCCAGGAGACCTGCCATCCACGGGCATGGTGCCCACACTGGGGAGGTCTCCCCGTTGCCAGCACGGAGGTTGTCGTGGCGACGTTCTGCATCCGCGGGTCCTTGTCGACCCGTCGGTGCCGGTCCGCATGCGCGGACGGGGCATCGATTGTTTTCTTGTGCATGCTGAAGGCATGCACCGCTGGCCGTCTGCGGGCGGTCGAAGGTCATGGCGCACCATGACCGCATCCAATTCCCGATCCATCCTCGTTCTCGGCGGTGCGCGCTCGGGCAAGTCGCGTTTCGCCGAAACAACGGCGCGCAACACCGGCCTAGATCGCGTTTATCTGGCCACGGGCCGCGCCTGGGACGACGAGATGCGCGCCCGCATCGAGGCGCACAAGGCCGACCGTGCCAATGACGGTTGGACGACGCATGAGGAGCCGCTGGATCTCGTCGGTGCGCTGAAGACGCTCGACAAGCCCGATCGGGTGATCCTTGTCGACTGCCTCACGCTCTGGGTGACCAATCTGATGATGGAAGAAGGCCGTGACGTGGACGCGGACGGCGCGTCACTCGCCGCCAGTCTTGGGGAACTCCAGGCCACCGTCATCTTCGTCTCCAATGAAGTCGGCCTCGGCATCGTGCCTGAGAACAAGATGGCCCGCGCCTTCCGCGACCATGCCGGCCGTCTCCACCAAGCCATCGCCGCCGAGGCGGCTGAAGTCTATTTTATCGCGGCGGGTTTGCCGTTGAAAATGAAGGGTTGAACCATGTTGCAGCAAAAGATCCCCGCTACCGTCATCACCGGCTTTTTGGGGGCAGGCAAGACCACCATCATCCGTAACATGCTGATGAATGCCGGCGGCAAGAAGATCGCGCTGATCATCAACGAATTCGGCGACCTCGGCGTCGACGGTGATGTCTTGAAGGGCTGCGGCGCCGACAATTGCACCGAAGATGACATCATCGAACTCACCAATGGCTGCATCTGCTGCACGGTCGCCGACGACTTCGTACCGACCATGCTGAAGCTGCTTGAGCGCGACGTGAAGCCTGACCATATCGTCATCGAAACCTCTGGCCTGGCACTGCCGCAGCCGCTGGTCGCTGCCTTCAACTGGCCGGATATCCGGACCCGCGTCACCGTCGATGGTGTCGTGACCGTGGTCGACAGCGCTGCCGTCGCCGCCGGTCGTTTTGCCGACGACCATGACGCAGTCGCCGCCCAGCGCGCCGACGACGACAATCTCGACCACGAAAGCCCGATCGAAGAACTCTTCGAGGATCAGCTGACCTGCGCCGACCTCATCGTCCTCAACAAGACCGACCTCCTGGACGCTGCCGGTATCGCTGCCGTGCGCGCGGAAGTCACGGGCCGCACCAGCCGTAAGCCTTCGATGATCGAGGCGAAGAACGGCGAAGTGCCCTCGCTCGTCCTGCTCGGCATCGGTGCCAGCACCGAAGAAGACATCGAAAACCGCAAGTCGCATCACGAATTGGAGCACGAGGCGCTGCATGCCTCGGGCGAAGACCACGACCATCATCATGACCATGACGAGTTCGAAAGCTTCGTCCTGAAGCTTGGCGCGATCAAGGATCCCCAAGAGTTCATCGACCGCCTGAAGCCGGTTATCGAGAAGCACGACATCCTGCGCCTGAAGGGCTTCATCGACGTGCCCGGCAAGCCGATGCGCCTCGTCATCCAGGCCGTCGGCACTCGCATCGACACCTATTTCGACCGCCCCTGGACAAGCGAGGAGAAGCGCGAGACGCGCATCGTCGTCATCGGCCTGCATGAATGGGATTTCGGCGCCGTCGTCGAGGACGTTCAGGCGGCGGCCGGCTGATCCATGCATCTGCTCCTTGCCCAAAAGGGATCGATCAGCGACGGCGACGAGGCGATCAATCTCGGCCAGACGCCGGGGGATGTGCTGTTCCTCTCGGCCGCCGATACGGAGCTTGCGGCAATTGCCGCAGCCGTGCAGGCGAGGGGCGGAGAGGTGGTTCGCTGGCGGCTTGCCAGCCTGATGACGCTGAAGCATCCGATGTCGGTCGATACCTATATCGAGCGCACGGCGCGGCATGCGCGGCTGATCGTGGTGCGGGCGCTGGGTGGGGCGAGTTACTTCCACTATGCGCTGGAGGCGCTGCATGCCTGCGCCCGTCGCAGCGGCGCGGCCATCGTCGTACTGCCGGGAGACGACAAGCCGGACGAGGGGCTTTCGCCCTTCCAGGCCTGCGCGGATGACGATCGCCAGGGTCTCTGGACCTATCTCACCGAAGGCGGGGCGGGCAATGCCTCGGCCTTCGTATCCTATGCCGAGGCTATGCTGGGCGGGGACGAACGTCCGGAACCGGCGCGTCCACTGCTGAAAGCCGGCATCTGGTGGCCGGGCAGGGGCGTGATTGGGGTCGAGGAATGGGAGAGGCTCGCGTTCCTGGCGCGCCCCTCTGACCTGCCGGCCATCTCCCCCACAAGGGGGGAGAGCGGCGTTGCGGCCGGCGGCATGCCTCCTTCTCCCCGTGCACGGGGAGAAGGTGCCCGCAGGGCGGATGAGGGGCGAACCTCTGCGCAAGACCAGCCCCTCACCCTGACACTCTCCTTGGCTGCAGAGAGAGGCAATGTCGCCCCCCTCTGCTTCTATCGCGCCCTCGTACAGAGCGGCGAAACGGCACCCGTCGAAGCCATGGTCGAAGCCTTGAAGGCTGAGGGACTGATACCGCTACCGGTCTTCGTCTCGAGCCTCAAGGATCAGGTCTCGGTCGATACGCTCCGCGCCATCTTCAACCGATTCCCGCCATCTGTTGTCGTCAACACCACCGGTTTCGCCGTCTCGACGCCTGGCGCGGAAAAGCCGTCGACGGTGCTCGACGAGACCGATGTTGTCGTCCTGCAGGCGATTTTCTCGTCCTCGCCGCGCGCCACCTGGGAGAGTTCGAGCCAGGGCTTGAGCGCCCGCGATCTGGCGATGAGCGTCGCTTTACCGGAAGTCGATGGCCGGGTGCTGACCCGCGCCGTCTCCTTCAAGTCCAAGGCGCGCTTTGACGAGCGGGTCGAGGCAAATCTGGTCAGCCACGAGCCGGATGCCGGCCGCATGCGTTTCGTCGCCGAACTGGCGGCGAACTGGGCGAAGCTCCGGGCAACTGATCCCGCCGACCGCCACGTGGCGCTTGTTATGGCCAATTACCCGAACCGCGACGGACGTCTCGGCAATGGCGTCGGACTGGATACGCCAGCCGGCACGATCGAGGTCATGCGCGCCATGCGCGACGCGGGTTATGACATTGCCGATCTACCCGCCGATGGTGATGCGCTGATGCAGGCGCTGATGGCAGGCCCGACGAACGCTGCGAACGACGGACGGGTCATTCGCGAACGTCTTTCCATCAGCGATTACATAAAGTTCTTCGATGATCTTCCCAAAGAAGTTCAGGAGCGCGTAACCGCGCGCTGGGGTGCCCCGGAGGCCGATCCCTTTCACCTGGAAGGTGCCTTTGCGCTGCCGCTGATGCGCTTCGGCAAGCTCATGATCGGCATCCAGCCGGCGCGTGGCTACAACATCGATCCCAAGGAAACCTACCATTCCCCCGACCTCGTGCCGCCGCATGGCTATCTCGCCTTCTACGCCTTCCTGAGACGGGAATTCGGCGCTCAGGCGCTCATCCACATGGGCAAACACGGCAATCTCGAATGGCTGCCGGGCAAGGCCCTGGCGCTGTCGGAAACCTGTTTCCCCGAAGCCGTCTTCGGCCCATTGCCGCATCTCTATCCCTTCATCGTCAACGATCCCGGCGAGGGCACGCAGGCCAAGCGCCGCAGCTCCGCCGTCATTATCGACCACCTGACGCCACCGCTGACGCGTGCCGAGAGTTATGGGCCGCTGAAGGATCTTGAGGCGCTGGTCGACGAATACTACGAAGCCTCGGGCGGCGATCCGCGCCGGCTCGTACTCTTGAAAAAGCAGATCCTGGAGTTGATCGCCGATATCGGCCTCGACCAGGACGCCGGCATCGCCAAGGGCGAGGCAGACGAGACGGCACTGGAAAAGCTCGACGCCTATCTCTGCGACCTCAAGGAAATGCAGATCCGCGACGGCTTGCACATCTTCGGGCTTGCGCCCGAGGGGCGGCTGCTGACCGATCTCGTTGTCGCGCTTGCCCGGGTTCCACGCGGCCAGGGCGAGGGCAGCGATGCAAGCCTGCAGCGGGCCATCGCGGGGGATCTTCTCAAGACGGAAGGCTTCGACCCACTAGACTGCGTCATGTCCGCCCCGTGGACCGGCCCGAAGCCCGCGATCCTCACCGATCTCACCGAAGCCCCCTGGCGTACCCACGGCGACACCGTGGAACGGATCGAGTTACTAGCTGCGCAGTTGGTCGCCGGAGAGATCGCCTGCCCAGACAACTGGCCTCGCACCCGCGCCGTGCTCGCTGAAATCGAAACCCGCCTGAAACCCGCCGTCGTCTCCTCCGGCCCTGCCGAAATCCAGGGCCTGCTGAAGGGGCTTGCCGGCACCTTCGTGCCCCCCGGTCCCTCCGGCGCGCCGACACGCGGACGCCCGGACGTGTTGCCGACGGGCCGAAACTTCTACTCCGTCGACAGCCGCGCCGTGCCGACGCCGGCGGCCTATGAACTCGGCAAGAAATCCGCCGAGCTCCTGATCCAGCGTTACGTGCAGGATCACGGCGAATGGCCGACCTCCTTCGGCATCACCGCCTGGGGCACGTCAAATATGCGCACCGGTGGCGATGACATCGCGCAGGCCCTGGCGCTCATCGGTGTCAAGCCGCTCTGGGACATGGCCTCGCGGCGCGTTACCGGCTTCGAAGTGATCCCCATGGCCTTGCTGGGACGGCCTCGTGTCGACGTGACGCTGCGCATCTCCGGTTTCTTCCGCGATGCCTTCCCCGAGCAGATCGCGCTTTTCGACAAGGCGGTGCGTGCGGTGGCCAGCCTCGACGAGGACGAGGGTGACAACCCGATTGCAGCACGGGTCAGGGCCGAAACCGAGGTACTGATCGCCGAAGGGCTGGACGAAAAGCAGGCCGCCCGCCGCGCCGGCTACCGCGTCTTCGGTTCCAAGCCTGGCGCCTATGGGGCTGGCCTGCAGGCATTGATCGACGAGAAGGGCTGGAATGACCGTGCCGACCTCGCCGAGAGTTATCTCGTCTGGGGCGGTTATGCCTATGGCGCGGGCGAGGAGGGCAAGGCCGAACGCGGCCTCTTCGAGGAGCGTCTACGCTCCGTTCAGGCGGTGGTGCAGAACCAGGACAATCGCGAACACGATCTGCTCGACAGCGATGATTATTACCAGTTCGAGGGCGGCATGACGGCAGCGATCGAGCATGTCGCGGGTGTGAGACCGAAGGTTTATCACAACGACCATTCGCGGCCGGAAAAGCCTGTCATCCGCAGCCTTGAGGAAGAGATCGGCCGTGTCGTGCGTGCCCGTGTCGTCAACCCGAAATGGATCGAAGGCGTCATGCGCCACGGCTACAAGGGTGCCTTCGAGATGACCGCGACCGTCGACTATATGTTCGCCTTTGCCGCAACGACGGGTGCCGTCCGTGACCACCATTTCGAGGCCGTCTACCAGGCGTTCATCCTCGATGAGCGGGTGCGCGATTTCATGGCAGAAAAGAATGCCCCGGCGCAGAGGGAACTCGCCGACCGCTTGATCGAGGCGATCGAGCGCGGCCTGTGGACGCCGAAGAGCAACTCAGCCAAATTCACCTTGAGCGAACTTGCCGAGGGAGAGTTGCATGTCTGACGTTCAACAGAGTGACCCGATGGCTTTGCGGGGGCATTGCCTGTGTGGAGGTGTGCGCTTCCGTACCTCTGGACCCGTCCGCAGCTCTGGTCATTGCCATTGCGAGAGCTGCCGAAGGGCTGCCTCTTCGCCTGTAACGACCTTCTTCACCGTTCCGCGCGACAGCGCGCGCCTCGAGGGAGACAGTCTGCACTTTTACGCCTCGTCCCCGGGTGTGCGGCGCGGCTTCTGCAGCAGTTGCGGGTCGCCCATGTCATTCGAGACTGAGCGACGGCCTGATGATATCGATTTCTATGTCGCGAGCCTTGATGATGGGCTTTCCGTAGCGATCCGCGAGCACTGGCACTGGGACGAGCGCGTCGACTGGCTCAACATAGTGGACGACTTGCCAAAGGGGCAAGGTGGCGTCGCTTGAAGACGGGACGCGGTCACCGTTGTAGTAAACCGCAACCCATCTAATTCGCAAAAGAATTCAATAGTTCCGGGAGTACGACATGACTGAGGAAACGATTGCCACCGGCGAGACCGATCTCGCCCGCCATTCGGAAAAGATGGCCAAGAAGAAGGCCGCCCGTGACAAGATCATGGCGACCAAGACCGGCGAAAAGGGCCTGATCATCGTTCATACCGGCAAGGGCAAGGGCAAGTCCTCTGCTGCCTTCGGCATGATTTTCCGGCACATCGCACACGGCAAGAAATGCGCCGTGGTCCAGTTCATCAAGGGCGCCATGTCAACAGGCGAACGGGACATGATCCTCAAGCATTTCTCGGAGCTGTGCGACTTCCACACCATGGGTGAAGGCTTCACCTGGGAAACCCAGGACAAGGCGCGCGATATCGCGATGGCGCAGGCCGCCTGGGAGAAGGCCAAGGAATTGATCCGCGATCCCGCCAATTCTATGGTGCTGCTCGATGAGGTGAACATCGCCATCCGCTACGACTACATCGATCTGGCGGAGGTGCTGGAATTCCTGGCAACCGAAAAACCACCGATGACCCATGTCGTCTTGACCGGTCGCAACGCCAAGGACGAGTTGATCGAACTCGCCGATCTCGTAACCGAGATGGAACTGGTGAAGCACCCCTTCCGCTCGGGCATCAAGGCTCAGATCGGCGTGGAGTACTGAACCTCAGACCCCGATCCATACCCGGATCGGGTTGGTCGGGTCCGCCAACAGCCGGATGGCGAGTGCCACGCAGGTGACGACCAGCAGCGGCTTTATGATCTTGGCGCCCTTGCGCATTGCGAAGCGTGAGCCGGTCTGGGCGCCGAGGAACTGGCCGACGCCCATCAGGAGGCCGACTTTCCAGAGCACCACGCCGCTGGCGACGAAGATCAGGAAGGCGCCGAGATTGGAGCCGAGGTTCAGAAGCTTCGTATGCGCCGTTGCCTTCAGCATGCCGAAGCCGGCAAGCGAAACGAAGGCGAGCATGAAGAACGAGCCGGTGCCGGGGCCGAAGACGCCGTCATAGAGGCCGATCAGCGGCACAAGCGTCACGCCGAAGACGAAGGGCGTCATGCGCTGATGGCGGTCTTCGTCGGAAATGTTCGGCTTCAGCGCAAAATAGAGCGCGATGGCGACCAGCAGGAAGGGCATCAGCACCCGCAGCACGTCGCCTGGCACCACCGTTGCGATCAGGGCACCGATGGCACCACCGATCACCGCCATGACAGCCATCGGCAGCTGCTTACTCAGATCCACGTGACCTTTGCGCGCATAGGCGAGCGTTGCCGACCCTGCGCCGAACATCGACTGCAGCTTGTTGGTGCCCAGCGTTTCCAGCGGCGGAATGCCGGCAATCAGCATCGCGGGAATGGTAATCAGCCCGCCGCCACCCGCAATCGAATCGATGAAGCCGGCGATGAAGGCGGCAATGAACAGCAGCAGCAAAGCTTGGAAAGCGAGATCGGCCACGGGGAGACTCGTGAAGGGTGAGGGAAGGTGGCGCTCTTGTGGACCAAACGCCTCGGCTGCGCAACCTTGCGAGAGCGTGTCGTGCAGGTCGCACAAGGGACATTCTGTGAACTGCCGCTTCCGTCACATAAAGCGCCGCAATCCGGTTTGACCGTTTGATAAGGCTTCGATAAAGCTCGTGGTAATGTGCGACGGCGCCTGTTCGACAGGCTGGAAATAGTCCGGTGCGGCCGACCCAATCAGGGGGCCAATTCCGGAGCTGTCCCAAAGGCCATGGACCGTGCCGAAAGGCGCGATAAGTCCGGCGCTTCGTACAGGCAGAAAGAACGAAGCAGGGAGGCCTTGTATCATCATGGCGGAAAAACTCGGAATCATGGTCTGCGGCCACGGCAGCCGCAATCAGAACGCAGCGAAGGAATTCGCCGTGATTGCAGAGGCGCTGCGCGCCCGCAATCCGCACATGCCGGTCGAGTACGGCTATCTCGAATTCTGCAATCCGGTGATTTCAGCCGGTCTCGACAGCCTGCGCGAACAGGGCGTGACCCGCGTGCTTGCGGTCCCCGGCATGCTGTTTGCCGCAGGCCACGCGAAGAACGACATCCCTTCGGTGCTCAACACCTACCAGGCGCAGCACAAGGATTTCGTCATCAATTACGGCCGTGAGCTCGGTATCGACCTGAAGATGATCCGCGCCGCCGGTGACCGCATCCAGACGGCTGTCGACGAGGCGAACGATACCCTTGGTTTCGTCGACAAACACGAGACGCTGCTGATGGTGGTCGGTCGCGGCTCGTCCGATCCGGACGCCAACTCCAACGCCACCAAGGTCATGCGCATGCTCTGGGAAGGCATGGGGTTCGGTTGGGGCGAGACCTGCTATTCGGGCGTGACCTTCCCGCTGGTCGAGCCGGGTCTGACCCATGCTGCAAAGCTGGGCTACAAGCGCATCGTCGTCTTCCCCTATTTCCTCTTCACTGGCGTCCTGGTGAAGCGTATCTACAGCTATACCGACGAGGTGGCAGCGCGCTATCCGGAGATCCAGTTTGTCAAGGCGAGCTACCTGAACGACCACCCGCTGGTGCTCGATGCCTTCCAGGATCGCGTCAGGGAGATCCTCGAGGGTGCCGCTGTGATGAACTGCCAGATGTGCAAGTATCGCGAACAGGTGCTCGGATTCGAAGCCGATGTCGGCCAGCCGCAGGAGAGCCACCACCACCATGTGGAGGGTATCGGCGGTGGCCTCGAAAACTGTCCCTGCAAGGGCGATTGCGATGCCTCCTGCCGCGATCCCGATTTCTGTCGCGAGCATGGTCTGCCCTGGACGCCGGTGCACAGCCATGCCGAGCCGGCGCCGCTGAAGCCCGTTGCCGTGGAGCCGGCCTTCGACTACGCGCCGTCGTTCACTTTGGGCGGCAAATATGCAGTCCTCAAAGACAAGACGCCGGATGCCGAACTGCAGGCCGTGATGGATGCGCCTTCCTCGGGCAAGGCGGCCCATCACGAGCATGGACCGAATTGTGGCTGCGGTCACCATGAGCATGATCATGGGCACGATCACAGCCATGACCATGGGCACGACCATCACCATGATGGCCATGATCACGGCCATCACAATCATGCTCATGGCCATGGGCACGCACATGAGCATGGCCATTCGCATGGTCACGATCATCACCACGCGCCTTACCCCCACGCCGACCATCCGCTGGGGCCGAAGTCGATGCAGAAGAAAAAGTGATGCCGCTCTTCGATCGCATCCTGATCGTCGACTGGTCCGGTGCAGGGCAACCGGTGACCGGCAAGAACTCGCTCTGGGCGTGCCTCGCCCGGCGCGAGGGCGATGGTCATGAGATCGAATGGAACGAGAACTTTTCGACCCGTCATGCTTTCATGCAGCGCCTCGACGCCGTGGTCGGCGCAGCGGTTTCCGAGGGCAAACGCCTGCTTTGCGGCTTCGACTTCGCCTTCGGCTATCCTGCTGGCACCGCCGAGCGGCTGACGGGAGAGCCCAACTGGCGGGCCCTCTGGCGCAAGATCGCCGATGAAATCGAGGATGCGCCCGATAACCGAAACAATCGCTTCGATCTCGCCTCGCGCTGGAACGCGACCCATTTTGCCGGCGAACCACGCTTCTGGGGGCGACCGCATCAGCATGCCTATGCCGATCTCTCCGACAAGAAGCCGCCCGCGCCACTGGCGGCCCCGCTTGTCTTCCGGCGATCGGAGCAGTTTGCCAAGGGGGCAAAATCCGTCTGGCAACTGAGCTACAACGGTTCCGTCGGCAGCCAGACACTGCTCGGGATCGCCCGACTGTCGCGCTTCCTCGACGAAAGCGGCTACGGTGAACACATCGCCGTCTGGCCTTTCGAGACCGGTTTTGCCACGGCTTTCAAAAAGTCCGTCGTCTTCGCGGAGATCTATCCCTCGCTCTTCACGTTGGCCTCTCGGGACGAGGTGAAGGACCAGGCGCAGGTCCGCACCGTCGCCGAGGCCTTTGCAGGCTTCGATGCGGATGGCCGACTTGCAATGCTTCTGGATCGTCCGCCAATGCTGTCAGACGAGGAGGTCGCGACATCGCTTGCTGAGGAGGGCTGGGTGCTCGGCATCGGGCATCGGGAACTTTCGGGGGAGCTGGCCGCATGAACGCCACACTCGATTACATCCGCAACCCCGATGAAATCTACCGCCAGTCCTTCGCCACCATCCGCGAGGAGGCAGCACTCGACCGCTTCCCGACCGTTCTGCAGCCGCTGGTCATCCGTCTCATCCATGCCTGCGGCATGGTCGATCTCGCCGATGATGTCAGGTGGTCCGAAGGCGCTTTCGAGGCCGGTGCTGCAGCGCTTGAAAAGGGTGCCCCGGTTCTTGTCGATGTGGAGATGGTCCGCCACGGCATCATCCGCCGCCTGCTGCCGGCCGAGAACCAGATCCTCTGCCTTCTGAACGACGAGCGCGTGCGCCCGAAGGCAGAGGAAATCGGCAATACCCGCTCGGCCGCACAGGTCGACCTCTGGGATGAACATCTTGCCGGCGCAGTGGTCGCGATCGGCAATGCGCCGACGGCGCTCTTCCGCCTGCTGGAACGCATCGATGCCGGCGCGCCCAAGCCGGCCATCATCCTCGGTTTTCCCGTCGGCTTCGTGGGGGCCGCTGAAAGCAAGGACGAACTGATCGCCCATTCCAGAGGCATTCCCTATATCGCCGTGCGCGGTCGTCGGGGCGGCTCGGCCATGGCATCGGCTGCAATCAATGCATTGGCGGGAGGGCTCGGCACCAATGTCTGATCGCGTGCAAGGCCCCTGGCTCACCATCATCGGCATCGGCGACAACGGGCTGGAAAGCCTCACCCCCGAGGCGCAGGCGGTCGTCTGGCAGGCGGAAACGCTTGTTATCGGTGAGCGCCTGGATGCCGTCATCGATGGATCGAACCTGCCCGATCTGAAGCGTATCCTCACCTGGGGCGCCGGTTTTCGCGAGACGCTGACCGAAATCCTGAAACTGCGTGGCACGCCCGTAACGATACTGGCCACCGGCGACCCCATGCATTTCGGCATCGGCGCGACGCTTCGGCGCTATGTGGCGGCCGACGAAATGTTCGTGCTGCCGAGCCCGTCGGCCTTTTCGCTCGCCGCTGCCCGGCTTGGCTGGCCGCTGCAATCGGTGACGCAGATCTCGCTGCATGGCCGCCCGCTCGCCTTCCTCAACCGGCATGTCATGCCGCGCGCCCGCATCCTGGCGCTGACCTCGGACGCCTCGACCGTGCAGGCCGCGGCCGTACTGCTCTCCGAGCGCGGCTTCGGCGCTTCCGTGCTGCAAGTGCTCGAACACATGGGCGGCACGCAAGAGCGTATCCTGCGCATGACAGCGCTCGAAATGGCCGAGACATGCCCTGTGATCTCGGATTTCAACACGCTGGCCATCGACTGCGCCTGGGACGGGCCGCTGCTGGCACCTGTGCCGGGCCTGCCCGATGACGCCTTCCGTCACGACGGGCAGCTAACCAAACGCGAGATCCGCGCGGCAACTCTTGCCCAGCTCGCGCCCTTTCCGAATGCCCGTCTCTGGGATGTCGGCGCCGGCTGCGGCTCGATTGCGATTGAATGGATGCGCTCCGGCATGGGCACCAGGGCAATCGCGATCGAGGCGAAACCCGAGAGACTGGCGATGATCCGCGAGAATGCTCAGGTGCTCGGCGTGCCCGATCTGGACGTCGTCGAGGGCGAGGCGCCCGCAGTTTTGGCGGGTTTGAAGACCCCGGACGTGATCTTTATCGGCGGCGGTGTCAGCGGCGAGGGGCTGTTCGAAGCCTGCTGGGCAGCCTTGGCTCCTGGCGGACGGCTGGTTGCCAATGCGGTGACGATCGAAGGCGAGGCCAGGCTTGTAGATCTGCGCAGCCGCCATGGCGGTGATCTCTCACGGATTCAGGTGGCGCGGGCGGCCCCGGTTGGTCGCTATTGTGGCTGGAAGTCGCTGATGCCGGTGACGATGTGGACGGTCGTGAAGGGAGAGGGCGCATGAGTTTGAACCTTGGCCCCTCATCCACCCTTCGGGCACCTTCTCCCCGCAGGCGGGGAGAAGGCCATCGTGGCCGACGTCGTGCCGCCTGCTCCCCGTTCACGGGGAGAAGGTCCCGGCAGGGGGATGAGGGACACGTAGGCATTCAGGAGCAGTCCACATGACCGGTAAACTCTATGGCCTCGGCCTCGGCCCCGGCGATCCGGAACTGCTGACGCTGAAGGCCCATCGTATCCTGACGAGCTGCCCTGTCGTCGCCTATCCCGCGCCCGATACCGGCCCGAGCTTTGCCCGTCAGATCGCGGTTCCGTATCTGACCGCCGCTCAGCTGGAAGTACCGATCATCGTGCCGATGCGGGTCGAACGCTTTCCGGCCCAGGACATCTACACGAAGGCTGCCGAGACGCTGTCGCATCATCTCGATGCCGGATCGGATGTCGCAGTCCTCTGCGAGGGCGATCCCTTTTTCTATGGCTCCTTCATGTATCTATTCGAGCGGCTCGCCGATCGATATCCGACAGAGGTCGTGCCGGGCGTTTCCTCGATGATGGCGGCTGCCGCTGGTCTCGGACGGCCGCTTGCTGCCCGCAACGACGTGCTCACCGTGCTGCCAGGACCTCTCTCGGATCAAGAGTTGGCAGCTCGCATCGAGACCTCCGGCGCCGTCGCGATCATCAAGCTCGGCCGGCATTTCGCCCGTATCCGTGCGCTGATCGAAAGCCTCGGACTGACGGCGCAGGCCGGCTATGCGGAGCGGGTCAGCCTTGCCGAACAGAAGCTGACGCCGCTGGGCGAGGTGTCCGAGGACACCGCCCCCTATTTCTCGATGATCCTGATCTACAAGGGCGACGAGCGCTGGCATCCGGCACTCGCCAAGACGCTGGGAAGCGGGCCCCGATGACGGGTATCTCAGCATCTCCCGTCAAACCGGCCGTTGTGATCCTGAGCGAGGCCGCCGCTGCGCTCGGCCGCCGCATTGCGGAGGATATCGGCGGCGAACTGCATGGCGCTGCCGCCCGCGTCGCGGAGGCGGATGTTCGTTTTGCCTCTGCCAAGGATCATATTCAGGCGCTGTTTGCCGCCGGTCGGCCGATCGTTGCGGTGATGGCGTCTGGCGCGCTTATTCGTCTCCTCGCACCGATCCTCTCCGACAAACACTCCGAACCGCCCGTGCTCGCCGTCTCTGAGGATGGTTCCTCCGTCGTGCCGCTGCTCGGCGGCCATCACGGCGCCAATGACCTCGCTCGACAGATTGCGACCGCCATCGGTGCCCATGCCGCCATCACGACAGCCGGCGATCTCAAGTTCGGGTTAGCGCTTGACCAGCCACCGGAAGGTTATGTGCTGGTCAATCCCGAGAGCGCCAAGGTGGTGATGGCCGAGCTCGTGGCCGGCGCTAGCGCCCGGCTCGAGGGTGAAACCGCTGCCTGGCTCACTCAATCAAGACTTCCATTTCAGCAAGAGGCCCGTGTGACGCTCTCCGTGACCGACCAACAGAAGACCGCAGGCGAGCTCGAACTCGTCTATCACCCCAAGACGCTGGTGCTCGGCATGGGCTGCGAGCGGCATGCAAAGCCGGAAGAGGCCATCGCGCTTGCCGAGGAAGCGCTCGCAAAGGGTGGTTTCGCGCGGGAAAGCCTGGCGGCCGTCTGCTCGATCGACCTGAAGGCGGATGAGACGGCGATCCATGCGGTGGCCGCCCATTTCGGCGTGCCGGCCCGCTTCTTCACGGCAGCCGCGCTCGAAGCCGAGGCACCGCGTCTGAAGAACCCGTCTGAGGTCGTCTTTGCCGAAGTTGGCTGCCACGGTGTGGCGGAAGGGGCAGCGCTTGCGGCCGTTGGCGCGTCGGGCGACCTCGTTGTCGAAAAGATCAAGTCGAGGGGAGCCACAGCCGCTATTGCGAGGGCCGCTGATATTGTCGACCCGAAGACAACAGGCCGTGCCCGCGGCACGCTCTTCGTCGTCGGTATCGGCCCGGGCTCGGAAGGCTGGCGCTCGCCCGAGGTGTCGCGCATGATTGCGGCCTCCACCGATCTCATAGGGTATTCGCTCTATCTCGACCTGCTTGGTCCGCTCGCCGATGGCAAAACCCGCCACGATTTCGATCTCGGCAAGGAAGAAGCCCGCGTCGTGCATGCCATGGAGCTGGCCGGTGAGGGAAAGACGGTGGCCCTGGTCTGCTCCGGCGATGCGGGCATCTATGCCATGGCGACGCTGGTCTTCGAGCTGTTCGACAAGGGCGGCATCACCGATGGGGCGAGCCGCATCGAAGTGCAGGTCTCGCCCGGTATTTCCGCGCTACAGGCCGCTGCTGCCCGGATCGGCGCGCCGCTCGGCCACGACTTCTGCACCATCTCGCTCTCGGACCTTCTCACCCCCTGGGAGCATATCCAGCGCCGGGTGAAGGCGGCGGGCGAGGGCGACTTTGTCATTGCCTTCTACAATCCCGTATCGATGAAACGCCGCACGCAGCTCGCTTATGCCCGCGACGAGTTGTTGAAATATCGCCCGGCCACGACCCCCGTCATCCTCGCCACCAATCTTGGCCGCGAGGGCGAAAACGTCCGCACCGTGCCGCTTGGCGAATTGAACGTCGACGATGTCGACATGCTGACCGTCGTGGTGGTCGGCTCGTCCGAGAGCCGGACCGTGACGACCGGCGACGGCAAGACCTGGGTCTACACGCCGCGTGGTTATTCGGGCAAGGCAGACAGTGGCATGAAGGGAATTGAAGCATGACCGTCTATTTCATCGGCGCCGGGCCGGGAGCCCCCGATCTGATCACCGTGCGCGGCCTCAGGCTCATCGAGCGCTGCCCTGTCTGCCTCTATGCCGGCTCGCTGGTGCCGGAGGAGATCGTCAAGGCAGCACCCGAGGATGCACTCGTCAAGGACACGGCGCCCATGCATCTCGACGAGATCGTCGCGGATATGGTGGCAGCCCACGAACGCGGGGAGGACGTTGCACGCGTGCATTCCGGCGACCCGTCGATCTATGGTGCCATTGCCGAACAGATGCGGCGGCTCGATGCGGCAGGCATTCCCTATGACGTCGTTCCCGGCGTTCCGGCCTTTGCGGCGACCGCCGCACGGTTGAAGACTGAACTGACACTTCCCGAGATCGCACAGACAGTTATCGTCACCCGCACCGAGATGAAGGCATCGTCCATGCCGGAATTCGAAACGCTGGATATCCTCGGCAAATCCCGGGCGACGCTTGCCATCCACCTGTCGATCCGCAATCTCGCGCATATACGGGACACACTGACCCCCTATTACGGCGAGGATTGCCCCGTGGTGATCGCCTATCGTTCCACCTGGCCGGACGAACTCTTCATCCGTACGACCTTGAAGGATATGGCGGAAGAGGTGCGCAAGGCGAAGATAACGCGGACCGCACTGGTACTGGTCGGCAAAGTCTTCGGCCATGTCGAATTCCGCGACAGCGATCTCTACAATTCCGATTTCAGCCATGTGCTGCGCAATGTCGGAAAAAAGAAGAAAGCGGGCGCCTGAGCTGGCGTCTTCCCGTCGTCACGCTCTCGGTCTATCGTTTCGCCCACCCGGCACAGAGCCGGTCAACAACAACAAGAAAAGGACTTCTTCCATGCACAAGGTCATCTTCGACACGGATCCGGGCGTCGACGACGCCATGGCGCTCCTCTTCCTGCACCATCATCCGGAGATCGACCTCCTCGGCATCACGACCGTGTTCGGAAATGCCGAGATCGATATCACGACCCGCAACGCGCTGTACCTGAAGCGTGAATGGAAGATTGATTCACCCGTTTCACGCGGGGCCGGCGAGACCTTCATTCCGCATCGCGTCAGCCACGAGCCGCCGAAATTCATCCATGGCGATGATGGTCTTGGCAATATCGGCGTGCCCGAGGTGACTGATGTCCATCCCGATCCGCGTCCAGCCCACCGCTTCATCGTCGAAACGGTCCGTGCCAATCCGGGCGAGGTGACGATCGTTGCCGTTGGCCGCATGACGAACCTTGCCAATGCGCTGAAGGAAGACCCCGAGATTGTCGATCTGGTGAAAGAGATCGTCATCATGGGCGGCGCCTTTGACGTCAACGGCAACGTGACGCCGGCGGCCGAAGCCAATATCCATGGCGACCCGGAAGCGGCAGACGTGGTGATGACCGCAAAGTGGCCTGTGGTGGTTGTCGGCCTCGACGTTACCATGCAGACGGTAATGACGCGTTCGCAGCTCGCCGACATCCGAGATGCCGCCGGCACCAGCCGCGCGCGCCTGCTCTTCGACCTCTCGCAGTTCTACATCGATTTCTACGAGGGCCTCGTCGACGACGGCATGGTCGTGCATGACAGCTGCGCCTGCGTCTATGTCGTGGCACCGGAACTCTTCAAGACCCGCAGCGGCGTGATCCGTGTAGTCTGCGGCGGCATTGCCGACGGCCAGACGATCCAGAAGCCGGATGGTCGTGGATTCGGTCCCTCCGATTGGGACGGTGATCTGCCGAGCCAGAAGATCTGCACCGAGATCGACGCACCGGCTGTATTGAAGCTGATCCACGATGTGATCGTGGCCGTACGCGAAGACTGAGCAGCAGCGCCGAGCAGACAAAGAAAAACCCCGGATCTGGGAGGAGATCCGGGGTTTTTCTATTTTGGATCCGACCGAAGTCGGGACCAATCAGCCGTTGACAGCGTGACGGGCAACGCGACGGATGTCTTCGCGGCCAATGCCGAGGTCACGCAGTTCGCGGTCCGACATGCGGCCGAGTTCGGTGATCGTCTGACGATACTTGCGCCAATTGTTGAGCGAGCGAGCGATGTTCATGGGGTCTACCTCTTTGGTGGTTTGGACCCGTCTGTGGGCCCCTTCGAATTTCTTGATCTGAATATATGCTGCGATGCGAAATCATTGAAGACATAATGCGGCAGAGCACCCATGCGCTCTGCGCATATCAATCGATTTAACCTGTTGTTAACTGATGATTTTTTGTGCGTTTGCCTCAGCTCCCATCGCGCACTGCATTCGGGCAGGTCATACGGCTGGCCGCAGCACAAGTCGGTCAGAAGTGGGGAGAAGACAAAAAAATAACGCTCACCGGGGGAGGAGGTCCGGTGAGCGTCATTTATACAGACCAACGACTGGGAGGAGGAGTGTCGTTGGTCAATCGATCCCGCTCTGGGAGGAGGAGTGAGCGGATCGAAGAAGAAGCGCCAGAAGTTCCGTCGCTCTGTTGAGATTGAATATAGGCGACACGTACGACTTTGTGCAGTGCAAAATGAGCATGGAAGGCATGCGGTCCTTGCATGGGCGGCAGACCTCGATGCTGCCTCGCTCAGCGACTTGTCTTTCTGTCTGCGTCGTTTCAGATTGCCTCCGAATTCAAGGGGGCAGTCAGATGTATAGAGGCAGGTTGAAACGAGACCTCGACGACTGGGTCAAGCGGGGGCTGGTTGATGCAGAAACCGCTGGCCGGTTGTTGGAGGATGTTGATCGCAGAAGCAGCAACTACAGTCTCGGAACCGTGCTTGCCATGTGTGCTGCCGCACTGATTGCGGCTGCAATCCTCATGCTGGTGGCAGCGAATTGGGATCAGGTGCCACGCACTGTTCGGGTCGCGGGCATTGTATTCCAGATTTGGCTCTATCACGGAGTAGCCTTACTCGCCCACCAAAAGGGGTATGGCCGGATCTCGGCGGTAGCCCTGCTGCTTGGCGCAACGGCCTTCGGCGCGGGCATTCAGCTGATCGGTCAGATGTACCATCTCTCGGGTGATAGCGTCACTGCGATGCTGGTGTGGTTCTCCGTGACAGCCATTTCCGCCTTCCTCTTCAGATCTCCGGCATTGGCTGTCATGGCCGGGATATTGTCGATCGGAACCTGGTGGGTCGGGATCTGGACTGGTGATTTCGAATGGCGGCCAGGGGGTCTTCTGTCCCATTGGCAGCCTGTTGCCGCTCTGGTTGTGGCGGCAGCCAGTGCCTGGACCGGCGCTGACCGTGCCAAGCACCTGGCCTACTGGCTTTTCATCGCCTGGATTTGGTGGCTGGTCGTAGAGAGCAATAGCGACTTCGGCATCAGCATGCTGACGGTCGCGTCGATCCTGCTCTTCCTCGCCCTGACGCTGAAGGTATCGCCGTTAGCGGGGCTGGAGGCAAAACTGGGTGAGTCTCCCGCCTTCTACACCTGTCTCGTCGCAATGATTGGCTTGGCCCGATACCAGCTGGAGGCGAATGGCGCCTTCTCGATCGCCGTGACCGGATGCATCTTGTTAGGCTTCTGTATCCTTGCCATCATGCTCAAGGGACGCGACAACACTGCCATCCGTTATCTCGCCTATTCTGCTTTTGTCGCCGACGTTCTTTATCTGGCAAATGAGACAATCGGCAGCCTGCTTGGCACGTCAGCCTTCTTCCTTCTGAGTGGTCTCGTGGTCGCTATTGTGGCCTTCATTGTCGTGCGCGTTGAAAGGCGCCTGTCAAAACCGGTGGGGGAGGTAACGCCATGAGTATTTCCTCGAAGCGCTTTGCAACGGTCGCGCTGGTGGTTGCGGCGGCTCAGACGGCAATCCTCGGTTATATGATTGAGAGCCGTGCCGGCGTGCTGCGATACGGCCATGAAGTGCTGCTGAAGACAGCGCCTGTCGATCCGCGAGATCTCCTGCGTGGCGATTATGTCGTCTTAACCTATGATATCTCACGCATAGATTCGTCTTTGATCTCTGGTGAATGGCCGACCTCCAATCCTTTGCCGCCGCTGGCGGTCAGGCTGAAGGCTGAACCTGAAGCCTATTGGAGCGTTGTGGAGGCATCTTTCGGTTCGCTCTCAAGGACGGATGGCACTGTCATCCTCGCTGCAAGCGTTGACAGTCCTGTTCAATGGCAAAGCTTGCCGAGTGACCTTAGGGTCTCCTATGGCATAGAACGCTATTACGTGCCGGAGGGCGAGGGCAAGCTGATCGAGGACGGCCGGAACGAAGGCCGCGTTTCGGTTGCGGTTCGTATCTCCGATACCGGGCAGGGGCAGATTCGCGCCCTGATGCTCGATGGCGAACCGCTCTACGAAGAGCCGCTTTACTGAACGGGACCACTCGCCTGCTGCAATGCCTGTGAAGTGGGTCGCGAGCGCCCTGCAATCCTGTCATTTTTCCTTTGCGTGCGGGAAAACGGGTGTTATAGAGACGCGCGCTCCGGAGGGGCCATGCGCGAATGCGACATGCGCTTTTGGACGCGGGTATGGTGAAATTGGTAGACACGCCAGATTTAGGTTCTGGTGCCGCAAGGCGTGGGAGTTCAAGTCTCTCTACCCGCACCAGCTAAGCCGCGCGGGATCGACGAGAGAACACCGAGGTGTGGCTCCTGTCAGTCCGGCGCCGTTTTGCTTGGCAGATTGTTGACGAATTGCGACGCAGCCACGTCCGGGAAAATCAATTCCGGCGTCGTGCTCAGGGAAAACACCGGCTGTCCGAGCACGGCCGCCACGACATGAAGGTAAGAACATGCAGGTTATCGAAACGCTCGCTGAAGGGCTGAAGCGCGAAATCAAGGTCATCATTCCGGCCAAGGACATGGAACAGCGCATGAATGAGCGCCTGGCCGATGTGAAGGACAAGGTCCGCATCAACGGCTTCCGTCCGGGCAAGGTGCCGACCTCCCATGTCAAGAAGATGTACGGCAAGTCGATCATGGCCGAACTCGTCAACGAGATCATCCGTGACAAGCCGTCGGCGATCCTGTCGGAGCGCGGCGAAAAGTCCGCGACCCAGCCGGAAATCGTCATGACCGAGGACGAGAAGGAAGCGGAAAAGATCCTGTCGGCCCAGGCTGACCTGGAGTTCACGCTGTCTTACGAAATCATACCGGCGATCGAACTGAAGTCGGTCGATGGCATCAAGGTGACCCGCGAAGTCGTTGAAGTCTCTGAAGACGAGATCAACGAGCAGATCGAAAAGATCGCCGAGAGCGCCCGCACCTTCGAAGCGAAGAAGGGCAAGGCCGCTGATGGCGACCGCGTCACCATGGATTACCTCGGCAAAGTCGATGGCGAAGCCTTCGACGGCGGCAAGGACGAAGACGCAGAGCTGGTCATCGGCTCGAACCGCTTCATCCCGGGCTTCGAAGAGCAGCTGGTTGGCCTGAAGGCTGGTGACGAAAAGGTCATCACCGTAACCTTCCCGGCCGAATACCCGGCAGCCAACCTCGCTGGCAAGGAAGCCACCTTCGACATCACCGTCAAGGAAGTCGCAAGCCCGGCCAAGACCGAAATCAATGACGAACTGGCCACGAAGCTCGGCGTCGAATCGGTCGAGAAGCTGAAGGAAATCGTCCGCGGCCAGATCGAAAGCCAGTACGGCAACGTCACCCGCCAGAAGGTCAAGCGTCAGATCCTCGACCAGCTGGACGAGCTCTACAAGTTCGAGTCGCCCTCGAAGCTCGTCGATGCCGAGTTCGAGAACATCTGGCGCCAGATCAACACCGATCTCGCCCAGTCCGGCAAGACCTTCGCTGATGAAGACACGACGGAAGAAGCTGCCCGCGAAGAATACCGCGCGCTTGCCGAGCGCCGCGTTCGCCTCGGCCTCGTTCTCTCCGAAATCGGCGAAAAGGCCGGCATCGAAGTGACCGAAGAAGAAATGCAGCGGTCGCTCTTCGCTCAGCTGCAGCAGTTCCCGGGCCAGGAAAAGCAGATCCTCGACTTCTTCCGCAACACGCCGGGTGCTGCCGCTTCGCTGCGCGCACCGATCTTCGAAGAGAAGGTCATCGACAAGCTGCTGGCTGAAGTCTCCGTCACCGACAAGACCGTGAGCAAGGACGAGCTCCTCGCTGACGACGCCGAAGAAGGCGACAAGCCGGCGAAGAAGGCTGCTCCGAAGAAGAAGGCTGCTGCCAAGGCTGACGATGCTGCCGAAGGCGACGACGCTGCCCCGAAGAAGAAGGCAGCTCCGAAGAAGAAGGCCGCCGAAGGCGACGCCGAGTAATCTTTGAGCCTATGTGAACTTGAGAGAAAGCCGTCCTTCGGGGCGGCTTTTTCGTCTTTAAGCGATGGAGAGAGGGCATGCAGATCAGGCTAATTCGCAGTGCGACGCTCACTGTCGATGTGGCTGGCAGCCGGCTGCTCATCGATCCCTGGCTTGCGGCCAGGGGCGAAGGGCGCAGCTATTCCGGCCGCGCCACATCACCGCTCGTAGACCTGCCTCTGGCGGTCGAAGAACTGCTGGATGGCATCGATGCGGTCCTGATTTCGCATGGGGCGCTGCCGAAGTCGATGCCGATCCTCTGCCATAGTCGCGATCAGGCGGCGATCATGGCTTTGGGTTTCGAGGACGTCCGAGCGATCGGGCAGGGGCTCGCGCTTGGTTCGGTCCAGATCCGCACGACGGATGGCCGTCACGGACCTCCGGAGGTTCTGGACGATATGGGCGATGTTTCGGGCTTTCTGATCAGTGCGATCGACGAGCCAATCCTGTATTGGGCGGGTGACACGATCCTGTGCCCTGAGGTGGCGGCCGTACTGGCCGATGAAAAGCCTGATGTCGTCGTGGTGCATGGTTGTGGAGCGCTCTGGCATGGCAAAGGGCCCATAGTGATGGACGCGGCCATGGTGCGGGAGACGCTGCGTCTCGCCGGTGCTGCAATCGTCCTCGTAACCCACCTGGACGCCGTTGATCATGCGACGGTCTCGCGCGCCGATATCCGTTCCATGAGGGATCGTCAGACACAAGGCGCAGAACGGCTCCGGATCCTTGAGGACGGAGAAACGCTGAACCTTTGACAGGACCCTCAGGTGAGCCTGATGCGATCCTTATCGATGGCAAGAAGCCCCGCGACGCCGGCAACGGCGAGCCCGAGCCCGAGCAAGGCGGTTCCGGAGTAGCCGAAGAAGTGTGCGCCGATCGCGAAGGTGCTGGCGGCGACCGCGTTTCCGAGGAAGGAGTTGATCGGCATGAAGGCGGTACCGAGACCCGGGCGAGTCGGAAAGAGCTCCTGGAAATAGGTGATCGGCAGGGAGAGGAGCCCGGCAGCCGCAGCCGCGCCCGGCACGGCGAGGGCATAGAAATGCCAGGGCGCCGTCGCAAAGGCGAAACCGACCATATGCAAGCCGTAGAGCAGCGCCGACACGATGATCAGCATGAGCAGGCTGACGCGCTTGAGAAGTATGGCCGCGACCAGCATGAACGGGATCTCGATGAATGCGACGAGGGCGGCGATAAAGCCGACATCCCGTGTGGAGCCGCCGAGTTCAAGCGTGAGAATCAGGGGCCAGATCATCATCGCCATTCGCGTGATTCCGGTGACTGCGGCCATTGCGATCATGCGGATCAGCATCTCGGCTCGCACGAGTTCGCGCAACGCTTCGAAGAAGGCGGCACCGCTGGTGCCGGTGGCTGATGTTGCGGCCTTCGGAGGCGAAAGAACGAGAAGTGATGCCAACACGATCAAAAGCGTGCAGGCGGCGGCCGCACCCCAAGCGCCGATCATGTTGGCCGATTGCGATAAGACCAGGCCAAGCACTGCAGGCATCACCACCCAGGACATAGACATGAAGGAGCGCACCACCGTGTTGACCGCGGCTGCGTCACGCTGAGACAGGGCGGAGGTCTCGATCCGCGCAGAGGCGAAGAGCAGCGAGTGCACAGCCTGGGCGAAGGGAATGACGAGCGCGGTCGCAACGACGAAGACGGGGACAGAAGGGAACAGGAATATGGCGCCGTAGCCGATCGTGCCCGCAAACGCGAGAACAGCGATCATTTTCCGCTTGTCGCCCATGCCGTCGGAAAGGATGCCGAGCGAAACGCTGATCGCAACGGTCATGATCGAGGCGACCACCGTCAGCGCGGAATAGGCCTGATCGCTCATGCCGAGCGCACCGATGGCGGTCACACCCAGATAGGGCAGGGTCGAGCCATAAGCGCAGCCCTGCACGAAGATCATGATGGACAGAATGACCAGTTGCGGACGGTCAGCAATCTGGCGAAGGGAGGAGGACATGGCCGACTCGGGGGCAACTATGAGGAGGTCGCCTGCTTAGCAGCCGATCAGCGCTACGTCTCGTGCCAGATCTGACCCGTTGCCCCGTCCGGCAGTCATTCCGCCGCGCGTCGTTCGATCTTCTCCACCTTCAACTCGCCCATCCGGTTCCAGGCATCGAGGCCGGCGATCTTGTAGGCTTCGGCCAGCGTCGGATAGTTGAAGGTGTTCTCGACGAAATATTCGACGGTACCTTTGAGATTGAGCACCGCCTGGCCGATATGCACAAGTTCGGTGGCTCCTTCGCCGACAATGTGCACGCCGAGAAGACGACGGGTCTTCAGCGAGAAGATCATCTTCAGCATGCCGCTGTCGAGACCCATGATATGGCCGCGCGACGTCTCGCGGAAATGCGCGATCCCGGTTTCATAGGGAATGCTGCGCTGAATGACCTCTTCCTCCGTCAGACCGCAGGTCGAGATCTCAGGCACGGCATAGATGCCATAGGGGAAGAACTGTGGCGGTTCATGAGACGGCGCGCCGACGGCATGGCGAGCCGCGATCCGGCCCTGCTCCATCGATGTCGAGGCGAGCGACGGGAAGCCGACCACGTCACCGGCCGCATAGATAGTGGGGACGGCGGTCTGGAATGTCTCGGGGTTGACCTTTAGCCGACCGCGATTGTCGGCTTCCAGCCCTGCGGCTTCCAGGTTCAGCGAATCGACTGCGCCGACGCGACCGGCAGCGAAAAGGACCATTTCGGCGGTCAGAACACGCCCGTTCTTCAGCGTCACGCGGCACTTGCCGTCGACCTTCTCTACACCCTCGACCGTCTGGCCGAAGATCAGCTTCATGTTCCGGTCGCGCAGTTGGTAGGTGAAGTCCTCGACGATCTCCTTGTCGATGAAATCGAGCATGGTGTCGCGCGGTTCGACGACGGTCACGACCGTATCGAGCGCCGAGAAGATCGTCGCGTATTCGATGCCGATGACACCTGCACCAATCACGATCATCGAGCGTGGCAGTTCCTTGATCTCGAGGATCTCGTCGCTGTCGATAATGCTGACACCGTCGAAGGGGATATGCGAGGGCTTGAAGGGGCGCGTGCCGACGGCGAGCAGGACCGAGGCGGCCTGCACCTGCAGCACTTCGCCATCTTCCTTGGTCACCTCGATCGTATGTGCGTCGATGAATCGCGCCGTGCCGCGCATCTGCTGCACGCGGTTACGCGAAAACTGGTGTTCGAGCACCTCGACCTCGTGGTCGAGCGTGATGAGCAGGCGGCGACGCAGGTCGTCGGCGTTGATTTCCTGCTTCACACGGTAGCTGCGGCCGTAGAAGCCTCGTTCGCGCCAGCCTGTGAGGTTGAGAGCAGTTTCGCGCAGTGTCTTCGAAGGAATCGTGCCGGTATGGACCGACACGCCACCAACGCGCGTGCCCTTCTCGATGACGAGAACTTTCTTTTCCAGCTTGGCCGCCTGGATCGCCGCTCTGCGTCCGGCTGGTCCGCTGCCAATCACGACGAAGTCATACTGGTTCATGAGATGCCTCTGATTCGCCTGCCGCCATGCTGCAGTGCACATTATCAAGAAGCAGTATGACAGGGCAACGTCACCGTTTCGTTATCGCCGACCCACAGATGAGGCTTTCGGTCACCCAAGATGTGGGGAACCGTCATGTTCAGATCAGCCGCAGGCCCTTCAGGCTGGCATGGCCATCCTTGCCGACGATGATGTGGTCATGCACGGTGATACCCAATGGCTTGGCAGTCTCGACAATGGTCCGGGTCATGTCGATATCCGCCCGCGAGGGTGTCGGGTCGCCACTCGGATGGTTGTGGACCAGGATGATGGCAGTCGCGGACAGTTCGAGCGCCCGTTTGACCACCTCGCGCGGATAGACCGGCGTGTGATCGACCGTTCCGCGGCCCTGGATCTCGTCAGCAATCAACACGTTGCGCTTGTCGAGGAAAAGGATGCGGAACTGCTCTGTGGTCTCATAGGCCATGGCGGCATGGCAATAGTCGATGACTGACGACCAGGAAGACAGAACCTGCTTTTCGCGAAGCTCGCTCTTCAGCATGCGCTGGGCAACATTGGCGATCAGCTTCAGATCGAGCGCCACTGTCTCGCCAACCCCCTTCACCTCCTGCAGCAGCGCGGGAGGCGCACCGAGCACGCCGGCGAGTGTCTGGAAACGGGCAAGCAGTGCTTTCGCGATCGGCTTGGTGTCGCGGCGCGGGATCAGCCGGAAAAGCAGCAGTTCGAGGATCTCGTAATCTGCTAGTGCCGTCTCGCCTCCCTCGCGAAAGCGGCTGCGCAATCTTTCCCTGTGCCCCAGATAATGGGCCTCTGGCGGCATTGCGGCGCGTGTCGATGCGGCCTTGGCAATGGTGTTTTCTCTTGCTGGCTGCTCTGCGAAGAAGCTGCGCTCGTCGGCTTCATCATGGGGCAGCTGTCGACCGGAGCCGAAGAGGTCGCTGACCTGTTGTGCGGCTGCGCTTTCATGGCGCAGGGATTCACCTGAGAACGGAAACTTGCTCGTCATGCCACCCAATCCTGACCCTCATGGTCGAGCGGCTGATCCGCCGCAAGGATATAGTGACACGACTGCCGCCGTGCGCAAGTTCAAGTTGCGGCAGGTCGTATTGACGCGCGTCTGTCAGCCGAGGCCCGGACGGTCGAGACCGGCAGGCGAGAGGGTGAAGATCTCGCAGCCATTGGCGGTCACGCCGACCGTATGCTCGTATTGCGCCGTCAGCGACCGGTCGCGGGTGACGGCGGTCCAGCCGTCCGAGAGTACCTTCACATGCGGCTTGCCGAGATTGATCATCGGCTCGATGGTGAAGATCATACCCTCGCGCAGTTCCGGGCCCTCGTTCGCCTTGCCGTAATGCAAGATGTTCGGGCTGTCGTGGAAGAGACGCCCGACCCCATGGCCGCAGAAATCGCGCACCACCGAGCAGCGTTCTGCCTCGGCATAAGTCTGGATCGCCTCGCCGATGGCACCGGTACGGGCACCGGGGCGCACGGCGGCGATGCCGCGCATCAGGCATTCATAGGTGACCTCCATCAACCGCTCGGCGGCACGCTTGACCTGCCCGACCGGATACATGCGGCTCGAATCGCCGTGCCAGCCATCGAGCAGGTAAGTCACGTCGATATTGACGATATCGCCGTCACGCAGCGGCTTGTCGTCCGGCATGCCGTGACAGACGACGTGGTTGATCGAGGTGCAGACCGAATACTTGTAACCACGATAGTTCAGCGTCGCGGGCAGGGCGCCGTGGTCGGCGCCGAACTCGAAGACGAACTTGTCGATGGCGGCTGTCGTCACGCCAGGCTTGACCATCGGCACGAGCGCGTCGAGGCAGCGTGCAGTCAACTGGCAGGCGCGGCGCATGCCTTCGAAGTCGTCTGCGCCGTAGAGGCGGATCGCGCCGGTGTTCTTGAGCGGTGCCGTCGCCGCGTCGATATAGGTGACCATGGGGTGGCTTTCGCAAGTTCTAATCTAGGAGCTTTGGCCGTTCATAAACGACCAAACCCGTCTTCGTCTATCCGGATGAGGCTGTCAGGCACGATTTTGCCCGGTTCGAGGTGGCAGCGCACGGCATAGGCCTCCACACCGCGAGCGATCGCACGGGCGAAGGCGCGGCCATAACCAGGGTCGAGATCCGAGCAGATTCTCAAGCGGTCGCAATCGGCGCGCTGGATGATGAAAAGCATGGCCGCACGCCGGCCAGTCTGAACAAGGTCGCGCATTTCGTCGAGGTGCTTGGCGCCACGGGTCGTCACGCTGTCGGGAAACTCCGCGAGCCCTGCCTCTCGGATGAAATGCACGTTCTTCACCTCGACATGCACGCTGCCCTTGGTCGTGTCCTCCAGCAGGATGTCGATCCGCGAATTGCGGCCGTAGCGCTGTTCGCGCTTCAGGGAGGAAAAGCCTGAAAGTTCCGGCACAAGCCCGGCCAGGATCGCTTCCTCCGCGAGCCGGTTCGGCATGGCGGTGTTGACCCCGACCACAGTCCCGTCTGCCTCGACAAGTTCGAGGGCGTGAGCATATTTGCGCGTCGCGGCTGCGTGCTGCGAAAGCCAGATCCGCGATCCCGGTTCGGTCAAACCCCTCATCGAGCCGGTGTTTGGGCAAAAGCCGGTGACCGCGCTGCCGTCTTCGAGGATGGCATCGAACAGGAAACGCTTGTAGCGGCGCACCAGCCGCGCAGGGATGAGGGGCGGGGAGAAGATCATCCTGTGATGGCGCTGCACTCAGACGCGGGCAAGCACATAACGTCCGGGCGCGTCCGCAATCGCATTCAAGGCATCGCCACCCGGCTTGCGGGCCGGAACGCGTTCGTCGGCAAGCTTTTCGATCCAGATCTGCCAGTGAGGCCACCAGGAACCGGATGTCTCCTTGGCATTCACCATCCAGTCTTCGTAGGTTCCCACAACCTTGCCATTGGTCCAGTACTGGTACTTCTGCTTGTCCGGCGGATTGACGACACCGGCGATATGGCCCGAGCCTGATACGACGAAATCGACCGGCCCACCGAAAAGGCTGCTTCCCACGAAGACTGACTTGGCAGGCGCGATATGGTCTTCCTTGGTGGCCAGATTGTAGATCGGGATCTTCACGTCCTTCAGCGACAGCGTCTTGCCGGCGAGCTGCATCTTGCCCTGGCTCAGCGTGTTGTTGAGGTAGCAATTGCGCAAATAGAAGGAGTGGTTTGCCGCTGCCATTCGGGTCGAATCGGAGTTCCAGTAGAGAAGATCGAAGGGCATCGGATCCTGGCCCTTCAGGTAGTTGTTGACGAAATAGGGCCAGATCAGCTCGGAGGAGCGCAGCATGTTGAAGGCCGCTGCCATTTTCGAACCGTCGAGATAGCCCGTGGACTTCATTTTCTCTTCGAGGCCCGACAGCTGCTCCTCGTCGACGAAGACCTTGAGGTCACCGGCATAGGTGAAATCGACCTGGGTGGTGAACAGCGTGGCACTGGCGATCCGCTTGTTCTTCTCCTGGGCGTGAAGAGCCAGAGCCGCCGCAAGCAGCGTGCCACCGACGCAGTAGCCGATAGCGTTGACTTCTTTTTCTCCTGTCGCCTTCTCCACCGTGTCGAGCGCAAAATCGACGCCCTCGCGGATATAGGCTTCCCAGTCCTTGGTCGCATGGCGCTCGTCCGGATTGACCCAGGAGATCACGAAGACCGTATGGCCCTGGTCGACGCACCACTTGATGAAGCTTTTCTGCGGGTTGAGATCGAGAATATAGAACTTGTTGATCCAGGGTGGGCAGATGAGGAGAGGGCGCTTCAGCACCGTCTCGGTGGTCGCGTCATATTGGATGACCTCGCAGACGTCGCTCTGCGCGATCACCTTTCCCGGCGTGATCGCCATGTTCTCGCCGACGGCAAACTTGCTCGTGTCTGTCTGCCGGATCCTGAGATCTCCACCCCCGGCCGCTATGTCCTCGGCGAGCATCTGCATGCCCTTGACGAGATTTGCGCCGCTGCTCTGCACCGTCTCCTTGTAGAGCTGCGGATTGGTCGCGACGAAATTGGCGGGAGAGAGTGCGGCCGTGATCTGCCGCATGTAGAAATTGGCCTTGTGCCGCGTATGCTCGTCGAGCCCGCCGGCGTCATTGACCATCTTTTCGGCCCACTGGGTCAAGACAACATAGGTCTGGCGGAGGAAATCGAAGAACGGATTGCGCTCCCAATCCTCGTCGGAGAAGCGCTTGTCCTTGGGCAGCGGATCGGCGAGCGGCTGCTCCGGTGTGGCGAACCGCGCCAGCGAGCGGCTCCAGACGACGAAGACCGCATTGAGCAGGTGGGTCTGCGCTTCGAGCGTCCGTTTCGGGTCGGACATCCAGTATTCCGCCACCTTGCCCATGATCTTCACAAGCTCGGCCATCGGCTCGGAAACGGGATCGACGATTTCGCCAGTTTCACGGGGTTTGAGCCAAACGGATGCGGCTCTGCCAAGGTTCTCAAGCGCCTTGGCGGCATTCACCGCGAATGCCTGCGGATCTTTGATGATATAGGGCTCGATCAGCTTCGGATCGAACGCGGCACTTGCTTCGGCTTCTTCCCGCGTCCTGTCCATGCCATCCTCCCCAGGATTGTTCTGGTGTCTTTTGTGTTTGCCTATCCTGCATGAAAACGACTACAAGTTCCAGCTGTTGGCGCATAGTCTTTCGATGAGGATCGACGGTTGCGCCCTTGAGGAATGTCAGTTTTCCGCGCAGATGCGGGCGGTCGGGGCCATGGTGCACAAGAAGTTCAGTCTCTCGGGTCATTCTCTGCAGGCGCTGGTCCTGGCCTTCGTCGCGCTTATGGCGGGCACGGGCTGCCAGTCTTCTGCGCCAGCGACGACGCAAGTCGCGGCGGTGCCGACAGCGCTCGAAGTCAATGTCGAGGATCCGGACAATCCGGACGCGCCACAAGCCCGTCCGACCTATGCAGACGGCTATCCGAATTTTGCCGGCTCGCTCAATGCCGCGAATGTCCAGTTGAGCAATGAAGAGGCGACCGCGCTGCAGGCCCAGCTGAGCTCGCTAGGCGCTGCCCGCCAGGCCGGCACGATCACCGAAGCGGCATACCAGGCAAGACTGGCTGAACTGCGCAATCTCGCAGCCCAGCACGGGCCCGAAACGCAGGCTCAGATCGCCAATTAAGGCTTGCGCTGGCGGCGTTTTTTTCGCAAAGCAACCGAAGCGTTTTTGACATAAAATTTCGTCGGCGATTCAGGCTTCACGCCGGATTTGCGACAAAATTTCCTGCGAGCGCTCTGATTGGGATATCATCACGTGCATTCGGTTCTGCGGTTCGTTGCGGAGCGCGTGGTCACTGGGAAAACGAGCGCGCCTGCCGCGGTTATGATCCGCGCGGTTTCAGGGGTTGAAGATGGAAGAGTTTCACAAAGTCCGGCGGCTGCCGCCCTATGTTTTCGAACAGGTCAACCGTTTGAAGGCGAGCGCGCGAGCCGGTGGCGCCGACATCATCGACCTCGGCATGGGCAATCCCGATCTTCCGACCCCGCAGGCGATCGTCGACAAGCTTTGCGAAGTGGTCCAGGACCCGCGCACCCATCGTTACTCCTCGTCCAAGGGCATCCCGGGCCTGCGCCGCGCGCAAGCCGCTTATTATGCCCGTCGCTTCAATGTGAAGCTCAATCCCGATACGCAGGTCGTGGCGACGCTGGGTTCCAAGGAAGGCTTCGCCAACATGGCGCAGGCGATCACCGCGCCGGGTGATGTCATCCTCTGCCCCAACCCGACCTATCCTATCCATGCCTTCGGCTTCCTGATGACCGGCGGCGTGATCCGTTCGATCTCGATCGAGCCGGACGAGACCTTCTTCCCGCCGCTCGAGCGCGCCGTGAAGCACTCGATCCCGAAGCCGCTGGCGCTGATCATCAACTATCCGTCCAACCCGACGGCCCGCGTCGCGAGCCTCGACTTCTACAAGGACGTCATCGCATTCGCGAAGAAGCACGACATCATCGTGCTCTCTGACCTCGCCTATTCGGAAATCTACTTCGACGGCAATCCGCCGCCGTCCGTGCTTGAAGTGCCCGGCGCCATGGACTGCACCGTCGAATTCACCTCGATGTCGAAGACCTTCTCCATGCCCGGCTGGCGCATGGGCTTTGCCGTCGGCAACGAACGTCTGATCTCGGCGCTGACGCGGGTCAAGTCCTATCTCGACTACGGCGCGTTTACGCCGATCCAGGTCGCCGCGACCCACGCCCTGAATGGCGACGGCTCCGACATCGCGGAAGTCCGCAGCGTCTACCATCGCCGCCGCGACGTGATGGTCGAAAGCTTCGGCAAGGCCGGCTTTGAAGTGCCGCCACCGGCTGCCACCATGTTCGCCTGGGCGAAGATCCCGGAAAAATTCCGTCATCTCGGTTCGCTGGAGTTCTCCAAGCTGCTGGTAGAAAAGGCCGATGTGGCCGTTGCCCCCGGCATCGGCTTCGGTGAAATGGGCGACGAATATGTGCGCCTCGCCCTCGTCGAGAACGAGCACCGCATCCGTCAGGCCGCCCGCAACATCAAGAAGTTCCTGTCGACGGCCGACGAGACGATGCACAACGTGATTTCGCTCAACGCCCACCGTTGAGCCCCGCGTTGATCCAAAGGCGGTCCCGTCAGGACCGCCTCACTTCCTTTTCGATGACGTCAGGAATGCCTCATGGCGAATGCCCTTAAAATCGGCGTGGCGGGTCTCGGCACCGTCGGTGCCTCGCTTGTCCGTATCCTCCAGACCCGCGCGGATGCGCTTGCCGTTGCCTGCGGGCGCCCGATTGCCGTGACGGCCGTCTCTGCCCGTGACGCGTCGAAGGATCGCGGCATCCAGATGGACGGCATTGCCTGGTATGCCGATCCGGTTGAGATGGCGAAGGAAGCCGACATCGAGGTCTTCGTCGAGCTCGTTGGTGGCTCCGAAGGGGCAGCCGAAGACTCGGTCCGTGCAGCGCTTGGACGCGGTCTGCATGTCGTGACGGCCAACAAGGCGCTCCTGTCGCGTCACGGCGTGGAGCTGGCCAAGCTCGCCGAGGAAAAAGGTCGCCTCCTGAACTACGAGGCAGCCGTCGCCGGTGGCATTCCCGTCATCAAGACGCTGCGCGAATCGCTGACCGGCAACAACTTCTCCCGCATTTACGGGATCATGAACGGCACCTGCAATTACATCCTGACCCGGATGGAACGCGAGGGCCTGTCCTTTGCCGACTGCTTGAAGGAAGCCCAGCGCCTCGGTTATGCCGAAGCCGATCCGAGCTTCGACATCGAGGGCAACGATACGGCACACAAGCTGTCGATCCTGACGACGCTTGCCTTCGGCTGCGAGATCTCGGCCGACCAGATCTACCTCGAAGGCATCACCAATATCTCGATCGAGGATATCCACGCGGCGGCCGATCTCGGCTATCGCATCAAGCTTCTCGGTGTTGCCCAGAAGACCGAAAGCGGCATCGAGCAGCGCGTCCACCCGACGATGGTGCCGCTCGATTCGGTCATTGCTCAGGTCGACGGCGTCACCAATGCAGTAGCGCTCGAATCCGACATTCTCGGCGAATTGCTGATGGTCGGCCCCGGAGCCGGTGGCAATGCGACAGCATCCGCCGTGCTCGGCGACATCACCGACATCGCCAAGAGCCGTCCGGGTGCCCAGGAAGTGCCCGTTCTCGGTCGCCCGGCCCATCTGCTGGAACCCTATCGCCAGGCCGAGATGCAGAGCCACGAAGGCGGATACTTCATCCGCCTGACCGTGCAGGACCGCACTGGCGTCTTCGCCAGCATTGCAACGAAGATGGCGGAGAACGCCATTTCGCTCGAATCGATCGTCCAGCATTCGAAGCAACCGGTAACGCCGGACCGTCCCCAGACGATCATCCTCGTCACTCACGCGACGATGGAAAGCGCCGTCCGCAAGGCCGTGGGGGCCATCAAGGGCGAGGGCTACCTGATCGGCGAGCCACAGGTGATTCGCATCGAGCGCCCCAAGACCTGAGTTCAAGAGATGCCG
Organism: Rhizobium sp. AAP116; assembly: GCF_001295785.1. Classification (NCBI taxonomy): domain Bacteria; kingdom Pseudomonadati; phylum Pseudomonadota; class Alphaproteobacteria; order Hyphomicrobiales; family Rhizobiaceae; genus Rhizobium; species Rhizobium sp. AAP116. The sequence continues at coordinate 93,134 of NZ_LJIB01000023.1, forward strand.
TTCGAGGGCCAGTCCGCCTCCGAACGGCTTGGCATAGTCTGAAACGCCATCAATCTGATGATTTCGGCCCTGCCAAAACTTACACTCTCGCCAAAAGTCTAATGCGGGCGTAATCTGCGCCCACTGTCGGGATCTTGGGGAGGAGCTCGTCGATGGCACTGGGCGAGGGGAGTGCGCTTTGGGACGACGCGGGCACTGCCCCGCCGCCGCCGAGCCGCAGCGATGAGTCTGCCATATATCAGGGCCAGGTTGAGCACGAAGGTTTGCGGGCCGCGCAGACGAAGTCCTTCTGGGGGCCGCTCTTGGCCTTTGCTGCTGTCATGGCCGTGCCCTTCGCCCTGGTCGCCTGGCTGATGGCGTGATGCGGCTGCGACCGGATTGAATGCGGCCTCCTGCCTCTGGTGATTTTTTGCGATCGGTATAGAACGGGGAGGGGCGGTTCCGCCGCCTAAGGCCCTGTCGCGCAGCCACACCTTGGCCGCGCCCCGTAAAGAGCAAGAATGTCGACCGAACCGGTAGATCCCGTCATCCGCGCCTTTCTCGGCGTTGAACAGTCAGCAAGTGGCCAGCGCTGGATGTCGCGCACGGACCAGGCAGGACAGAACAAGGCGCTGGCCATCAGCCAGCTCCACGGTATCCCTGAACTCGTCGCGCGCGTTCTGGCAGGCCGCGGCGTGGGCGTGGACGAAGCGCCGGCATTCCTTGACCCCACCATCCGCAGTCTGATGCCGGATCCCTCAAAGCTGACCGATTGCGATGCGGCGGCTGCACGCATCTTCGGCGCGATCGACCGAAAGGAACGCGTCGCCATTTTCGGCGACTATGACGTCGACGGGGCTGCTTCTTCGGCCCTCATGGCGCGGTTCCTGCACCATTTCGGTGTCGAGGCCGAGATCTACATCCCGGACCGCATTTTTGAAGGCTATGGCCCCAATGCCGCCGCCATCGACCAGCTGATCGAGCGCGGCGCCAATCTCCTGATTACCGTCGACTGCGGTTCGACCAGCATCGAAGCCCTGGGGGCTGCCGAGCGGCGCGGCGTCGACGTCGTCGTCATCGACCACCACCAGATGGGCCACGAGATGCCGGTCTGCCATGCCCTGGTCAATCCGAATCGCGAGGACGACCTTTCAGGGCAGGGCCATCTCTGTGCTGCCGGCGTCGTCTTTATGGTGCTGGTCGCGACCCTCCGCGTCCTGCGCGAGGCAGGCCATCCGCATGCGCGCTCGCTCGATCTGCTCGCATGGCTCGACCTTGTGGCGCTGGCGACCGTCTGCGATGTTGTGCCGCTCAAGGGCCTCAATCGCGCCTATGTGACGAAGGGGCTGATCGCAGCTCGCCACCAGAACAATGCCGGGCTCGCGGCCCTCCTGCGGGTGGCGGGCATCGGTGGTCCTGTGACGCCCTATCATTTCGGATTTCTTCTCGGCCCCCGAATCAATGCCGGCGGCCGAATCGGCGACGCGGCCTTGGGCAGCCGACTGCTGACGCTGGACGATGCGAGTGAAGCAGACCAGATCGCAGCCAAGCTTGACGAGCTGAATCGCGAGCGCCAGGCGATGGAAGCGGTGATGCTCGCCGAGGCCGAAGCCGAAGCCATGGCCGAATATGGGACCGGTGAAAAAGCCTCGGTCATCGTGACCGCCAAGGAGCAGTGGCATCCGGGGATTGTCGGGCTACTGGCAGCCCGCCTGAAGGAGAAGTTCAAACGCCCCGCCTTTGCGATCGCCTTCGATCCGCTTGGCAAGGGCACCGGCTCGGGACGCTCCATCAATGGCTTCGACATGGGCCGTATGGTGCGTGCAGCCGTGGACGAGGGGCTTCTGGTCAAGGGCGGTGGTCATGCCATGGCGGCGGGCCTGACGGTCGATCGTGCCAATCTCGGCCGGCTGCGCAGCTTCTTCGAGGAGCAGGCATCTTCGCAGGTCTTGGCGCTCGCGGCAAACCAGACCCTGAAGATTGATGGCGCAATCGGCGCCTCCGGTGCCACACTTGCACTGGTCGACCAGCTGGAGGCCGCCGGTCCCTATGGCTCCGGTCATCCGCAGCCGATCTTTGCCGTACCGTTGCACCGCCTGAGGGACGCCCGTCCCGTCGGCACCACCCATATCAAGATCACGCTCGAAGGCATGGACGGCAGTCGACTGGAGGGAATCGCATTCCGCGCAGCCGAAACCGATCTCGGCCATTTCCTGATGAACAATCGTGGCAGTCAGGTGCATGTCGCAGGCACGTTGAGTGCTGACCATTGGCAGGGCAACAGGCGGGTGCAGTTCCGCGTCATGGACGCCGCAAAGGCGCCCTGAACGGGCTGTAGGATTGTCGTGTGTGGTAGATCGAAGTGGCACGCCCTAGGGGAGTCGAACCCCTCTTCCCAGAATGAAAATCTGGTGTCCT
>NZ_LJIB01000024.1:0-4375 GCF_001295785.1 Rhizobium sp. AAP116
GAGCCGATGAACCCGACGATCGCCAGATAGAAGAAACTCGTCGACGGCTGGTCGTCGCGACTGACGAGACGTGTGGCAATCCCGTAGATCGCGCCGAGCACCGCACAGATCAACGGCAGCCAGATATAGCTATTGAAGCCGTCACCGCTGGGCGCAAGCATGATGACGACGCCGACAAGGCCGAAAAGGATCGCGGTCCAGCGCCGCCAGCCGACCTTTTCGCCGAGGATGGGCATGGAGAGGAGTGCCACGAAAATCGGCCCGGCCGCGAAGATCGCCTGGCTCTGCGCCAGCCCCACCTGGGTAAAGGCGACGATCGAGATCAGGATCTGCAAGAAGAGAATGAGGCCCCTGAGGACCTGCAGAAACGGCCGCTTCGTGTTGACCGCGACGCTCAGGCCACCGGACGACCGCATCGCCAGGAACAGCGCGAAGGCGACAAAGGCCCAGTAGCGCACCATGGCCACCTGAACCGGCGAGTGGGTCTCGCCGAGATGCTTGGAAAGGCCGTCCTGAATGGCAAAGACGGAAAATGCGAGAAAGGTGAAGAGATAGCCGAGCGGCGTCGATTTCATGGGACGAAAATGCTTTGCACGAGGAAGGATCCGTGGGCGAACCAACGGCGCGGGCCATGCAATCCTACACCTTGGCCGCGTGTTGCCTAGTGCAGTTTTGCAAAGCTGCCGTGTAACCTGACAACCCTTCGCCTGGCGCCTTTCGATCAGCTTGCCTCCAGACGGGCGCCGTGCTTCATAAGCTCATGGCCTTCACCCTCCGTCAGTTGCAGTATTTCGTCGCCGTTGCCGAACAGGGGTCGGTGACGCGCGCTGCCCAAAACCTGCTGATCTCCCAGTCTTCCGTCACCGAGGCGATCAAGGAACTCGAGGGCGATCTCGGCGTCGAACTCTTCGAGCGCCACCCACGCGGCCTGACGATCACCTATAACGGCCACCAGTTTCTGCGCCACGCAACGAAGATTCTGGCCGATGTCTCCGATGCCCGCAACGTTTTCACCGAGACCCAGAACAGCACCGGCGGCACGCTCAACATCGGCGTCACCTCGCTCGTCGCCGGCTACGTGCTGTCAGATCTGCTGGCCCGCTACCGCCGCGCCTGCCCGGGCGTCGAAGTCTCCGCGATCGAGGACAACGGCTCCTATCTCGAACACCTGCTGATCGGCGGCGAACTCGATGTCGCCGTCATGGTGATCTCCAACCTGCGCGACCGCATGGCGCTGCAGGCCGAGATCCTGGAAACCTCGCCCTACCGTCTGTGGCTGCCCATTGGCCACCCGCTCGTCTCCGCCGACATCATCTCGATTGCCGACATCACACGAGAACCGCTGATCATGCTGACAGTGGACGAAATCGAGGAGAACACCGGCAAGCTCCTGTCGGCGCTCGGCGCCCGCCCGCATGTTGCCTTCCGCACCCGATCGGTTGAAGCCGTCCGCAGTCTCGTCGCCACCGGCGCCGGCGTGGCGCTCCTCCCCGACCTCGTCTACCGCCCCTGGTCGCTGGAAGGCGACCGCATCGAAAGCCGCGACGTCTCCGGCGCGCTTCCGGTGGTGCAGGTCGGCATGGTCTGGCGGAAGGGCTCGAGCCTGCCGCAATCCGCGCGGGATTTCGTGGGGATCGCTGAGGCGAGCCGCAGTGGACGGGTACGCTGAAGTGGGCTTTCAGTCGCGGATCAGGATCTGCTGAACTGAGACGCCGGTATCCGATACGGAACCCTGGACATAGGTCGGGATCGCCAGCGAGGCGAGAGTCGAGGCCCTCTTGCCGCCGAAGCCCTCAAACGGCACGCGAACCAGAAGATTGGCCCGGCCCTTGAACTCCCCGTCACTCTTGATGTCGAAAGACGTGCTTTCCACCTCAAGCGTCACGAGGCGGGCATCGGGGACGACCTTCGTGAAATCCGAGAGTTTCTCAACTGTCTGCCTATCTAGGCCCCTTACAGCCTCGGCTACTCTCTTCTGAACCCGTTCTCTGGTCATGGCTTTGTCAACCGTTTCGCTCGGCAGAGTGTGTCCGTGATCCTCTAACATTCGCTTAATGGGAGAATGATCCGAAGACTTCAACCGAACGACGCGGTTACCCTCCTGTTCCGGATGGTGAACGATTGTGTTCTGCATACGCGAAGACACTGCACCAGTATCTGCTGTCATATCATCGCTCCTTGTAGCGCCGCGATAGTGTATCACAGACCCCGTCCAACCCACCCATCATTCTGGAGTGATTGATGCCCAGAATATGCAGCATCTGGCAGAAGAACGGCTTCTCGTCAGGCGGTATGTCGATAAAAAGATAGGATGGTGGCATGTCCGGATCTTGACCGGCCCAAGGTTCCCAGTGATCGACCGGGTCAGGGTGGAGAGAGAAAATCCCCTGCTGTGCCGTGATGCGAGCAGCGCGACCCGGGACACGCACAAGTGTGACAGGTGTGCCCTCGGCGGCAGCAAACGGATTGAGATCAGGCGCGGCATCGATCTGGTCCTGAGCGGAGTAGATCATGTGTATTCGACCGGTTCTGCCATCGGTTTCGTCGTTGCAGGCAAACCAAGCAGCCACCAGAGGATTCTCCGTCCAGTCGAGCAGACGAGTCGGCAAGCGATGATGCTGCGCCAGAGCCAGAAGTTCGAGATCAGTGGTTATGTCCGAATGAAAACGAAGCACTTCAATCTTGAAATCACGGAACAGGCGTAGTTCGTCATCCAGACTGTAGGGCGAGCCTCCAAGCTTGTCCTGACGGCCCACGCCCGGTTGCAAAGGCCAGTCCCTATCGCTCTGCCCCCTGAAGTACCAGCGGCCATCATTGCAGCCACTGATTTGCTCGAGAAAATCGAACCATGTCGGCCCCCTGGTGTACCGAGTAACCATCGTCCAAATCTTACCTGATTGCCCCGCAGGAAGCTTAGGCACACGAAACGAAAAAACAACCTGAAATTTACCGAAAACAAAAATACACCAATCAAATCTGCATTCGGAAAAACCGATACCGACATTCTGACGAATGAATTTGCGAATGCGGTTAATTCGCGGCAACTTTCTTTTCGGGAACATAAAGCCGCAAAACGCGGCCCTCACAACCGGGAGACCTCGCGATGAAATCTCTTTTGAAGTCTTGCACTGTCCTCGCCTCCATCTTGAGTATGACCACCGCTGCTGTCGCCCAGGAGCCTTTGCAGGCACTCGGAGCCGGCGAAGGCGCACTCTCCATCGTCGCCTGGGCCGGCTATATCGAGCGCGGCGAAACCGACAAGAACTTCGACTGGGTCACCGAATTCGAGAAGAAGACCGGCTGCATGGTCTCGGTGAAGACCGCCGCCACCTCGGATGAAATGGTCGCCCTGATGAACGAAGGCGGCTTCGACCTCGTCACCGCCTCGGGCGATGCGTCGCTGCGTCTCGTGGCCGGCAAGCGCGTCCAGCCAATCAACACGGCCCTGATCCCCTCCTGGAGCACTATCGACGAGCGCCTGCAGAACGCCCCCTGGCACACCAAGGATGGCGTCCATTACGGCACGCCTTACGTCTGGGGCCCAAACGTCTTGATGTACAACACCCAGGCCTTTGGCGACAAAGCCCCCGACAGCTGGAACGTCGTCTTCGAAGAGATGACGCTCGCCGACGGCAAGTCGAACAAGGGTCGCGTCCAGGCCTATGACGGCCCGATCCATGTCGCTGATGCTGCCAACTACCTGATGTTCCACAAGCCGGAACTTGGCATCAAGGACCCCTTCGAGCTGAACGAAGACCAGTACAAGGCAGCCCTTGACCTCCTGCGCGTCCAGCGCACGCTGGTCAGCCGCTACTGGCACGACGCCTTCATCCAGATCGACGATTTCAAGAACGAAGGCGTGGTTGCCTCCGGATCCTGGCCCTTCCAGGTCAACCTCCTGAAGGCCGACCAGCCCGTCGCCTCTGTCTTCCCGAAGGAAGGCGTCACCGGCTGGGCCGACACGACCATGCTGCATGCCGAGAGCGAGCACCCGAACTGCGCTTATATGTGGATGGAGCATTCGCTCTCGCCCAAGGTCCAGGGTGACGTCTCCGCCTGGTTCGGCACGGTTCCCTCGGTTCCATCAGCCTGCAAGGGCAATGCGCTCCTGACCGATGAAGGCTGCAAGAACAATGGCTTCGAGAACTTCGAGAAGATCAAGTTCTGGAAAACCCCGGTCTCCAAGTGCGAAAGCCAGGGCGAATGCGTCCCCTACCACCGCTGGGTTTCCGACTATATCGGCGTAATCGGCGGACGGTGATCACTTCCCCTTCTCCCCAGCGGGGAGAAGGTGGTCCGCAGGACCGGATGAGGGGGAGGCGAAGCCTCTAGCCTCTCGTGGGGCCTCCTGGCCTTCGGCCCCCCCCCCCCCCCC
>NZ_LJIB01000025.1:0-238700 GCF_001295785.1 Rhizobium sp. AAP116
CCCCGGACCTGCCGTTTCAGGCACGGTCCGGGTCGAGCGATTTCAGCGCTTCTTGGGAGAAGCGGCCTCTGCACTCTTGATCTGCGTGGTGAAGGTCGAAACCGGGGTCGCCGCCGGCTTGGACTTGTCCTGCTTCGGCTTTCTTACTTCGCGGTTCGAACGCTGTTGGCCTTTAGCCATGATGTGCTTTCCTTTTTCGGGGTGTTTGCAGGAGCCGTCGTCCGGGCGGATGCCTTGCTGCGGCTGGGATCAATATCCGTTTCTGCGATGCAGCGATCAAAGCTCTCGCTCTCGAAGCGGACGCGGTACTGGCGGCTTCCCCCGGTCTCGGGAAGGGTCGCGAGCACCTTGCAGGAGCCATTGCTGCGGGCGAGGCGGACGGGGCCATCTTTCAGCGTCACTGTGTCGCCGATGGAATACAGGTGTCTGGTCATGGGGATCTCCTGCAGCTGGGAGGCTGCGGTCGGGACAGACATCCTTGTGACTTGCGGGTCGGACAAAACGTCCCGCCGGTCTAAAGGAGCCTGCCGTTATACGAGGCATTGCGGCCGGACCAATTGGTCCAGACTGCGAATATGGGGTCGAGGAGAAGGTCGGTGATGTCCGGAGCCCGAAATTCCGTCCTTGCGGATGGGGCACTTGCAGACGGACACGCATCAGCGTTCATGGAATACAGCCTGTCAGATTGCCGGGAAAATACAAGCTATTTCTGGTAAACGGGCTACAGCCGCACCTGTGCTTGCACCCGGTCAGATGCGTCATTACTTTGCCGCCGAAGATGAACGAGGCTCAGATACGATGCAGTTTCAGGGTACCGCAGACTATGTGGCAGACAAGGATCTGATGATTGCGGTCAATGCCGCGATCCGGCTGGAGCGGCCTTTGCTCGTCAAGGGAGAACCGGGAACCGGCAAGACCGAGCTTGCCCGACAGGTGGCCGCGGCGCTCGGGCTCGATATGCTGGAGTGGAACGTCAAATCGACCACCAAGGCGCAGCAGGGGCTCTATGAGTATGATGCCGTCTCGCGCCTGCGCGACAGCCAGCTCGGGGATGAGCGTGTCAATGACGTGAAGAACTACATCCGCAAGGGCAAGCTCTGGCAGGCTTTTGCCACTGACACAAAATGCGTGCTGTTGATCGACGAGATCGACAAGGCGGATATCGAGTTTCCCAACGATCTGCTGCAGGAACTCGACCGGATGGAGTTCCACGTCTACGAGACCGGGGAGACGGTCAGCGCAAAGATCCGGCCGATCGTCATCATCACCTCGAACAACGAGAAGGAACTGCCGGACGCCTTCCTGCGGCGCTGCTTCTTCCACTACATCCGCTTCCCCGAGGCAGAGACGCTGGAGCGGATCGTCGAGGTTCACTATCCCGGGATCAAGAAGACGTTGTTGCGCAACGCGCTGACCCAGTTTTACGAGATCCGCGAGACCCCTGGGCTGAAGAAGAAGCCGTCCACCTCGGAGGCGCTAGACTGGATCCGGTTGCTCGTCGCCGAGGACGTCGACCCAGCCGATCTGCGCGGTGAGGCGAAGAATGCCTTGCCGAAGCTGCATGGCGCGCTTCTGAAGAACGAGCAGGATGTGCATCTGTTCGAGCGCCTCGCCTTCATGGCTCGCCGGGATCGCTGAGTTCGCGGCTGCGCGGAGACGCTGAGAGCCGCGGTAGTGTAAATTCGCACAAACGAAAAAAGCCCCGCAAGCGGGGCTTTCTGGAAGAATGGAACGCAGTTTACTCGGCAGCGTCGGCGGAGTCCGCGTTGAGCTGCCCGTATTTTTCTTCGCCGATCTTGGAGAGAAGCTCGAGTTGGGTCTCGAGGAAATCGATATGGCCTTCCTCGTCGATCAACAGCTGTTCGAAGATCTTCATCGAGACGTAGTCGCCTGCCTGATAACAGATGTCGCGCGAGGCCTTGTAGGAGGTGCGGGCGTCGTATTCGCCGGCGAGGTCAGCTTCGAGCACTTCCTTGACATTCTGGCCGATGCGCAGCGGTGCAACCGTCTGGAGGTTGGGGTGACCTTCGAGGAAGATGATCCGATCGATGATCTTGTCGGCGTGCTGCATTTCCTCGATCGACTCGGCCCGCTCCTTCTTGGCGAGCTTCGTGTAGCCCCAATCGTTCAGCAGGCGGTAGTGCAGCCAGTACTGATTGACCGCACCGAGCTCGAGGAACAGCGCTTCGTTGAGCCGTTCAATGACCTTCGGATCACCCTTCATGATGTTCGTCCCTTGTATGAATTGAATGACGCAACTCTAGCGCCAGCGCTGTCGCCTGTCGAGCCTTTTTTAGAAGTATTCTAATTCTTGGCGGTGACGCGCAGGTTTCAGCGACCGGATCGACAGCGCAGATTCCCATCTGCATGGTGTCTGAGAACTGGGGCGTGACGGGTAGGGAAATGGTTCTGGCGGCCTAGGTGGGCAGCCGATGCCGATGCAGGCGTCTCAGCCGGCAGCGTGTCGGGCCGTCAGTGTTGCCTGGCGCCGTTCGGCCAGCGCTGCCTTCTGCTCCTCGTGGAACTGCTTGAGGCGTTCCATGAAGTTGATGACCTTGGTTTCTTCGGTCTGACGAAGGGCGTGATATTCTTCGGTGGTGCGAATGATCAGGTCGACGACATTCGGAAAACAGCCGCAGCAGCGGCCACGCTTGTTCATGGCGTGGTAAACCTTGCCCGGAACAATCAACTGCCAACAGTCTTCGTCCAGCATCTCGTTGATGACTGACTTGATGTCTTTGTCGGTGATGTAATTGCAGCTGCAGACCAGCATGGACGGGGCACTCGTCAAACATGACATTCACTGTCGCCTTTGTCGTAAACCAGATGGCCTTTGTCAAGAAAAATCGCGGATAGGGCATCAGATGTGATCGCTCCTCGAGGTGTCGTACCGTCAATGGAAGTTGCGTCCTTTCGGCATCAGGTCCGCCATGGCGCTGCGGCGAGGATGGCCGGGCGGAGGGGCGGCCGGCGGAGGGAGACGCGGGACCTTTTCCCGTTTCGCCTGTCGCTGATCGACGCCCGGGCGACGAACTTCATCCGCATGGGCGAGCGTGTCGAAGGTCTTGAGCTCTTCGAGCAGCAGACCGAGCCTGGAGCTTGCGTCGACCAGATGGTCTGCGACCACATGGATGACGCCATGCGCCTTCTGCAGGCGTCCGCGCAGGGCGACCAGCCGCGCGCCCATGACGATCGGCCGGTAACGTTCGAACACCTTCGGCCAGACAATGACATTGGCTGTGCCCGTCTCGTCCTCCAGCGTCATGAAGATGACACCCTTTGCCGAACCCGGCCGTTGGCGGACAAGGACTAGGCCTGCAATCTCAACCTTGGCGCCATGGGAAAGACCTTCGAGATCGGTTGCCGATTTGAGGCCGGCCCGCTGCATGGCCTGGCGGAGGAATGAAACGGGATGTGCCTTCAGGGAGAAGGTCAGGCTGCGGTAATCACTCAAGACCTCTTCGCCCGGCAACATGCGGGGGAGGATCATTTCGGCCTCGTGCTGCAGATTTTCCTGTGGGGCTGCCTCGAAGAGCGGCAGGACTTCGACGGCCGCCTCTCCATCCAGGGCCCGAGCCGCCCAGAGTGCCTCGCGACGCGACAAGCCAAGAGAGGAAAAGCAGTCGGCATCGGCGAGTTTCTCGATGACGGGGCGGGCAAGTCGTGTGCGCAGCCATAAGTCGCGAACGGAATCATAACCCGCACCCCGTCTTGCAACGAGGATATCCATGGCCTCCTTCGGTATGCCCTTGATCTGGCGAAATCCGATGCGAACTGCCTTATTCGACCTGATGACGCCGGCCATGGACCGATGACGGCTGGCGATGCGGGCGGGATCGAAATCGTCCGCCTCTTCCCCTTCTAGCAGGCAGTCCCAGGTCGAGTGGTTGATGTCGACCGGGCGAATATCGACGCCGTGATCACGGGCATCGCGCACGAGCTGGGCGGGGGCGTAAAAGCCCATGGGCTGTGAATTCAGGATCGCGGCACAGAAGACATCCGGATAGAAGGCCTTGAACCAGCAGGAGACATAGACGAGCAGGGCGAAGGAGGCGGCATGGCTTTCGGGGAAGCCGTATTCGCCGAAGCCTTCGATCTGGCTGAAGCAGCGGGCGGCGAACTCAGGATCGTAGCCATTGGTCACCATTCCCTCGATCATGCGTTTCTGGAAGCTGGAGACCTGGCCGGTGCGGCGAAAGGTAGCCATGGCACGGCGCAGCTTGTCGGCTTCTCCCGGGGTGAAGCCGGCAGCGGTAATGGCGATCTGCATCGCCTGTTCCTGGAAAAGGGGCACACCCAGCGTGCGCTCCAGCACGGTGCGCAGTTCATCGCTCGGATAGTCGATCGGCCGGCCGGCCAGCAGGTCTTCGCGCCGCTTCAGGTAAGGATGGACCATGTTGCCCTGGATAGGGCCTGGCCGGACGATCGCCACCTCGATGACCAGATCATAGAACTTGCGCGGCTTCAGCCGCGGCAGCATGCTCATCTGGGCGCGGCTTTCGATCTGGAAGACGCCGATCGTGTCGGCGCGGCAGATCATGTCATAGACTTCAGGGCGCTGGTCTTCGTTAATCGAGGCGAGTGTCTCCTCGACGCCATAATGGGCGGACAGCAGCTTGAAGGCCTTGGCGAGGCAGGTGAGCATGCCAAGCGCCAGGACATCGATCTTCAGGATCTTCAACGTGTCGAGATCGTCCTTGTCCCATTCAACCATGTAGCGTCCGTCAGCCGTGTTCATGATCGGAACGACCTCGTCGAGGCGGTCGCGGGTGATGACGAAGCCGCCGACATGCTGGGAGAGATGGCGGGGAAAGCCCTGCAAGGCCTGGGCGTAATCAAGCACGCGCCGGGTCGTGGCATCCTTGAGGTCGAGGCCGGCAGCCTTTGCCTGCTCCTCGGTGAAATCGCTGGTCCACCAGCCCCAGATCGAACCGGCAAGGGCGGACTGCACATCCTCGGACATGCCGAAGGCCTTTGCCACTTCGCGGCCTGCGGAACGGGCGCGATAGCTGATGACGGCCGCTGTCAGGGCGGCATGCTGGCGACCATAGGTTTCGTAGATGAAGCGGATCACATCCTCCCGCTTCTCATGCTCGAAATCGACATCGATATCCGGCGGCTCGTCGCGTTCCGTCGAGATGAAGCGGTCGAACAGCAGCGTCGTCTTCTGCGGGTCGACTTCCGTGATGCCGAGGCAGAAACAGACGGCAGAATTGGCGGCCGAGCCCCGGCCCTGGCAGAGAATGCCTGCCTCCCTGGCGTGGCAGACGATCCGGTAGACGGTCAGGAAGTAGGGTTCGTAGCGCTTCTCCGCGATAAGCTTCAGTTCGTAGTCGAGGAGACCGAGGACCTTTTGTGGAATGCCCTCCGGATAGCGGTTGCGCGCGCCTTCATAGGTCAGCCGCCGGAGGGCCAGAGGCGGGGGTTCTCCGTCGAAGATCTCATCGGGGTACTGGTGCGACAATTCATCGAGAGAAAACTGAAGCCGGCTAAAGAAGTTGATATTGTTGTCCAGGGCCTCCGGCCAGGCCCTCAGCAGCCGGGCCATTTCCTCTGGGCTTTTCAGGTGTCGTTCGGCATGCGCGTGCAGGCGGAGCCCGGCTTCGGCAATCGTCACATGTTCGCGGATTGCGACGACCACATCGGCAACCGGCTTGCGATCCGGGGCGTGGTAAAGAGCGTCGTTGGTGGCGATCAGGGGAAGACCGAGCCGTTTCGAAATCCCACTCAGCTCCGCGAAATTCCTCTGGTCGGCGCCATCATGACGGGGAACGAGGGCGAGATACAGACGATCCGCCAGGCGAGGGCGGAGAGAGGCGAGCCGGTTTTCGAAGGTTTCGACATCGGCATGGCTCGACAACGGGGGTGGCATGGCGATGAACAGAAGATCCTCGCACCATGCCAGAAGATCCTTTTCCCATAGCGTGCAACCCCCCTTTTTCGAGCGCAGATTTCCCTCGCTCAGCAAACGACAGAGATTGCCCCATCCCTTGCGGTTCAAGGGATAGGCGAGAAGTTCAGGCGTTTCGTCGTCGAAGATGAGGCGGGCGCCGGGGCGGAATTCGAGACCATTCAATTTTGCAGCGGCATGCAGACGGACAACACCGGCGACCGTGTTGCGATCGGCGAGGCCAAGGCCCGACAGGCCCAGAAGCAGCGCTCGTTCCACCAGTTCCTCGGCATGGGATGCGCCGTCGAGGAAGGAGAAATTGCTGCGCAATCCGATTTCGTAAAACCTCTGCATCGTCACGGATCCTGCCTCACGCGAAGAAGCCCTGAAGGAACCAGCTCGGCGTCACGGTCCGCCGCTCATAAAGACCCTCGCGATACAGCCAGAAGCGCTGGCCGTCGCTATCTTCGATGCGGAAATAATCGCGTGGCGGAGCATCCTCGCCATCGGACCACCATTCCGGCGCCAGGCGCTCCGGACCTTCGGCCCTGAGGATACGCCGTTGCACACGGCGCCAGCGAAAGCTGGCCGGTGGACCATCCGGGACCACGGACATGACCTCGACCTCTTCAGGTCGATGGAGGAGGCGCAAGGGACGCAGGGCGCGCGCCGATCTCGCCGCCGTCCGGGATCGAGGCAAAGAGAGATCTGCTGCCTTGAGCGCATCGGCGGCCGGGGCATGTACCGATGCTCTCTCCGGCCAGTGGCTGGCCAGCGGCACGGGCAGGCGAAGCGCCCGTTCTCCCAGGCGGGCGGCCACCTGATCGAGGAAGCGTGTGAGATCTTCGCCGCCGTCCTCCTCGTCGGCAAGAGCGGACTGGCGGACTTCAAAGGCCTCGCTCAGGAGGACATTGAGACGCACGAGCTCGAAGCCGAAACCGGCATCGAGTTCGTCATGGATGACGGAAAGGCGTTCCTCGAACAGGGCCCGGATGCGGCCCGGATCACGCAAGGGGGCGGAGGCCCCGACCTCGATCCGAAAGACCTTGCCATCGACCCGGAAGACCAGAAGTTCGAACAGCCGGCCCCCTTCGCCACGGGCTTCAAGCGAGGTTTTCAAGCCCGCAGCCAGGCGGCCCGCGAGATCGAGGACCTGATCTTCGGTCATGATCGGTTCTGCGAGACGCCTTTCGGCCGACAAAAGCGGCAGATGGCGTCGCGGCGAAATGGGCTCTCCCTCGCGTCCGAGCGCCTGATCGAGACGCAGAATCGGACCCGCACCGAAGCGGCGGGTGATCGGTGCGCGCGGGGCGGCGAGAAGATCCCCTGTTGTCTTCAAGCCGACCCGGGCGAGATTCATGACGATCTGCGGTTCGAGCCGGAGAGCCGCGATCGGCAGGGGAGCGAGTGCGGCTGCAGCCTCGCATGGTGCGACGCGCCTGGGGCCGTCAAAACGGCTGCAGGCACGGGCGAGGCCAGGGGTCGGGCCGACCGCGATCTTGACCGCAAGGCCGAAGGCGGTCATGCGGCGATCAACGTCCTCGATCAGCCTTTCCTCGCCGCCGAAGAGATGGGCGCAGCCGGTGATATCCAGCATCAGTCCGTCATCGCCGTCGAGCGCCACCAGCGGCGTGTAGCGGTCACACCAGTCGGCGATGGCATCAAGAAGAGTGCGGTCGGCGGCCGGATCCGCTTCGATCACGTCGAGGTCTGCACAGATGGCGCGGGCTTCCGCCAGTCCTTGTCCGATCCGCAGGCCGTAGCCTTCCGCCATGTCATCCAGTGCGGTGATCCGCATGGCATTGGCGGAACGGCCGGCGCAGGCCAGTGGTGCCCGGTCAGGATGCGCGGTCGAGCCGGGGTGCAAACGCCACGAGAGACCCCAGCGCCGCCGGGCGATGCGGTCGGTCGGGAGCCTTGGGAAAAAGAGCGACAGAATGCGGCGATCCGAGGCTTGCGGGTTCTGACTGTTCGAAAAGTTGAAGGCGGCGGTCATCGGAATTCCACTCCAGAATGAGTTCGGGCGAGCCCGGAATGCGGGATTTCTCAGGGGTTATGCGAAAGACTGGTGACCCGATGCTGCCGCCCAGCAGGGACCCGTCGGCGAGAGATCGCGCCGCCGCCGGCGCGGGTTCGACAAACAGGCGAAGAAGGGCGCTTGACGCCTCTTCTTCGCCCGCCTGGCGGAGGATCAATAGTCTGCCACCGGTGGCGCGCGCCTTGAGGCTCAAGCGCCGGCTCTCGGTGAGGCCGAATTTCTTCGGATTGCCCTGTACTTCCAGGAGCACGGTGGAAAAGGCCCGGGAGGCAAGGGCTGCCTCGGCCAGCCAGAGCGCGTCCTCGACCCTGCGAGGCAGGGCATGCACCAAGGCGGTCGACGACAGGCCGAAATCGAGGAGGCCAGGGCCATAGGCGAGACCCGCTTCCCGGACGACCTGGGGATCGGCGATGAAGAGGAGGCGCTGCCTCTGCCTCTGGTTTTTCTCCGCCGCCATCAGAGCAAGCGCCACTCCGAAACCGGTCACGGTTCCCGCCTGTTGCAGCCTCTGTCCCCTCACTTCGATCAACGTTCCTAGGGCGAGGCTGTCACCCACAATGCTGCCGAAGAGATCCTGGTGTTCGAGCCTTTCATTCACAGCCCTCTGTTTCGTTTCCGGGCCCGTAGTCTGGACCGTCAGACGCGCGGCATGGTCGGGCTTTCCCTCGATCCGGGCAATCGCCTCTCGCAAGGCAAAAAGCGTCTCGCGCGCCTGAGGGCTCTCGCCCATGACGATGTCTCCTGATGAATTGTTCTCTATTTGTTCCTATGGATTCCAGAGCTTCATAAAAGAGTCAACCGGATTCAGATGAGAATTTATTCCTTGGTTGAATTCACTCTCGAAATACCGTCGCAAACATCCTATATCTCCGGGCAGTAAGGAGTATTCATGGCCCGCATAGACCAGAGCGAGGATTGGCGCGAACGACACGCCCCGACGATCAGCACATTCGAGTCGCTGGCGATCGAGGCTTATGGGCACCTGCCGCAGGAGTTCCGCGACCTGAGCCGCGATCTCATCATCGAGATCGCCGATTTTCCGACCGATGAAGTGTTCGAGGATATGGCGCTCGAGACGCCCTTCGACCTGCTCGGCCTGTTCGAAGGACGCGGGATTTCCGAGCGTTTTTCGATGGAAACCGGCATGATGCCGAACCGCATCATCCTCTATCGCCGCCCTATCCTCGACTACTGGGCCGAAAACGAGGAAACGCTGGGCGATATCATCACCCATGTGCTGATCCATGAGATCGGCCATCATTTCGGCCTCTCCGATGATGACATGGAGCGGATCGAGGAAAGCGCCGAAGAGGCCGCCGCTGCTGAGCGGTAAAGCCAGGTTTTTGCTTTTGTGACGGAATGAGCCCTGGACGGCCCGGCAAGAAACGGGTGGGCCGGGCATATCCCGATTGCCTATGACCGACCTCCATTCAAGGAGGTTCTCATCATGCAAACACTTAACGGCCAAGTCGCGATCATCACCGGTGCTTCATCGGGTATCGGGCTGGCGACAGCACGTCTTTTCGCTCAACATGGGGCTGCTGTCGTCCTCAATTCACGGGGTGCAGATGCGCTCGAAAATGCCGCCGTCGAGATCCGGCAGGCTGGCGGGACGGTTGTTGCCGTGGCCGGTGACGTCGCTCTTCCAGAAACGCATGCACGGCTCGTGGATACGGCCCTGCAGCGTTTTGGCCGGCTCGATATCGCCATCAACAATGCCGGTACCGTTGGACGGATTGCGCCTCTCGCTTCTCTCGAGCCCAATGACTGGCATGATGTGCTCACGGGCAATCTCACCTCGGCCTTTCTCGCGGCCCGCGCCCAGATCCCAGCCATGCAGGCGCGTGGAGGGGGTGCGTTGGTGTTTGTCTCCAGCTTCGTTGGCACAAGCGTCGGTCTGCCTGGAATGTCTGCCTATGGTGCGGCCAAGGCGGGGCTGATGGGGCTCGTCAAAGGGATTACGGCCGATTATGCCGCCGAAGGCATCCGAGCCAACGCCTTGCTGCCTGGTGGAACGGATACGGCCATGGCTGGCGATCAGGCTCAAAAGGATTGGGCTGCTTCGCTGCATGCGCTGAAGCGGATCGCACGGCCGGAGGAAATCGCGGCTGCAGCTCTTTTCCTTGCTGGTCCCATGGGCAGTTTCGTTGCGGGGTCTGCCCTTTACGCCGATGGCGGCAACGCCGCCGTCAAATAAGCGGTCAGTGCCCCGATTGTGCCATGCCTCACGCGCTTTGCCCGAAGCGGGCCCGGTAGGCGGCGGGGCTGGTTTGCAGTCGGGTGCGGAAATGATGGCGTAGGGTCGCCGGTGTGCCGAAGCCCGATGCGACCGCGATGTCGTCGAGTGACAGGCTTGCCCTGCGCTCCAGTAAGTCACAGGCGTGGCGCAGCCGGCGGGTTAGCAGGAATTCGCCGGGGCTGTGACCTGTCAGGTCGCGGAAGCGGCGCTGGAAGGTCCGGCTGCTCATCCCGGCCCGTGCTGCCATTTCGGCCAGTGTCACCTCGCGCTGCAGATTGGCCTCGATCCAGTCGATCAGCGGCCCCATCCGCTGTCCTTCGCGTTCCTGCGGTACCGGCCTCTCGATAAACTGCGCCTGTCCGCCTTCCCGATGCGGCGGGACCACAAGGCGGCGGGCAACGCTGTTGGCGGCATCCGCGCCGAAATCGCGGCGGACGACATGCAGGCACAAATCGATGCCCGCAGCACTGCCTGCAGCCGTCAGGATCTGACCCTCGTCGACATAGAGTACATCGGGATCGAGATGGATTTCGGGATGCCTTTGCAAAATTGTGTCGGCATAGCGCCAGTGGGTCGTGGCTTTCCGGCCGTCAAGCAGCCCGGTCGCGGCCAGCACCGCTACGCCGGAGCACAGCGACATCAGACGCGCACCCCGGGCATGTGCTGCCCGCAGCGCCTCGATCAAGGAGGCCGGAACAGGCTCATCGATCCCGCGCCAGCCTGGCACGACGATCAGATCTGCTTCCTTGAGGAGTTTCAGTCCACCTGAAGCGCTGACCGTCAGGCCGCCAGCAGCGCGCAGAGGGCCCTGCTCGATCGCCGCCGTTGCGTGACGATACCAGCCCTCTCCCATTTCCGGTCGCGCAAGGCCGAAGACCTCAACGGCAACCCCGAATTCGAAGGTGCAAAGGCCGTCATAGGCGAGCGTTACGACGCGTGGTCCTTTAAGCGGCGAGGATGTGAAAGGCGATGCCGATGTCATTGGCGTGATCTTTACGCATGTTGTCATTCACGCCAGTTTTCCGAATTCCCGGAAAAAGGCAAGGTCTAGTAATCAACGACCGAACAGGAGCCTGCCATGCCAAGCCTCGTCAGTGAAATTCCCGCCGCCGATCCGGCCCTTGTCGCTCAGCATTATCAGGCGCGGCTCGCCTTCGAGACCGACTGCTGGGATGTGCATGAGGTGATGAGCCGCGGCGAGGCGGACTTCGTGCTTCTCGACGTGCGCGGACCGAAGCTTTACGAAAGGGGGCATGTGCCCGGCGCGATCAACCTGCCGCATGGCAAGATGACCGAGCGGAAGATGGCGGAATGGCCCGAAGATACGCTGTTCGTCGTCTATTGCGCCGGACCGCATTGCAACGGTACCGACCGCGCAGCGCTTCGGCTTGCGCGGCTCGGGTGTCGGGTCAAGGTGATGATCGGCGGCATGGCCGGCTGGGCGGATGAAGGGTTTGAGATCGCAACCGGCGCCTGAGCCGACCGGGTCGTGTTTCACCCCGCCAGATGGGCGAACTCGGCGACGACCTCTTCGTAAACCCGGCGCTTGAAGGGCACGATGAGACCAGGCAGGTCCTGCATCGGTTTCCAGTCCCAGGCGTCGAATTCCGCTTCGTGCCCACCGGGCGGTGGGTTGATGGCGATCTCGCTTTCGTCTCCTTCGAAGCGGAAGGCGAACCAGCGCTGGGTCTGGCCGCGGAACTTGCCGCGCAGGCCAATCCCGATCAAATGCGCCGGCAGGTCGTAATTGATCCAACGGCCGGCTTCGGCGAGCAGGGAGACGGATTTCATGCCGGTCTCCTCATAAAGCTCGCGCATGGCGGCCGGTAGCGGATCTTCGCCCGGATCGATCCCACCCTGCGGCATCTGCCAGAGCTGGGGCGAACCGTCATATTCCGAATTGCCTTCGGAAAGGCGGCGTCCCGCCCAGACGAGACCCTCGCGGTTCAACACCATGATCCCGACACAGGGGCGATAGGGCAGATCTTCAGCCTTCACCTGGGGCTTGGTCGATTGGGGCTCGGTCATGATATCCTCAGGGGCTGTTGTCGTTGGCGAGCACCGAAACGCCGACGAATTCGATGCCGCGGGCGACTGCTTCATTACGCCATTCGGCGACCGCTGCAATGGTCTCGTCAAAAGCCGCACCGACGCCGATCGCCTGGCCGTTGCGCCGCGCAATACGCTCCAGTTCGTCGAGCTTCGCCAGGATCGCCTGGCGATCCACCTGCGCGTCGATCATCACGTCCGCATAGGCATGCGGGAAGCCGATCGCCTTGGCGAAATCACCCGACAGCGAGCGCGCGGTGGAGCCGTCGTCGAGGAACATCAGCCCGCGCTTGCCGATATCGCGCATGACAGGGTCCATGGCCTTGTCGTCGGCGAGGAAGCGGGCGCCCATATAGTTCATGATGCCGGTGTAGTTGGTGATCTGCGCCATGGCCTGGTGCAGGTTGGCGATATTGGTCGCTGCCGTCTTCTCGGCCAGCAACGCGCCGCGCCCCGGATCGTTGGCCGGATAATCGAAGGGCTCCATCGGCACCTGAAGAACGATCTCGTGTCCCTTGCGGCGCGCCTCCTGCATCCAGCGCTGCAGGCTGTTGCCCGTTGCGGCGAAAGCGAGGGTGATGTCCTCGGGCAGTTCGCGGATCGCCTTCTGGCTGCCGGTCTGGCTGAGACCGATGCCGCCAATGACGATCGCGATCCGTGTGCCGCGTGCGCCGGACCAGGGTCTTGCATAGAAATCGACGGGGCGGAGGCCGGAAGTAGACACGACAGGAAGTTCGCCCGCATCGGTGAGTTCGATCAGGTCTTCATTGGGCTGGCCGGCCAGTCGCGGATCCTGGGTCGATGCGCTGCCGATGATTACCGGCCCCTGTCGACCCGTCGGGCTGAAGGTCGTGACGACATTGCCGTCTGCGGTGGTGGTGCGGCGGAGCACGGCTCCGTCGTTCGGACCGCTCCTGACGATGCCGGCTGCCTCATTCTGCGGTTCACTGCTTGCCGGGGTGTCTGGTGCCTGGGCCGTTTCCGGTGGTGCAGGGGCGAGATTGATCGGCGGGACCATGCGCAGGTTTGCCGGGGACAGGGCCGTCCATGCGGAAAAGCCTGCAAGGGAGACGACGGCAAGAACAGCCGCAAGGCTGGACAAAGCAGAGCTGCCTTTGCCCGGCTTCTTGTCCTTGCGCTCCTGACCGAGCGGTGCATGAAGATCCATGCGATACTTCCAGTGATGTCGGCAGTCCGGATACAGAAAGACCGCCCGCGCATCTGTGATACGCGGGCGGTCAGATCAGATGCTTACTGCAGAGCGGCCTTCTGCGGATCGGCGGGGAAGGCCGGATCGGTCTTCACGCCACGCAGCAGATCGAGTGCATGGTTGAGCTGGACGTCGTCCTTGGCTTCCGGCGGCACGTAGGCAACCGAGCCGGAGCCTTCCTCGTTCTCGTTCTGGCCCTTGATGTGGCCTGGAAGAGAGGATTCGCCTTCGGTCCGCACCTTGCCCTGGAGCTCTTCCGGAAGCGGCTGCTCGACCTTGATGTCGGGCTCGATGCCGGTTCCCTGGATCGAACTGCCGGAGGGTGTGTAATAGAGTGCCGTTGTCAGGCGCAGTGCGCCCTTGTCGCCCATCGGGATGATGGTCTGCACGGAACCCTTGCCGAAGGAGCGGGTGCCGAGCACGGTCGCACGCTTCAGATCCTGCAGCGCGCCGGCCACGATTTCCGATGCCGATGCCGAACCGCCATTGATCAGTACAACCACCGGCTTGCCGTCGGTCAGATCGCCTGCGGTGGCGTTGAAGCGGCGGGTATCCTGCGGATCGCGCGAACGGGTCGAAACCACCTCGCCACGCTCCAGGAAGGCGTCGGAGACGTAGATTGCCTGATCGAGCAGGCCGCCCGGGTTGAGACGCAGGTCAAGGACATAGCCCTTCAACTTGTCTTCCGGGACTTCCTTCTTGATCTTCTCGATCGCCGCTTCCAGATCGTCATAGGTCTTCTCGGTAAACGAGATGACGCGCAGATAACCGACATCGCCCTCGACGCGCGACTTGACGGCGCGGATCGCAATGATCTCGCGGGTCACGGTGATGTCCAACGGCTTGTCGGCACCCTCGCGCAGGATGGTCAGCTTGATCGGGGTGTTGACCGCCCCACGCATCTTTTCGACAGCTTCCTCGAGCTTCAGGCCGCGCACGCTTTCGCCGTTGATTTCGGAGATGAAGTCGCCAGCGAGAATGCCGGCCTTGGAGCCGGGCGTGTCGTCGATCGGCGTGATGACCTTGACGAGTTCTTCCTCCATCGTGACTTCGATGCCGATGCCGCCGAATTCACCGCGCGTCTGGGTCTGCATGTCGGCCGCATCCTTGGCGTTCATGTAGACGGAGTGCGGATCCAGCGAGGTCAGCATGCCGTTGATGGCACTTTCAACCAGCTTGTTCTCGTCCGGCGGTGTCACGTATTGGGCGCGAATGCGCTCAAAGACATCGCCGAAGATCGACAGTTCACGATAGGTGGAATTGCCCGCAGCCTGCGCCGGAACACCCGCCGAATAAATGACGCTCATCGCGGTTGCGCCCATCAATGCGCCGACGAGGAGAAGAGAGACCCTACGTATCATTCTGTGCCTTTCCAGAATCGCCTCCGACCCACCAGGGACGGGAATCAACCGGTTTACCGTCTTTCCGAAGTTCAATGTAAAGCGTCGGCCGATCGGTTTCCAGCGCCAATACTGTCGCGCTTGCTACTCTTTTCTCACCCATGGTCGCCAGAGGCTCCCCAGAGAGGACGAACTTGCCTTGGCTCGTGCTGATCCGGTCCATGCCAGACAGCACCATATGATAGCCGTCGCCCGTATTCAGAATGATCATCTGGCCGTAGCTTCGGAAATTTCCAGCAAACACTACCCATGCATCGGCCGGTGCGGTCACCAGCGACCCGGGCTGTGAGGCAATGACGATGCCCTGCGCCTGGTGGCCTGTCCCGTCCGGATCGCCGAACTGTCGCAGGGTTTCGCCGGCAACCGGCAAGTCCAGTTTCTGCTTCAGCTCAGAGAACGGATATGCTGGCGCAATGCGGTTTTTATCGGGCAGTCCAGACTGAGCGAGCTCCAGCGCGCGGGCTCTCTGCTCCTCGCTCATCTGGCTGCGCCTTGCCTCTTCGGCGCGTGCAAGTTCTGCCGCCTGGCGCACCGAAGTTATCTCGCTTTCGAGTGACCGGATCAGGGCCTCCATCGTCGAGGCACGTTCGGCAAGTGCCTCCGATTGCTTGCGTTCTGCCTGCAGCTGCAGCGAATTCGTGCGGGCGAGCCGATCGTTTTCGACGACGAGAAGATCCATCCGCCGCTCTTCTTCCTGGCGGTTGGCGATGGCCGCGACGAGGCTGTCCATCTCCTGCTTCCCCGCATTCCTGAGCGCGATCAACTCTTCGAGATCGGCGGCCAGCTTGTCCGTCTCGTGGCGAATGCCGGGGACGACCGCACCCAGAAGGATCGCTGTGCGGACGGAGCCGAGTGCGTCCTCGGGGCTGACCAGCAGGGCCGGCGGCGGATTGCGGCCCATCCGCTGGAGAGCGGCCAGGACCTCCGCCAGCGTCGCCCGACGCTCCCGGAAGGAGCCACGGATCTCATCCTCACGAAGGCCGATATCAGCGAGCCGCTTCTCGCCCTGGTTGATCTGATTTTCGATGTCCTTGCGGCGTTTGGCCGATTCGATCAGCGCCGTCTTCAGGCTCTCCGAGGTCTTTTCCAGCTCTGCGATGCTGTTCTCAAGTTCGGTCGCCTTTTCTTCCGACAGCTTCATGCTGGCGGCGATTTCCTGCAACTCCGAGCTCACCTGATCGCGTTTGGAACGCAGTTCGAGGGCTGGATCAGGCGCCGGATCCGGTATGATACGGTCACCCGTTGCTGCCGGCGCCGGCGGCAGCGCGCCAGTGGTGGTATCAGCATCCGCAGGCGTGTTCTGTTGCGCATGGGTCGGAAGCGGGGATGCCGACGCCAGGAGTGCCGCCAGAACAAAGGCCGCCGCCAAGCCAACCTTGCGGCGGCTGCCGTCGATCAGACGTGCATTGTCATTGGCTGCAGTGGGCAAAGGCTTCATCCGGTTCGGCGGGAAAATACGCTGATTTGCGAACAAGGCAAAGGTATGCCGCGCCGATCGTGATCGGCGCCTCAAACGCGGTGATAGGGATGTCCCGTCAGGATGGTAACGGCCCGGTAAAGCTGCTCGGCAATCAGGATGCGGACCAGCTGATGTGGCCAGGTCAGTTTGCCAAGATTGAGGACGAGGCGTGCACGATCACGCAGGTCCGGGTCGATGCCATCGGCGCCGCCGATGACGAAGGCCATGTCGCGCTGGCCGTTGTCGGCAGCGTCGCCGACGAATTTCGCAAATTCGGCGCTGTCAAAGGCCTTGCCGCGCTCGTCGAGGACGACGATCAGCGCGCCGTCAGGGATCTGGCGGGAAAGCTCCTGGGCTTCCTCGCGCTTTCTCGTGTCGGCATTGCCGGCGCGGCTTTCATTCAGCTCCACGGAGCGCGTGAATTCCAGGCCGCATTGCGGTCCGGCCTTGGCGAAACGGTCCAGATAGCGGGACGCGAGTTCCTTCTCCGGACCGGCTTTCAGCCGGCCCACGGCATAGATGCCAATTTTCATGCGGGCAGTCCCAGTTTCAGGTCACAAAACCATCTCTATCGGCAGGAAGTGACCCGCCGTGTCAATCCGGCTTCGGGACCGTCCTTGAAGACGGCCGGCCGTTTTCAGTGCAGGCGATCCCCGATATCCGGCGTGGCCCACATCCTTTCCAGGTTGTAGACCTCACGAATTTCGGGTCGGAACACATGCACGATGATGTCTCCCGTGTCGATCAGGACCCAATCTCCATTCTCAAGGCCTTCGACGCGGGCGGAACCCAGGCCTTCGTCCTTCAGGTCGGAAATGAGGTGTTCGCTGATCGCCGAGACATGACGGTTCGAGCGTCCGGATACGACCACCATGTAGTCGCCCAGCGCCGATTTTCCGGCAATGTCGATAGAGACGATGTCTTCTGCTTTCGAGTCCTCGAGGCTTGCGAGGACCAGCTCAAGCGCACGGGCTGCAGCATCGGCGCCACGTTCCATGCTCTTCGGGATAGCGCGGGAGGCGCGTCCCTTGGTGTGTACTGTTGTCAGAGTTCGTCCTTTCCTTGGCAAAACAGAACAGCACGTCTGCGATTCTCATAACTTCGATCGCAGACAAAAGGTGGCATCGATCCATTAAACTTTCAAGGCATGGTCGCAGATGCGGGGGCTTTGCGTCGTCATTGTCGCACGGTGCCGGCGGCCGCTCGGATCGCCGACGAGCTCAGCGTCGAACGTGGCCCATGAATGAAGGTCCAGGCCGGCGCCCGCTTCTGCCACAGCACGCCAGCATCCTCCTCATCGACACGCGCATAGTCGAAGGTGCGGGCCATCTTCGAGGAGAGATAGGCGAGCGTCGAGCCGGGTCGGTCGATCACGGCGATCGGGAAGGTGGTGGCGATCTTCTGCCAGCGCTGCCAGCGATGGAAACCGGCGAGATTGTCGGCCCCCATGATCCAGATGAAATGGGCATGTGGATTGCGAGTGCGGATGAACTCGAGCGTGCGTGCGGTGTAACTCGTACCGAGCGATTTCTCGAAGGCGGTGACCTTGATGCGCGGATCCGTGGCCAACTGCTCGCACGCCTTCAGGCGCTCTGCGAGAGGCATCAGCTCCGTTCGGCTCTTCAACGGGTTGCCCGGTGTCACAAGCCACCAGAGCTGGTCAAGACCAAGGCGACGCAAAGCGATCTCTGCGACCAGCAGGTGTCCCGGATGCGGCGGGTTGAAGGAACCGCCGAAGAGGCCGATCACCATGCCGCGCTCGACATGCGGCATCACGAGATGGCGATGGGCGAGCGCCGTTTCCGCCACGTCAGGGACGGACCTGGCCGGTGCCGCGGACGCGGTACTTGAAGGATGTCAGCTGCTCGACGCCCACGGGCCCGCGCGCATGCATCTTTCCGGTCGCGATGCCGATCTCGGCGCCCATGCCGAATTCGCCGCCATCAGCGAACTGGGTTGATGCGTTGTGCAGCAGGATGGCGGAATCGATCTCGTTGAAGAAGCGTTCGACGACGGCGGGGTCTTCTGCAATCACGGCTTCGGTGTGGTTCGACGAATAGCGAGCGATATGATCGATCGCACCACCAATGCCGTCGACAATGGCAACGGAAATGATCGCGTCGAGATATTCCGTGCGCCAGTCCTCCTCCGTTGCCGGCTTGAGGCCTGGCATGACCCGGAGCACTGTCGCGGAGGCGCGGACTTCGCAGCCCGCTTCGGTCAGCGCCTCGATCAGGGGCTGCAGATGGGTACCGATTGCGGCGCTGTCGATCAGCAGGGTTTCAGCCGAACCGCAGATGCCGGTGCGGCGCATCTTGGCGTTGACGACGATCTTCTTCGCCATCTCCAGATCGGCGGAGCCGTCGACATAGACGTGGCAGAGACCTTCGAGATGGGCAAAGACCGGGACGCGTGCTTCCTGCTGTACGCGCGCGACGAGGCTTTTTCCCCCGCGCGGCACAATCACGTCGATCGATCCTTCGAGGCCGGATAACAGCGCGCCGACGGCGGCACGATCCGTGGTCGGCACAAGCTGAATGGCGTCAGCGGGCAGGCCGGCGGAGAGAAGTCCCTTGACCAGGCAGGCATGGATAGCGCGCGATGAATTGGCCGAATCCGAGCCGCCGCGCAGGATCACGGCATTGCCTGCCTTCAGGCAAAGGGCTCCGGCATCGGCCGTCACGTTGGGGCGGCTTTCGTAAATCACGCCGATGACGCCAAGCGGCGTGCGCACGCGCTCAATATGCAGACCGTTCGGACGGTCCCATTCGGTGATGACAGTGCCGACGGGGTCGGGCAGTTCGGCGATCTCGCGCATCGACCGGGCGATCGCGGCGATACGATCAGAATTCAAGGTGAGCCGGTCGATGAAGGATGCGGCAAGGCCCGATTCTGCCGCATTCTTGAGGTCGATCGTATTGGCCGCGAGGATGTCGGACTCGGCCGTCATCAAGGCGTCGGCCATTGCGAGAAGTGCCCGGTTCTTCGCTTCGGTCGATGCGATCGCCAGTGGTCTTGCTGCCGCGCGGGCGCGGCGGCCGATGTCGAGCATCAGGCCTTCGACGGAGTTCTGGTTCGACACGGTATCATGCATGGGCGGCATCCTTCCGGTCACCGGCTGCGGCTTCGCGCTGGCCGAGTTCGGTCATGACGAGGTCGTCGCGATGGATCATCGCAGCGCGACCGGCATAACCAAGGATATTCTCGATCTCGTTGGATTTGCGGCCGCAGATGCGGCGCGCCTCATCGGCGTCGTAACCCGCCAGACCGCGGGCGATCTCGCGACCCTCGATCGTGACGATCGAAACCGTATCGCCGCGATGGAAGGCGCCGGAGACGGAGCGGACACCGGCCGGGAGCAGGCTCTTGCCCGAGCGCAGCGCGCCTTCGGCGCCGTTGTCGACCTGAAGCGTGCCCGCCGGCTGGAGTTGACCTGCGATCCAGGTCTTGCGTGCCGTAACGGGCGACTTGGATGCCGCAAACCAGGAATGGCGGGCTCCATTCTCGATCGATGACAGCGGGTTCATCGTCTTGCCGGAAGCGATGATCATGGCGCAGCCAGCGCTGGTTGCGATCTTGCCGGCATCGATCTTGGTGCGCATGCCTCCACGGGAGAGCTCGGATGCAGCCCCTCCGGCCATGGCTTCGATGGCGGGTGTGATTTCCTCGATCGTGTCGAGAAACTGCGCCTCAGGATCGAGGTGCGGCGGGGCGGTATAGAGGCCGTCGATATCGGAGAGCAGCACAAGCAGGTCGGCGCCGGCCATGGTGGCTACGCGAGCGGCAAGGCGGTCGTTATCGCCGTAGCGGATTTCGGTGGTGGCGACCGTGTCGTTCTCGTTGATGATCGGTATGGCGCCGATCTTCAAGAGCTGGCTGAGGGTGGCGCGGGCGTTCAGGTAACGCCGGCGTTCCTCGGTGTCGCCGAGCGTCAGCAGGATCTGACCAGCGACGATCTGGTGGCGAGACAGGCTTTCCGACCAGTGGCGGGCAAGCGCGATCTGGCCGACGGCAGCACAGGCCTGGCTCTCCTCAAGCTTGAGGGCACCGGAGGGCATGTCGAGCACGGTGCGGCCGAGCGCAATCGCGCCCGAGGAGACGACGAGAACGTCGGTCCCACGGGCTTTCAGAGCTGCGATATCGTCACAGATTGCATCGAGCCATTGCTTGCGAATTCCGGAGCCGCGATCGACCAGAAGGGCGGATCCGATCTTGATGACGACCCGCTTGACGCGGGAGAGCGAGCGGAGCCGGGTGGACATCAATCGTCGCCTTCTCCGTCGAAACCGGTTTCCAGATTTCCGTCGTCATCCCGCTTGCGGCGGTTCTTCTCGCGCTTTTCGGGCAGGGGCTGGTTACCCTGGGCAGCGACGATGATATCGCGCAGGGCACGCAGCGCATCGGTCATGCCCTTGCCGGTTATGGCGGAGAGCAGGAGCGGTGTCTGGCCGCAGGCCTTCTTCAGTTCCGCCGCTTTCTTCTTCAGTTCCGCTTCGTCGAAGACGTCGATCTGCGAGAGGGCAACGATTTCCGGCTTGTCATCCAGGCCTCCGCCATAGGCATCAAGCTCGTAGCGCACCGTCTTATAAGCCTTGCCGACCTCTTCTTCCTGGGCGGAAACGAGATGCAGGAGGACACGGGTGCGCTCGACATGGCCGAGGAAACGGTCGCCGATGCCGACACCTTCATGGGCGCCTTCGATCAGGCCCGGAATGTCGGCCAAGATGAACTCCCGCTCATCGACGGTTGCAACGCCGAGGTTGGGGTGCAGCGTTGTGAAGGGATAGTTGGCGATCTTCGGCCGAGCACGGGTGACGGATGCCAGGAATGTGGACTTGCCGGCATTGGGCAGGCCGACGAGACCGGCATCGGCGATCAGCTTCAGCCGCAGCCAGACGGTCTTTTCTTCACCTTCGAGGCCCGGATTGGCCCAGTCCGGCGCCTGGTTGGTCGCGGTCTTGAAATGGGCGTTGCCGAAGCCGCCATTGCCGCCCTTGGCGATGCGGAAACGCTGGCCCTCGACCGTCATGTCGACGATCAGGGTCTCGTTGTCTTCCTCGAAGATCTGGGTGCCGACAGGCACCTTGAGTGTCACGTCTTCGCCGTTTGCGCCCGTGCGGTTGCGGCCCATGCCGTGGGTGCCGGTCTTCGCCTTGAAATGCTGCTGGAAGCGAAAGTCGATGAGGGTGTTCAGGCCGTTGACGGCCTCGACCCAGACGTCACCGCCCCTGCCGCCGTCGCCGCCGTCAGGTCCGCCGAATTCGATGAACTTTTCGCGCCGAAATGAGACAGCACCGCCGCCGCCGTCGCCCGAGCGAATATATACCTTAGCCTCGTCGAGAAATTTCATCTTGCTGCCGTCAATTCTTCTGTCAGGTTCTGCGCGGAGAGTTGCGGCCATCGATATAGCCGCTTGGCGCGGAGGTCAAAGAGTATCGTGAAGTTCGTCAGCTACAACATCCAGTATGGTTTCGGCCAGGATGGGCGTTTTGACCCTGATCGGATCGCCGACAGCATCCGCGATGCGGACGTGATTGCGCTGCAGGAGGTGACCCGTGGCTATAGCCGGAACGGTTACGCCGATCTGGTAGAGACCTTTTCCGCATTGTTTCCAGACTACTTTACATCCTTCGGTCCGGCTTGCGACGTGCTGGTCGATCACGCGATAACCGACGGTCGCCTCCGTGAGCGGCGTTTCCAGTTCGGCAACATGGTGCTGTCGCGCTTTCCGATCCGGGCCAGCCGCAACCTGCTCCTGCCGCGCAACCGGACCTTCGACAAGCTCAATCTGCAGCGGGGGGCGCTGGAGGCCGTCATCGAGGCACCTGATAGGGCGCTGCGGGTCTATTCCGTCCATTTGGATCATGTTTCCCCGGACGAGCGGCTGGCGCAGATCGCCTATCTCAAGGAACGTGTCTGTGGCTACCTGTCTGAGGGCGGGGCGCTCACTGGCGCCATCGAATTCGCCGTCACTGATCCGCCGTTGCCGGAGGATTTTCTTGTCATGGGTGACTTCAACATGGAGCCGGAAAGCCCTGAATACATCGCCATGGTCGGGCGAAACGACGCCTATTATGGACGTGCGCCGAGAGCGGGCTATCCTGTCGATGTCGAAGCTCAACTCAAATCGCGGCCTGCGGATGGCTATAGCTGGATCAGCGAGGACGGATCGCGGCGCATGCATCTCGATTACTGCTTCGTCAGCGGCGGGCTCGTCGATCGGCTGACGGGCTGCCATGTGGATCGGTCCGCCGTCGGATCTGACCATTTCCCGGTCTGGGTCGAACTGGCGGAAGGTTGAACTCCGGGCGACTGGCGCCCGGAGCATTGTTGGCTATATAAGTCTCCTGCGGGCGGCGAAGTCTGGCTGGGCGAGGCGGAATTCGACCAGCGGCGCCATGGCGTTGCGCGCCTTGGAGAACACGTCACTCACGCCGACCGTGCGGAAGCCGCGGGCTTCCAGCAATCGGAGCGATGCCGGGTTGTCGGCAAAGGCGCCGCCGAAGATTTCGGCACTGCCCATGCGCCGGAAGAAGCGGTCAAGGGCAGCCTCGACGGCCTCGGACATCAGGCCGCGTCCCCAGTAGAAGCGATTCAACCAGTAGCCGATGTGCCAAAGGCCATGGCGGAGCTCCAGGGAGACCACGCCCACATGGACGCCATCGAGCGTGATCGCGAAGTGCCAGTCTGGCTTCAGGCCTGACGTCACCATGTTCAACCAGTCGCGTCCGTCCTCGCGATCGTAGGGAACCGGCACGCGCGTCAGCATGCGGGCGATTGCGAAATCACTCAGCGAATTCGCAATCGCTTCCGCGTCCTGCATGCGATGCGGACGAAGCACCAGGCGATCCGTTTCGATGACCGGGCAGGGTCCGGGCATGGACGTTTCGAGCACCGGTCTTTCTGCAACAAGCGCGCTCATCGCATTTCCCCCCAGCTCTTCAGGGACAGCCAGGTCTTGCGGTCAAGCCGGTACCATTCGACCGGGACTGTTCCGCCCATGGCGAGGTTGCCGACCATGCCTGTTCCCTGGAACTGGAAGCCGCACTTCTGGATGACGCGGCGCGAGGCAATGTTCGTCACCCGGCAGCGCGCATCGATGCGGCTCACCCATTCACGGGTGCGGAAGGCCATGTCGATCAGTGCATGGGCCGCTTCCGTGGCGTAACCCTTGTTCCAGTAGGGTTCCCCCAGCCAGTAACCCATTTCCAGGATGGTATCGTCGGCCGGATTGGGTTCCAGCGCGCAGCAACCGAGGAACTCGCCGTTGTCCGCTTTGGTGATGGCATAGACGCACTTGCCGATCTCGCCGATATTCGTGCGTCGCACGAAGTCGGCCGCGTCTTTTGCCGTGTAGGGATGCGGCATGCGCGCCACCATGGTGGCGATGGCGGCGTTGTTGGCGAGATGGGCAAGGGCGTCGATGTCTTCGATGTGGGGTGCGCGCAGGACGAGCCTTTGCGACAATAAGACAGGGCAATCGCTCCTCGGCCGATCGGGCCTTGGCTGCTCTTCGGGTGACCGTGATTGGTCATCCCTCAACATCAGACTTTGCATGGTTCAGTCTCCTTCGTTGGACAAGAAAAAAGGGGAGATGGCGCCCCATCTCCCCTTTTTTCTAGACTGAACCTGGTGCGGTCAGCCGGGTCGATGAGACGCCGGCTGTTAAACGCTACCGGCTTTATTCTGCTGCTTCGGCTTTCGGCATTACGGACACGTATACCTTGCCGTTCGCCTTGGTACGGTAGTTCACATTGCCAGCCGTGAGTGCAAAGAGGGTATGATCCTTGCCCATGCCGACGTTTGCGTCCGGATGCCACTGGGTGCCGCGCTGACGCACGATGATGTTGCCCGGAATGACGACTTCGCCACCGAACTTCTTCACGCCGAGGCGCTTGGAATTGGAATCGCGACCGTTGCGCGAGGAACCGCCAGCTTTTTTGTGTGCCATTGGATTGCTCCTTTAAACCTAGTTATCAGCGTTTCAGGCTGCGACGATGTCGGTGATGCGCACCACGGTGTGGTGCTGACGATGGCCGCGCGAACGCTTGGAGTTCTGACGACGACGCTTCTTGAAGGCGATGACCTTCTTTCCGCGGGTCTGTTCGACCACTTCGGCCGTAACCTTGGCGCCGGCCACGAAGGGCGCGCCGATGGTTGCGGTTTCGCCTTCGCCGACGACGAGGATCTCGGTGAATTCGATGGTTGCGCCAGCTTCGGCTTCCAGCTTTTCGATGGTCAGCACGTCGTTGGCGTTAACGCGGTACTGCTTACCGCCGGTCTTGATGACTGCGAACATTTTTTATCCTTTCATGTTCGTTCCGGCTCTCCCCTTGCGAGGGGCCGTCTTTTTGCCAGTCGGAGGAGCAGGATGTTGATCCCGCCGGTTCACTTCGCAGATCGCGAAGAACGAAAGGCGCACGTCACGCACGCTTTTAGTCGAGCGTCGCATACGTGAGGCCCTGCGGGGTGTCAAGACAAAAGCCGGAAAAACCGTCACATTCGCTCTTGCATGGGGGGTGAGTTGCCGCTATGAGACAGCCCGCGCCATCGAGCGCCGACCAATGTGACCGGAGAGGTGGCTGAGTGGTCGAAAGCACCGCACTCGAAATGCGGCATACTCGCAAGGGTATCGTGGGTTCGAATCCCACCCTCTCCGCCAAGTTGTATAGACACTCGCTACCAGCTTTTACAGCGCCTTGAATTTAAAGGCAATTCCCCGGTTCTTCACGAACCGTTACGGAGGTAATGGCAATGCGAGTAGCGCAAGATGTACACGTTACGGTATCGCGTCCGGTAACGAATCACGACGATCTCTCAACCTCAACCAGCGGCCATCCCGATGCCTATCGGCAGGGTAGCCCGGGTCCTTATCTGACGCGCTCAGGCTCCGTTTACATTTTTCAGATTAGGGTGCCCCGAGACCTTGCAGGCGATGTGAAGCCGAGCCCGATCCGGATCAGCATCGGGCCATGCCTGCATCGTCGGGCGCGCATTGTTGCTGATCTTCTCGCGGCAAGAGCTCGTTTGATGTTCGAAGAGCGGAGGGCAATGGCGTTGAGCAATGAAGATAAGGAAAATGATCCGCCGCCCCCGAGCGAACTCGAACTTGCGACCTGGCTCGGCCAGGTCAAGGGGGAGCTTGAGGTTCTCTCATTCTTCTTTCGCCAGCCTGTTGCCCCCATCACTCTTGAGGATCAGAGCAAGTTCGCCGGGATCCGGGATCTGGTTCAAATCAGCCAGCAACTCGGCGCAAGGGAGCGTGGCGAGCCCTATTCGCCGATCGTCGTGGAAAACGAAGAGGCATTGCGTCGGGCTGCTGCCGCAAAATTCAATGTTGAAGATGCTTCGTCAACGCCAACTCCGGATGCCCCGTTTGCGCCCGCGCAGATGGAACCAGCTCCAGTGCTGGAGGAGGGTAAACAAACTTCGCAGATCGTTAAGCCAGTCGAAGTTGAGCCTGTGGCTTCCGTCGCGGGTGGCATCGAGGTGTCTACACAAGAGCCGAACTTAACCCCCGAAACAAAATCGGCCGCCTTGTCAAACACGACGTCTTTGACGGGACAAGCTGACTTGCCTTCAGCTCAGCTGGCTACTCACAGTGTTTCCCGGACCGAGAAAATTCCCCTTGATGAACATGGGATGCCGATCTCTCTCGACAAACTGGACAGAAGGTTTGTTCACCGCGCACCCTCGGATGTACCCGAATTCAGCGTAGTTGCGCATCAGTATATCCAGAGCCGGATCGATGAACAGGGCGGATATGAAGGTCGGAATATCACAACCGCGAAAATGCGAATTCAAGTTTTTCTCGATCTCATCGGGGACCACCCGGCTGACCGATACAGCGGCGTGGATCTCCAGGCGTTCGTCAATCTTATGGCGCATTGGCCGGGGGATCCAAAAGAACGGCTCGAAAACGAAAGCCCATTCGACACCCTTGAACGCTCCAAGAGAACTAATTTGAAGCCGCTTGCGGATAAAACTTTGCGCGAAGGTTATTTGGCCGTTGTGAAGGCTGCTCTTCGGTCAGGGATGACCAAATGGGGCTACCCCGATCCGTTTTCTCGGGTGTCGTTGCGCTACTCGAAGGGCCACCGCAAATCCAAGCCAACCGTGCCTTTGAGTTCCATGCAGCTCAATGGCATTTTCCTTGAAGGCGTAAAAACTGGTTACATCGATAACACGCTGTTGCCATTGCTTGGACATCTGACCGGTCGTCGTATCGGGTTGCTCACATATTTGAAGGGTAGCGACATCCGCGAAAAGTTTGAAAATGTGTGGATCGCTGAAACCGACGGTATCGTCGAAGTCGATGGCGTCTGGAAGCGAGTGCCGTATAAGACTGGAGACAGCCTTAACTACTTCGTGCTTCACGATTTCCTACGGGAAATTGGCTTCATCGACTGGGCCAAGCGTAGGGGTGATCAATTCCTATTTCCGGATCTCATGCGTTTGACGGATCCCGCCGGTAGAGCATCCACTTATATGCAACGCTTGTTTGAAAAGGCTGGAATCGAAAAGGGCAGGCGCGAAGTCTTCCATTCGCTCCGGAGCGGGAAGATTGATGATATGCGGTCCAAAAAAATCGACGATCGCGCACGCAAAATGCAAGTAGGGCATGCATTGGGCGACGACGAGCACTCGAATTACGGTTCACGTGTCATCACTGAAGACCATGCGTTCGAAATTGCATTTGCGCCACTTAACGAGCGCGTCGATTACACTGTCTTCAAGGACCTCGATTTTGACAGGCTTGCTCTGAACCGACGCATGAAAGGGCATCGACAGCCCGTCGTCGAAAAGGCGGAAACGGTGCGCAAGTGTTCGGTAAAGAAAAAATCCTAAGACTGGTTTCAGGTCCGCATATTGGGCATGGACGCTTAGCCAAGCTTCACTGTGTGTTCCGGTTTTCTTGTTGGGGGTTGCGTTTCGGGTGCCGGCAGGGTGCATCGCTGAGAGTTCGCAATCCTGGACCGTTAAATACTCTTCTGCATCGATGGATGCAGAAGAGTCTGGCTCAGATTTCAGGATTGGCGCTAGAGCGCGCTTGGCTCAAGCTTTCCATCGTTAATCTGTCCCTCCCGAGATAGACGCTGATCAGGACACCGGCCCTCGAAAATCGATTCTTGGATAAACGCCGTTACACGGAGTAACGGGGGGAATAGATGCGATTGAATGGGTACGCCGTTTACGCGGACAGACTTGCGCGACCAATGGGCCGGTCGACAGCACAAAGTGCTGTCGACTCTTGGTAGCTAGATCATACACCGAGATGGCGTTTTGGCCTGAAGGGTGAAAGCGCAGGATCATATTTTTTGGCAAGCTCCCAGAAGACCTGCTCGGTTTCGTGTTCGCTGAATCCCTGCTGCACCAATTCCGTCAGCAAAGAGTCGCACACCTTGCTGAGTGCTTTCTCGGGACGCAGACGCCCCTTGGCCGCAGTGATCATCTGCCACAGCAGCACGCGTGCCAAGTCATCACGATTTGGGCGTCGCTTTTCCCGGGATAGTTTGCGCAAATTGCTCTGTCTCCTGGCCTGATTTTCCAGCTTCTGTTTTCTCGATTTTCTCATAGTCTTCTCCTGCTTGGTTGAGCCATGAGTGTTGTCGGCGCTGATGCAAGAGACAAACGGCGTGATGTTTCGCCGGCCGACGAGCGCATACGTTTCCTGCAATGTTGGCACTCCGGAAAGCGTTCTTGAGGTCAGACTGTTCTAAGCGAAACGCCCCTGCATGCAGTGCTCCACGTTCAATACTCTGTGTGATGAAATAAATCTTCGATTTCAGTTTAAAATCCATTCTATCATTACATTACTGAACTAATGATAATTATATATGAGTTATATAGTTTGACATTTATCCATTTATAGTCTAGTATGGATTATCAATATTGTAATTTCACTTATTGATTTGAATTATGGAGATGAAGAATGAAGTATAAAGTTTACGCCCAGCGCCTGAGCACAGAGGTAATGGAGCTTCCCGCTACGGATAAGTCGGAAGCCCTTAAGCTGGTCGCCGAGAAGGTTATTGAGGCAGGCGATAGCGACGTGATCCGTGTCGCGACGGTTGATGCTGACGGATGCGTCTACAGTCAGATGATACCAGAATTGCGATGGAGCGACTTTGAGTCGCGCGGCCCACAAGAGGGAAGCGAAGTGTCGCAAATCGCCAGCCAGTTCCGCTTACAGCTCGTCAAGAGCTTGAAGATCATCGATAAGGTTGCGTGCGACTTCTATTCGCTCCCCGACCTCGCAGCCGAGAGTAACTGCAC
Source organism: Rhizobium sp. AAP116 (assembly GCF_001295785.1). Taxonomy (NCBI): domain Bacteria; kingdom Pseudomonadati; phylum Pseudomonadota; class Alphaproteobacteria; order Hyphomicrobiales; family Rhizobiaceae; genus Rhizobium; species Rhizobium sp. AAP116. Next base: position 28,562 of record NZ_LJIB01000025.1, read on the forward strand.
CGAAGATGAGGCTCTCTCACATGTTGATATTGAAGATGAATATCGCACGCTGAATTGGCTTATCGAGATTGCGCGAAAAGCGCTCGATCTACCGGAATATCGTTTTGTCCCATCTTCAGAAGCCATCTCGGAAGGGCTGAACGACGAGGCCGACTACGAGGAAGACTGCGACTGGTGTGGTCCCAAGCGACTGGATAGTATCTTTCCTGCACGCTTCTACCGCAATCTACCCCAATCGCATCCCGACGCATGTAAGCAGACGGAGCCCGCCTGAGTTGACTAAGAGGATCCAGTGAAAATCCCTGGATCCTCCTCCCGCAAGTTACCCTGGAGAATTTAAGCCGAACTCTGTCGTTCTGAGCCGCAAGGACACCGTTTGTTGCACGATAGTGGAGTTTTCAGCGATCTGTTTTGGGTCGACGTAACCATGAGTATGGTCAAGGTGAAGACACACTGCCCAGTATCTGATGTGCCGAGCACGGATACCCGCGTTCACCAGCCGATAGCCGAACTCATGGTCCTCAGAGCCGTAGCCCATACGTTCATCGAACCCGCCGACAGCTATAGCATCAGCTCGCCAACAGGATGAGTTGTTGCCATTAAAGCGAGCGGTCGAGGGCGAAATCCTATTCAGTAGTCCATCCACACCCCAGGCGGCTCTTTCAGCTTTGTGGGATATCTGCGAACTACTTCATTGCCATTCTTGTCAAAGGCCTTTCCAGAGAGGATGTCTTGCTCGTTCAGCAAAAGACTCGTCGGCATTGGAAGCTTGCAATATGCGCCCGACAGAAACGTACGCGGTTTTGCATGGCGGGTATCTGTCCATCAAATCAACAGCAATGGGAGGTGCTCCGAGCATAGAAGGTCCAACATCCTCTTTGTCTCACCGAGGCTTGCATCAGGCCATCCGCTTTCTGGAAGCTTCATCTTCCACGTCCAAATCGCCGATGTGAGTCTCTGATCGGCCGAAGCACGTGACAGAAACCTTGACCGCTACCGGCTTCACCAGAACCTGAGTGAGTTCTGTCTATAGTCGAACGTCGTTTGCGCAGGAATCGCCGAATCCTAGATAGGAATCGACTAATCCGCATTCCGAATCGCATCAGCGTAAATTGAGATGATTTGACCTGAGTTGCCCGTAACGCTTTTCAATTCGACTTGATGTGCAGGCGACTTTGGTCGAGTTGGCTGCGAGGTATGTGACCTTGATATAGGTTTCTGAAAATTGAAGGTAGTTTCTCGATGATAGCTGCCACGTCCATCACGCCCCCTCAAATTCCTCGAAGATCTGTTGCGTCAGCGTACAGCTGGCACACATGCTCTCCCCGGCATGTGTCACGCGGTGACAGCAGGAATCGATTTTACGGAGTTTGGACACGAAAATTCTCAACCCGGAATCGCGGAATCGGCGTCTGGCAACGCCGATCTGGCGTTTAGAATCGAAGGGACGCCAATCAGAATCGCGAACACAGATCACGCCGTGACAGGATCTGCCTTCCGCGCTCCTTAAGCCAGAGCCAGCGCTTTCTGGAACTCTTCTCCCGACATGACGCCGATGTCTGCCAACTGTCTGGCAATAGCGGTCAGTGCCGTCTTGTGCCGCGTCAGCATTTCCATCGCCATGGCCTCGGCACGCTTGAGCCGAGCGTCAACCCGGTTTCGAAGCTCGGCGTCGTAGAGCAACTGCTGCTGCGCCTGTTCGGGCGAGACGTAGATCAGCGGATTAACATCGGAGAAGCCAAGCTGTGTTTCGGCCGCCAGCATCAGCCGCGTCGCCCGGGCCAGATCGCTGTTCGGGTCACCACCCGATCCAGCGAGTGTCTCGCCGAAGACCACTTGCTCAGCAGTCCTGCCTGCCAGAGAAGCCGCACAGGTGCGCATGAGCCAGTCGTCATTCTGTGGCCTGTCGTGGAAAGGCGTAAACTCGACTTGGCCGAAGCTTTGAATTGACCCGTTGAGGCTCCCACCAACCGTGACGGCGTAGACCGTTCCCGTCTCTAAAAGCGTGTAAGCCATGGCATGCCCGACTTCATGCACGGCAAGCCGATAGCGATGATCGTCAGTGAGCCTGATTCGAGACGCCATCAGCGCCGTCTCGATATCGGCCCAGGTGATGGGCCGCTGTTCACGTCTCGTCTTCTGTCGTAGTTCGCGCACCAGCCGTTCGATATCCGCTCCGGTTCTGCCACAGGCCAACAGCGCCAGCCGGGACAGTGGCGCGAGATGCAGTTTCTGATCGGTGGAGTGGTGGCTGAATCCATTTGCATATTCACTCATGCTGGAATCCTCCCGTCACCTGTCGCCTTTGCGTTCACTCGACTTTGCTGGGCACTGGATTTGGTCGCCTCCGGCTCAGCCTTGTCATCCACTTGAGCGACGCCGGACTTGTCTGGCTTCGGAGCCGTCTCGATGACTTTCGCGAGATCTGCTCCAAGATGGTGTGCGAGAATGCCAGTGAGTGCCTCGATATCCGGCCGTGGGATTTGGACATGCCGCTCCAGTCGCCCTGATCGCAGGAGTGCTGGATCTAGCTTGTCCGGCAGGTTGGTGGCGGCCACGATAATCACGCCTTCGGTCTTTGCAGCACCGTCGATCAGTTCAAGGACGCGGTTGATCAGTGACGACCAATAGTCATCGTGACCCTTATGGCCTCGGCTATCGCCAGACGCGCGTGATCCGAGATTGTCGATCTCGTCGATGAACAGGATCGCTGGCCGATGCTCGGTCGCAACCGTGAAGGCGGCATTGATCAATTTCAGTACTTCGCCAAGATAGCTTGCTTCAAGCCATCGAGCGACAGAGGTTGCAAGCAGCGGCACCTGTAACGTGTTGCAGAGCGCATTAGCAAAGGTGGTCTTGCCTGTTCCAGGTGGACCGGAGAGAAGCAGTCGGCTGCTCAGCTCACTCCAGTCCAGCAAACCCTGACGCCAGAGATCCAGATCGAGTTTGAGACCGGCCGCCCAGTCAGATGCCTCGCCATAGCCGCTGAGCGTCTCGACCCGCAGAACGGCCTCGGCGTCCGCAGGCTGCGGGCGGATGACCTCGACCGGAGCGGAACCAGTGCTCTTGCGTTTCTCTTCAGGCTTTGCACCCGATCGCCATTCCGGAACGCTCGAACTCTTTCTGCGGTTGGATGACCCGTCGGAGCCTTCGCCATCACCACTCTCCAGATCTGATGCGCGTTCTTCCCTGAGAGCCTCGAATGCGGAAATGATTTCCGCATTGGATCGCCCTGGACGGACGATGAGTGCGAGGTCATTGAGATGCAGATGATCGAGTGTCAGACCCTTCTCCTGCATCAGTTCGAGTGAATGTTTCGGCGCAATGCCGCAGCAGATCTGCAAAAGCTCTGCCAGCAGGGTGTGATCAAGGCCATCGGCCTCAAGCACAAGGTCAGCAGCATGCATGATGATTTCAGGCAGGTCCTGGTTCGTCTGATCGACCAGCAGAATGGGCGGTGGAGGCTCGCTGTTGATCGCGTCACTGAGGGCCCTGCCGAGGGCTCGATCAGAGACTTTGTGAACTTCGCTGCCCGCAATCGTCTTGATCCGCTTGCGCATTTTCCCTGGCCGTCGGTCGCCGTAGTCGCAGATCCCGGCGAGACGTACGAGTTCCTCAAGCTTCATACATGAGGGGGTGATCAGCCCGTCCTCGAGCGAACGGCCACAATGTCGCTGGAAGCCCGGGACTGGGATGCGCATCACGATGAACGGGTCCGGGCGGCGCAGGATCGCCCGCAGCGCCTCCCATCCGCCAGGGTGTGATCCGACAGCCCGGGCAATCAGCAGAGCCACCGCGACGGGTGCTGCTTTTGGAAGTGGCAGTTGTTCACGAAGAACAGCCAGTGCCTCACGCTCGGATGCGGCCCGGCGCTCAAGCTCTGTATCGAATGCTGACGAAGATACTAATGACGACGTCGACGACACCAGGGCGTCTCGAACGGGTGCGGCGGACGGCTGCTGAGACTGCCAAGCTTCTGCAAGGGAATCGCGGTGCCGGTCGGCATGGCCGAGCCTGCGTGACAGGATCTCCCGGCCTTGACTCCCAAGCGACAACAGATGCGTCAGCTCAACCGTCGGAGCCCAGCGGCTGATCAAGGTGGGGCCGGCACTGCTGCCGGCGTCATAAGCGAGTTCATCAAGCAGACCTGCGACAGCTGCATGCTGATAGAGGTCGAGAACAGCAAGACGCCGAATGCGGCGCAGGAGGTATCGCGTCACGCGATCAGTGAGGATCTCCATCATGCCTTCTCCTCGACCGTTGGCTTCGGCCCTTTGCCTTCGAGCCAGTCGCGGACCATCAGCCCTGTCGGATCGCCTGCTGCGCAGAGCTTTTCCAGATCCTTACGGATCATGACGGGAAGGCTCTTCAACGCGATCGGCCGTTTGCGTGTCCAGTGAATGGCCTGGCGCACAATGAAGGCCGGATCCACTGGAAGGTTCACGGTCTGCCGCTTCTTGAAGGCCCGGTAGGGGATGCAATTCTCGGGCGACGAGTTGCCGGGACGGGCCATCAGCGCCTCGAAGGACTGTCGGGCTCGAGATACCTTCTTCGGCGCTGTCGAAGCCAGGGGCACGGGAGGATGAGCTGTCGGAGCTGTCGTCTCCGTTCCCGATTTGGGCACAGAGGCGGGACGGATGGGGAAGGGAATGATGGTCGCAGATGGTTGTTTCGACATGACGTGTTTCCTCTGCCGCAGCATCTGAGATGCGCGGTCGCAATGACAGAATGAACGGATGGATGAATTGGGGAGACGGCCGGCGCCGGCCGGCCGATAACTCGGCCTAGCTCAGCGCCTGTGGCCGAACGCTCGGCAGACTGGCAAACCCGATGCGGATCTCAGGTCGCTCGCCAGCTCCTGAGCCCGCCACGCCAACTATTCGATCGTCACGACCAGACAGACAGCGGTCAACAGGCGCATGTCGCTTTGTGTCAGCCCAAGGCATGGCCCCTGCCCGACGCTCGTCCTCGGTCAGGTCTCGGGCTTGAGCATAGTGTTGCAGGGCCTCACGCCAGACCTGCTCGACCGCGGTCTGGAACGAGCGACGCAGATAGGCAATCGCTTTGCCCGCACCATCGACCCCAAGAAGGTGATCGAGATCGCTGACGGGCCAGATACCGGTGCTGGGGTCGCGACTGGCGTTTTGGGCGTCGAGGATGACAACGTGAACCGCTTCAACACTGAGCCGGTGGTGCTCTTGATAAAGCAGGTCGGGCACCGTGAGAGCTGCAGCGAGCATCCGCTTCTTCAGTTCCTGCAGGCGCACAGCATCGTAGGAGCTGAGGCTGCGCTTGACGTCGACAACATGTGCGATCTTGGTGACGCGGCTTACGATGATCATGTCGGGCGTGTAGCCCCGCCGACCACCGCTATCGGCATCGAGTGTTAATGACGCGTAATGGCGAGGATCGTTGCGCTCGACGACATCGAGAGCCGCCTTGCTGACTGGCAGGCGAATGTTCTCTGTCAGCACGACAAGTTCGGGATTAAGCCCCGCGATCATTTGAATACCACGCTCGATCAGGCGGCCTTCGGCCGCCGGCAGACCGCGCAGCAGGCTGGAAACGTCGGAAAGCCCCGACGAAAGCGCGTCCATCAGAGCGGCCGAGCCGAAGCTCGATGTCAGCACCTGATGGCACAGGCCATCAAGCAGCGGATGCAGCACATCCGGATTGACGGCACATGGATAGGTTGGTGCGGAAGCCGCACCGGAAACGGTGTTGGTCATGTTATGTATCCTGTTGTTGCGCGACATGAGGGCAACGTTCATGGTCCGGCTGAGGACGCCATCCGGCGCGCTCGACCACTACGAATGCCAGCGAATGTCAGAATTGTTCGTTCAGGCCTGCGGAAACGCAGACGGTGAGCCGGAGCCAGCAACGGCAAAAAGCCTAGTTGCAAGGCCACGATCTGAACGAGGATCAACAGGATCCATGAGGGGGAGTGCTTCCATCACGGAAGCGAAGCGGTTAAGGGTCTTCATAGCCCAAGTCCTTGTCACTAAGGTTGCGGGTCAGGCCCTCGTTTGGTGTTCCTAGCACCAGCGGGGGCCGCTTAAGTTCCGGAGATCGTTTATTTATCCGGCACAGCCCAGACTTAGCCCGGAGATAGCTCGCCGACAAGATGAATAGAACACATCCGGAACAAAGAGCTCCGGTATGGTTAATTTAAATTTCTGAAGTTCGGAACAAGCACGCATAACTCCGAATAGCGTGAAAATCGGTACGCGGTGAGGTTTCTGTTGTCGAATGGGCGCATGATCGTGTATCGGCTGATTGCAAGAACACACGCGGCGACAACAAGTACCAAGGTTGACGAAATTGACTAAGAAAGCACTGATTAGCGGCGTTACAGGACAGGATGGCGCCTATCTTGCCGAACTCCTCCTCTCAAAGGGCTACGAGGTCTGGGGTGTGAAACGCCGATCATCGTCTTTCAATACCGGGCGCATCGATCATCTGTACAAAGACGTACACGAGTCTGAAACCAAGTTCCGACTTGTCTATGGCGACATGACAGATTCCACAAATCTTATCCGGATCATTCAAGAAGTACAGCCGGATGAGATCTACAATCTTGCAGCGCAAAGCCACGTCCAGGTTAGCTTTGACACGCCGGAATATACGGCAAACGCGGACGCAATTGGTACGTTGCGCATGCTCGAAGCAATCCGTTTGCTGAAGCTTGCAGACAAGACTCGCTTCTACCAAGCCTCAACATCAGAGCTTTACGGTAAAGTGCAGGAGACGCCGCAGAAGGAAACTACCCCCTTCTATCCGCGTAGCCCTTATGCTGTCGCCAAACTCTATGCCTATTGGATCACAGTGAACTACCGCGAGGCTTACGGCATGCACGCCTCGAACGGAATCCTGTTCAACCACGAAAGCCCGATCCGCGGCGAGACCTTCGTGACCCGCAAGATCACCCGCGCCGTGGCGGCAATCGAGCTGGGTCAGCAGAAGAGCCTCTATCTCGGCAACCTCGATGCCAAACGCGACTGGGGCCATGCCCGCGATTACGTGGAAGGCATGTGGCGGATCATGCAGCAGGACGAGTCGGACGATTACGTTCTGGCGACGGGCGAAACCCATTCCGTGCGTGAATTCGTGGAACTGGCCTTCGGCGAATTGGGCCGCACCATCGTCTGGGAGGGCGAGGGCGTGGACGAGGTTGGCCTCGACGGCAAGACCGGCGCCGAGCTGGTGAAGATCGACCCGCGTTACTTCCGCCCGACTGAGGTGGACCTGCTGCTGGGAGATCCTTCCAAGGCAAAGGCCAAGCTGGGCTGGCAGCACACGACGCCGTTCCGTGACCTTGTGAAGGAAATGGTGGCGAGCGATCTGGAAGAGGCCCGCCGCCATGCGGGAAGCCAGCCGGCCGGGGTTTGATCCATGGCACGGATCTTCATCACCGGCGCATCCGGCATGGTTGGCCGCAACCTGCTGGATGAGCTTGCAGGCACCGGACATGAGGTGCTGGCGCCGTCCAGCGCCAGCGTCAACCTGCTGGATCAGGCGGCGCTTCTGGCTTGGCTTCAGGCAAACCGGCCGGATGTGATCGTGCATTGCGCCGGTCATGTCGGCGGCATTCAGGCCAATATCCGCGAGCCCGTCGCATTCCTTACGCGCAATCTGGCGATGGGGCAGAACCTGCTTCTGGCCGCCCGCGAGGCCAGGGTGAACACCGTGCTGAACCTCGGCAGTTCCTGCATGTATCCGCGCAACAGCCCGGATGCCTTGCATGAGGAAGACGTGCTGAGCGGCACGTTGGAGTCGACCAACGAGGGCTATGCGCTGGCCAAATGCGTCACGGCGCGCCTGTGCAGCTATCTGCGCAAGGAAGAGCCGGAGCTGCAGTACAAGACGCTGATCCCCTGCAACCTGTATGGCCGCTACGACAAGTTCGACCCGAAGGTCTCGCATCTGGTGCCGGCGGTGATCCGCAAGCTGCATGTGGCGCGGCTGACCGGCCAGCGCGAGGTGGATATCTGGGGTGACGGTACGGCCCGGCGCGAGTTCATGTTTGCGGGCGATCTGGCGCAGGCGATCCTGTTCTTTTTGGACCGTATCGAGGCGCTGCCAGGTGACCTGAACATCGGCGTTGGCACAGACCTGTCCGTGCGTGACTACTATGAAGCTGCTGCCGATGTCATCGGCTATGATGGCAGCTTCGTGTTTGATACATCCCGGCCTGTCGGCATGATGCGCAAGCTGCTGGATGTCTCCCGTCAGCTTGAACTTGGCTGGACTGCGCGCACGGACCTGCGCGAAGGCATCCGCCGGACCTATGAGTATTTCCTGAAACTGGATGACGCAAATGACCTATCCGCTGGCTAATTCGAGCTGGGACGAAGAAGAATACGCCGCGATCCGCAGCGTGACGGAATCGGGCATGTTCTCGATGGGTCCGCGTGTGGCCGAGTTCGAGCAGGCCTTTGCGGACTGGTGCGGCAGCAAGTACTGCGTAATGGTCAATTCCGGCTCCTCCGCCAATCTGGTGATGGTGGGTGCCCTGCGCTACCGCAAGGAAGCGGCGCTGTTGCCGGGGGCGGAAGTCATAGTGCCGGCCGTGTCTTGGAGCACTACCTATTATCCGCTCTACCAGTACGGCCTGAAGCTGCGCTTCGTGGACGTGGACATCAACACGCTCAACTATGACCTCGACCAACTGGCGCGGGCCATCACCCCGCAGACGCGGGCGATCATGGTGGTGAACCTGCTCGGAAACCCGAATGATTTTGCCCGCATCCGCCAAATCATCGGTGACCGGCAGATCGACATCATCGAGGACAACTGTGAGTCCATGGGTGCCACCTTCGAGGGTCGACAGGCGGGTACGCATGGCATCATGGGCACCTTCAGCGCCTTCTTCAGCCACCACATTTCCACCATGGAAGGTGGCATGGTGGTAACCGATGACGAGGAGCTGTACCACATCCTGCTGGCGTTGCGCGCCCATGGCTGGACACGAAACCTGCCGAAGGAAAACCGGATCACCACGCCGAAAAGCGATGACGCCTTTACCGAATCCTTCCGCTTCGTGCTGCCGGGCTACAACCTGCGCCCGCTGGAAATGAGCGGCGCCATCGGTCTTGCGCAGCTGCGCAAGCTGCCGAATCTCGTTGCCGAGCGCCGCAAGAATGCGGAAGGCTTCAAGGCGGTGCTGGCGGACTTCCCCTTCCTGCGCACCCAACAGGAGATTGGCGAAAGCAGCTGGTTCGGCTTTTCGATGCTGGTCGCGCCGAACGCGCCCCTCACCCGTCAGGACCTGATTGCCGCCTTTAACCGCCACAAAATTGATGTGCGCCCGATCGTAGCGGGCAATTTTGCCAAGAACGAAGTGCTGAAGTGGTTCGACTACTCCATCAGCGGCAACCTGCCGAATGCTGCGATCATCGACGGTTCAGGCCTGTTCATCGGCAATCATCACTATCCGCTGGATCAGGAATTTGCCCTGCTGCGGCAAGCAATTAATGATGCAGTGGAAACGGCGGTCAAAAGCTAACCAGCCCACAGTGCGCGATAATCCTGTGTGCATACGCTGTTCTAGTGATGGCTAATGCAGGTTGGGCAGCATCAACAAAACGCTTCCCCCAAGTATCATAACCCAACTGTTCGGCATGCACGAATGATCTTCATGTCATCTGCAGCCGAACGAAAGCAGAGAAGACGGCGATGGAGTGGCTCGGGACAATTAGACCGCGGATGGCCCAGACATAGCATCGACGGCATTACGCCCGCGCAAGAGTGGGTATACAGTAGATGGGGCATGACCTTGCCCCCAAGTTTTATCCAGTTTTGAGTTCGCTCCGGCGGTTTTGTGTTGCTGTATTCAGGGCGGTAGCGGCGTGTTGCGGTGCGGAGCCATTCCGGCTGCGCAGCACCGCATCACGTCGCGGATTGATAGTCTGAGCGAACTCGGCCGGTGTCAGCCAGCCGAGGCCGGAATGTGGTCGATGATCGTTGTAGTCGCTACGCCAGCTTGAGAGCGCTGATCGGGCATGGCTCAATGACGAGAAGAGCGTCTCGTTCAGGAGTTCATCCCGCAGTCGGCCATTGAAGCTTTCGATGAAGGCGTTCTGGATCGGCTTACCCGGCGCGATGTAGTGCCATTCCACCTTGACCTGGTCTGTCCATTGCAGGATCGCGTTGCTGGTGAACTCGCTACCATTGTCGCTGACAATCATCTTCGGCTTGCCGAGCTCCTCGATGATCCGGTCCAGTTCACGAGCAACGCGCAGACCGGAAAGGGATGTGTCGGCGACAAGACCCAGGCATTCCCTGGTGCAATCATCGACGGTCGTCAGCACCCGGAACCTGCGGCCATCGGTGAGTTGATCCGACACAAAGTCCAGCGACCAGCGATCATTGGCCGTCATCGGGACCAGCATCGGTGCACGTGTGCCGATCGCTCGCTTGCGGCCGCCGCGCTTGCGCACCGTCAGCTTCTCCTCCCGATACAGCCGGAAGAGTTTCTTGTGGTTCACATGGTGCCCCTCGCGTTTGAACAGCACGTGGATGCGTCTATAGCCAAAGCGACGGCGCTCATGCGCCAATGCTTTCATTCGCTCGCGAAGACGATCATCGTCGCTGCGCCTGGTTTCGTAACGGACCGTCATTCGGCAAAAGCCGCTGGCTTTACACGCCCGCCGTTCGCTCATCTGGTGGTGATCCATCAGATACACGACAGCTTTCCGCCTTGCTGCGGGCGTCACCACTTCTTTCCCAACAGGTCCTTCAAAGCCGCATTGTCGAGCATCGCGTCAGCCAGAAGCCGCTTCAGCTTCGCGTTCTCGTCCTCAAGTGTCTTCAACCTCTTGGCTTCGGACACGTCCATGCCGCCGAATTTGGCCTTCCATTTATAGATGCTCGCATCGCTGACGCCGTGCTTGCGGCAAAGCTCCGAGACCGGCGTGCCCGCCTCGTGCTCCTTCAGAATGCCGATAATCTGTTCGTCCGTGAAACGGTTGCGCTTCATTCCCTGGTCCTCTCAATAGGCCAGAGCTTACTTCAAAATGGATTAGTTCAGCGGGGCAAGGTCAGGCAGACACCCTTTAAACAGGTTGCTCCCGAATCGAAATAACACCGAAGTTAGTGGAACAATGTCGCCTTCGGCCCCGCTGGTACCCAAACAGCTCCATAGGGACCTCATCGTGCGCTGCGCCTAAGCTGCAACCCTAATCGCTTAAAGTTCTTTGCTCTGCTCTTCAACGACCCTTTTATAAAACGCTAACATCTCGGCCTCGAGCAAGACATGTGAAAACTCTACAGTGGCCCGCATCCGGCCTGAGCTCCCAAGCTTGTTTGCCAAGTCTGGGTCATCCAACAGAGTTTCAAGTTTCGTTGTTAGATCATTGACATCACCAGGTTCGAAAAGAAGGCCAGTTTTTTGGTCAACAATTGCATCGCAAATGCCGTAAATGCGCGAGCCGATCGTTGGTAGGCCCACCGCCGCTGCCTCGATCAAAACCAACCCGAACCCCTCGCGATAGCTCGGTAGGCACAAAATATCGGACGCAGCCATGTATCGTTCAGGGCTCTTGGTATGACCTACGAAACGCAGGCGGTCTCTATGTGACGCGCATATCTGCTCTAGCACGGGGCGCATAGCCTCCTCATCCGGTCCGACAAAGAGGAGATAGCAATCAGGATGATGCACGACCGCCCGACTGAAAGCGTTCGCGAGATCTAATATGCCTTTATCAACTGTGAATCGGCCTACGAATATTACGACCCTGCTATCAACCCCTATTGAAAGCTCTTCGCGCACTTCAGCGCGCCAAGAGCTATCTGGTTTAAACCTAGCTAGATCCACCCCGCATATTGAACCGTTTGCGAGCATTTCTAATTCGGTGATGGCCACAATGTTCTGCTCGCTAAGAAACTCTGCCTCAGATCGGCTGACCACGAGTAGATGCGTGGAGCAAAGCGCCATTAGTTTGTCCAGTGACTTGAGCAGCAATCTCCAGAGACCCCTGCGAGTGATCCAGACCTCGCCTTGAAAAGTGTGGACCCTCGCAGGCACCCGCGCCGCCCAAGCGGCAACCATCCCCAGCAAACCTGTCTTCGGAGACAATGTGTGGACCACGTCAAATCGCTCGCGTAAGAAAAGCAAAAATAATCTAACCAGCGCAACCATATCACGGTACAAAGAAACCTGACGTTCGAACGGTAGCGAAATAACCCTTACCGACTCGCCAATATCTAAGGACGCGGATCCGTCAGTCAGATTAGTGACTATCGTTAGTTCGTAGTATTTTGAAATTTTTTGGATATGTCCCTGCAAAAAGAACTGTATCGTAAGTGGACTGGCGACAACCCAGCAGACTTTCGGCTTACGAGACTTCATCATACCCACCATTGCAAAGCGCGGAAGAACTGCGACGCTGTACCAGCCAAACAAAAACTATGAAGGCGCAACATACACCGTAATACATAATCGTTTGCGTCAGACCCAACCCAAAGCTAGCTACCGTTTGGGCCGCCATCATACCCCAGAAGCTCGCAAGATATGTGTTCTGAGTAAACTGAACAACCATCCGTTCCGACTTGATTGCCAAGAAAGTGAGCGCTGAGCTTCCGAGAAATACGAAAAATAATGATCCTGTATAATAAAAGAAAGCGAACGCTCCAGGGATGCTCGCATACTGAATATGCTCTAGTTCCGCCGCGCTCAGCTTCGTTTTGGTGATCTCAGATGTAAAGAAATCCAACTTGCCCTGCTCCCGACGATCCGCAGCGGCTGTTGTTAGTAGGTCGTATCCCTTGTTGGGATATCCAACCACGGCCATTACACCTTCTAGCCCTACCCAGCGATCCACGATTAGAAACGGAACACGCTCCAGGGGGGTTAGTAGAGATGTTTCATCGGATACCGCGGAAGGGTCAGGTGCGTAATACCGGGTTTCCATGACTGATCGTAAACTTGCCACTAGGACCACGACCCACACAAGAAAGATTAATGGAACCAGATAAGCTCGCTTACTGACAGGCAACCGAAATGTGCATAGATTCCAAATGTATGGCACAGTGTGGAAAATAAACGCGGCGCGGCTGAGCGAAGATGTTGCAGAACTGTATCCCTCTAATAGAATAACGAAGAAGCCCACCAACCAGTTTTTTCTCATACGATGGTCCCATCCGACTATCGTGAGCACGCAAGCAATTAAGCCGAATCCCAATACCCAGGCAGCCAATCCACCGAACGGCCAAGGTAACACAAGTCGGGCAGCGTTTCCGGACTGCGATACACCGAGTGTGCTATTCAGATGCGGCAAAGCGACTACAGCGATGCACATCAGTGTCCATAAAGGGATTCGGACTGTGGGGTACCATGACGGTGGATTCGGCAAAGAAGTGGGGTTCGGTGAGCTTGATAGATGCTTAGCGAGGGCCATTTTGGTGGTGAATACGGCTAGCGCGCCTACGATAGCCACCGACAAAACCTCGTTCCACGAAGAAGCTGAATCGTCGAAGAGCCCCGTCGGCTCTAGATAGGGATATTGGAAAAACTCGTGCAAAGCTAACTTTGCCCAAAATCCAAGGGTTAAAAAAGCCACCAGGAAAAAGTAGGAAAAGCCGATTGGCCGAAAAATACAATCGACCGCGATTATAAAGAAAACAATTGAGAACAAAATGTATAGTTCATGCGATCCCTTAAAACTTTCAATTGAAATTGCCGTAATTGTGACCCATGAGAGCACAGAAAATACGAAAATAACTTTCCAATAACGATTGATGATTTGCATATGCATAGTCCTAAGGCAACCAAGTTACGTTTTTATTTTCCTGTACTGCTCAATCTGATCTGTAAAATCTATCAATAATTGCTATGAGTTATATTTAACAAAGAATCATAGTATAGACTATAATTCTTGCTGTTGACAAATTCTTTTCCTGCTTCACGAATTTTATTTATATCTTTGGCGCTAATTGACTTTACATATTTATCCATGTCAAGCCATGAGGCGAACTGGCGACAATCTATGTAGGCGTCATCAGGTATCAATGTGTTGATGTCGGTAGCTCCAAGATATAAAGGGACGCATCCAGCATAAAAACAATCGAAGATCTTTTCGGTAACATATCCTTCCATCGCCATGTTTTCGAAGCAAAGGCTAAATTTGTATTTCGCGAGGACATCGTATTTAGATTCGCATGCGCCTCGATAAACTGACATTAACTTTTTATAATTCATCCAATATGGTGGCCACATTGAACGATGAGACCACCAATCCGACCAACCTCGCCCATACAGGTCGACATTTTGTAGAGGTGCCAGCGCCGCCATGGCGGCGATTCGCGTGCTATATAGTTCCCGACTAAACGATCGAGGTAGATGATTTCCGTTTATTACGACGATCCGTTCGAGGCGCTCTTCCTCGCTCCAGGATGGTTGCAAAACGTCATTGAACGGCTGAGGCCAATAGAATTTCCGCAGTTTGGAGCGGTCGACACCTTTGAGTGAGTATCCATCTCCGTGCACATTGTGCAAATATACGCATTCAAAATACTTTGTGATTTCGGGGAGGGCTTTGTAAAGTCGTGGAGCAACGGCGGGCGGCTCCATGATGATAAAACCTGCCAGCTTGATATTATTGTTCCCGATTAGTTGACGGTAATTTTTGAGCATCCCAAGGGAAAAATAGCTATCGACCTTGTCGATTTTCGAATTCTCTTTCCAAGAATCGAAGGTATGGATGTCCACACCTTGCAAATTCAGTTGCGCGCGCAGACGAGCGAACGGCAGCAAGGTTCCATCTCGATTTAATCTCTTATCATCTATATCGAATAGTTTATCGCCATAGTAGTCCGGATACGAAGGATCGATGTATATAGCCATATATGTTTTGACCTTTATAGAGCCGCGTTCACTTGCCGGCGAGCTGCTTCATGCTCGCGACCAATGTCTTTCCCAGCGAATGCCAGCCTAGTGCTGTGAAAAATTGGATGGAGGTTCCTGCGATGAAAGTTGATGCGCCTCTGTAGTCCTTAAATGCGGCACGAACTGCGTCTACGGACATTATTCCGCGAGTTAGCGCGCGGGCTTGGGCAGGTTCGCCGGCTAGATAGAGGTTGACCGCCCTAATGATCCGATCCGTACGCGCAAGTCGCTCAGCGTACCGGTGGTCTTCGCATGTAAGATTTGCCTGGACCTCGGGCAGAGCCAGGTAGTGATCCAGCACTAGAAACAAGTCTGCACGATGGACACGGGATCGTAGCGCAAGTGAGCCTTGTGAACGACTTATTCGGTAATCGATCAATCTTTGCGGCAGGATTCCGATTTTACATTTCTGGAGAATCCGAAACCATACATCTAGATCCGCACTAGTCTTGAACTCAGCACCCCTCCATTCCCTAATGTGGTCAGCGTACACATCTGACCGAACCAACGCGCTGGGACATATAAAGAAGTTTGAGTGCCGCAGTACAAGGCGAAATATGCTCTGGAAATCGTAGAGATTGTTGGCTGTTTGACTGCGCTCGGGAAGGCCGTAGCGTCCGATTTCCTGTCCCTCTTCATCAATCAAATTAGCATTCACAAAAACAGCGCCAGCATCTGAATTCGTTTCCAGGAAGGCTACTTGTTGCTCAACCATTTGGGAGCTGTACACATCATCCGCATGGTAGATTGCTGTGTAAGCCCCTGAAGAAAGCTTAATGCATCGGGTGAAATTTTCTTCGGCCGGTACGTTTTCCGTGTGCTCAAGGACGGTGATTCGCGGATCTTGAAACGATCGGGCGATTTCTACAGTGTCGTCTGTGGATGCGTTATCCACCACAACGATCTCCAGGTTGCGATGCGACTGATTAACGATCGAGTCTAGCGTCTTACGGAAGTGAGCTGCCGCGTTGTAGGTCGGGATGCAGATACGCACTAACGCCGATGAGTTAGGCATTTGCCAATCCCATTTGCTGAAACGCTTTCTCGAACCGTCGCTTGAATGTATGCTCGCGTAACGTACGCCGATAGCCGGCCTCTGCGATCGAGTTTCTTAGATCGTCATGTTTCAAATAAAAGCGTACCTTGTTTAATAAATCGTCAGGATCTGTATATATTACGACCTCTTTATCTATCTCATAGCAGTTCGGAAGCCCTTCGACATAATATGAAAGTTGAAACCCCCCGCAGCCGGCAACTTCAAATAGCCGCGCTTTCAACTGTTCGCCAATTTTGTGACTTCTCACGCTGCTCGCAAACGCCCTTGGTGAGGAGATGAGATACCGTAAATCCCACGAGGCAGAGTTAGATAGATTTAGGTTTATTTTACTCCGGTTAAAAACATCTATCATATCACTTTGGCTTACCTCGCCTGATTTCCAGCGGAATCCAGCAGCGTAGACTTTGACGCCCGCTTTTCTGAGCCTTTCAATGAGCCAAGCTCTCCAAGGATGCCAAGTACCAACAAAGGACACGTCGTATTCCTTTTTCGTGTCAGGATCTCGCCTAAAGAGCGATTCATTACACCCGAAGGGAAAATGCAGGCATGTTCCTGATATATTCTGATCGTATTTCAAGCGTGCGTGTGGGTCAGGGGAGGAGAAAAAGTCAAAATATTTCGCCCAATGATGAGAGTATTCAACTCTCCAGGTATCATCGTGGAAGAAACAGAATGTCTTTGTGATTCGCCTTACATATTCGATCGTTTGTTCGTAAAACTGGTCGGTGTACAAAGAGAAAATTGCTAGATCGGGGCGGAATTCTTCAGCTTTCTTTCGTAAGGCGAAATTCATTGTTTCTTTGCCGTTCTTTCGAACGAGATCCATGTAGTCGAAAACCTCTACCTCATGCCCCATTTCCACAAGAGTATGCCAGAAATTGAAGTATTCGTATGACTTCTCTCGTTTTGGATCACCATAGGCGTGCATCATACAGCATAGGAGTATTTTCATTGTTTGGTCCCGTCGACAGTTCGAACTACTAGATGGTGGCGGAGCAACAAGAATTGGAGCGCAGCAAAAACTGCCCCGGTTAGCCCAACGGTGGCCATCTGCTGCATAAGGCTCTCCGAACCTACTACGCCCCGTATCGCATAACCGGCGGTCACAAGCATCGTTGCCATCAACAGCCCCCGCCAGACAGCTTTCGACGAGAGGATGGGGCCGGACTGATGGATAAGGGAGAGCTGCATGGCGGTCAGGCCAGCTAAACCAGACAGTGTTATAGCGGCGCCGGCGCCTAACAACCCCCAGCTTGGGACCATGCTCATACACAAGACCAGCGAGAGCGCAGCCCCTATGGCGCTTGGGACAATTAGTGCCCGAGTGTTCATCCTGACGTGTGCTGCAAGCGTGTATACACCAAATAGCGCCCGTGAGGCCTCGACCAACGCGCCCCAGACTACGAAACTCGCGGCGGGATAGAAGCGTTCGCCCAATAGCAGTCGGGTCAATTCGGGTGCTAAGCCGACAACCAGCGCAGCGGTGACAAGAAGCGGTGGTACTATTGTTGAGGCGTATAACGACCATGCTTCATTCCGCTTTACCCCTGACACGGAATTAGCGTCTCGAAACAGTTTTGGTTGAAGGTAAGCCGTTAAAACTGACTCCACACCTGAAATGATGCCGACACTCACTGTAAAGCCTGCAACGAACAGGCCCAATTGATCGAGTCCGACCCAGTTACTTACTATGTAACGATATCCTTGTGATTGCACCCATCCCAGGCCGGCCGATACTGCTACCGGCCAAGCAAAACCATACAGTAAAACAAAGTGTGCGCGGCCAGGCTTTTTCTGCTTTGAAGAAGCGTTTCTTTTGTTTTTTTTCACCAGTAGGATTGCCCCCACTGCCGCAAGAGCGGCTTGGCCAATTATCAATCCGAGGAGCCAATGGTGCGCTAGGGGGCCGTATAATTCGACAAATACTAAGGCAAAGGCGAATCCGACAACCAGCGTTAAAATGGACAAAACTAGAAAAAGGTAGCTATATCCCAATAGATTTAAAGACGGGATTACAGTTTGATTTGCGGTATTTGCGATTAGTGAAACGCATACAACAAAAGTCAGTAAAAATCCATTCACTCCAAATTCTATGCCTGAAAAACCAATGATGATCGGTAAGGAAATTGCCGGAAATAAAGACACAATAATAATGTAAAAGCAGTAGTATAAGAGGTATGTATTTGCAAAGCCACTATTGCTCCACGCGTGCAAGCGGCGATTTATGAATGTTCCAATCGGATTTATGAGGAACATCGAGTAAAAAGCAACTGTGGCAACGATGAGCGCGATCTTTCCCATTTCTTCGGGAGAAAGCAGCGATGTCGCAGCCCGCAGCATTAGAAGGGAAATTACTAATTGCGCGGACCGTCCAGCGAGAATGCCAATCAGAACCAATTTGCGACCATTTCTATGGCTCCTTCGTCCGCCTGAAACCATGCGAGTCTGATTGCACAATCCTGCAGCTCATCATGCAATGATATGTAGTGGATGATGATGATCGGTATCTGGTTTCGTACTAGCTACGACCACGTTGAAATGCAAGTCGCCAACTAGTTGCGGGATCAGCGGATCTAGAGCGCCAGGGCGAGGTGCGGAACGGACAGAGCCCATTTCCATGCCGTATATTGTGGTTTGCTTGCGTTAGGCGATAGAGCGCGCAGTGACCGGTCTTCGGGCGGGGTCAGAGGGCTGATGGGGCTCCTTTAACTGCAGGATCTCAAGACTTTGACATTTTACGGATACGATCTAGGGTGATGTGGAGCCAGTGCGGGATGTTGTCGTCTAGCCGGTGATCAACCTTCTCCTCAAAATTCGGACTTTCGGGCGAAAAGCCGCGAAACTAGAATCTCGAATCGCAGTCGGTGCTGGCGATTGGCGGCGATTTGCATTACTGACGCGTGGATCGATTTTCGGGATCCATGTCGGGCCATTCATCAATGCTTGTAAAACGAACATGCGACATCGCCGGCGTACTTCTGGCACTGATTGTATTTGCCGTGCCAATGGCAGTGATTGCGCTTTGTGTGCGTGCCACATCCCACGGGCCCACATTGTATTGGTCTCAGCGCGTGGGTCGTGGCAATCGCCTCTTCCTGATGCCTAAGTTCCGAACAATGCGAACTGACACCCCCGAGGTGGCGACCCATCTTCTCGAAGATGCATCACGATATCTTACCCCGATTGGCAGCTTTTTAAGAAAAACTAGTTTGGACGAACTTCCGCAACTTTGGTGCATCCTAAAGGGCGACATGAGCTTCGTAGGGCCCCGACCAGCGCTGTTTAATCAAGATGACCTTGTCCGGGCGAGAACGGTTCATGGTGTGCATTTGCTGTTGCCGGGGCTGACAGGCTGGGCCCAAGTGAATGGACGAGACGATTTAGCTGTTCCGGACAAGGTCGCGCTAGACGTCGAGTATCTTAAACGTCAGAACTTTCTTTTCGACTTGCACATTCTAGGGGTGACGGCCCTGAAGGTTGTGGGCGGTACCGGCGTCCGACATTAGTAGGTGAATGGCAGGATTATGCTAGCTTCTGAGTGGACCAACAAAACCTTGGTCAAAAACATAAGAGAACGGATCATCAGGACACCTCGGCTGTGGAAGAGGGTCGCCATGATCAGCATCGACATTGTGGCTTTGGTGATTGCCCTCTGGGCAAGTTATGCCATTCGCCTGTCGGTCTGGATGCCGGCGCTAACAAGCGAAAGATTGATTCTCGCTGCTTTGGCGCCACTTGTTGCAATTCCCATATTCATCAGGTTGGGTCTTTATCGTTCGGTGATCCGCTATCTGCCAGAGGCAGCCATGTGGACTATCATCAAGGCAATGCTGATCGCCACGACAAGCTGGGTGATCATCGTTTTCCTGATGGAGATGGCGGGCCAAGGCATCGTGCCCCGATCCGTTCCGTTTCTCTTCTTCATTCTCGGAACACTATTAATTGGCGCCGTGCGTTTCGCTGCCAAGTGGATCCTAGTCTCGGGTACCGGTCTTCGCCGCAACGAAGAACCGATCTTCATCTACGGAGCAGGACCCGCGGCTGCCCAACTTGCGCAGGCCCTAAGAGGTCACGGGAATCGTTATGTAATGGGGCTGATCGATGACGACCCGGCCAATCATGGGCGGGATATCGGCGGCTACCGTGTTCTTCCGTCCAGCGATCTTCCATCATTAATCGATCGCTATGGCATCAAAGAAATCGTTGTTAGCATGTCGTCCATACCTATGGACAACCGGCAGGCCGTGCTTGGGCAAGTGACGGGGCTTGGAGTTAAGGTGCGAAGCCTCCCAGCAATAGCCGATATCGTGGACGGCCGCTACATTGTGAGTCAGATACGCGAGATAGAAATCGACGAGCTGCTCGGGCGCTCATTCGTTCCGGCTGAAACGGAGTTGCTGGATCAGGCGCTTGCTGGCAAGATTGTGATGGTTACGGGTGCCGGCGGCTCGATCGGCTCTGAGTTGTGCCGCCTTATAATCCGGCGGAAACCAGAAAAACTAATCCTCTTTGAGGCAAGTGAATACGCGCTCTACCGTATCGAACAGGAATTATCAGCACTAGGAAGCCACACGGCAGTTCCAGTCCTTGGCTCGGTGACAGATGCCAAGTCAGTGGAACGAGCAATTCGAACCCACAAGGTACAAGTGCTTTATCATGCAGCGGCCCACAAGCATGTTCCGCTAGTTGAGGCAAACGTGCTTGAAGGAATACGCAATAACGTTTTTGGTACGTTAACCGTCGCGAAGATCGCTGCTGCGCAAAAAATTGAAAGCTTTGTCCTGATTTCGTCCGACAAGGCCGTTCGACCGACCAATGTTATGGGAGCAACAAAGCGTTGGGCTGAACTCGTTGTACGCCAAATGGCTATCGAGGCTCGATCAAAGCCAGAGAAGCAAATTTTTTGCGCCGTCCGCTTCGGAAACGTCATCGGATCGAACGGTTCTGTCGTGCCACTATTCAAGCAGCAGATCGCCCGAGGGGGGCCGGTGACGATTACCGATCCGGAAATGACGCGTTATTTCATGGCCATTCCGGAAGCTGCAGAGCTTATAGTACAGGCCGGCGCCCTTTCGGCTGGAGGCGACGTGTTCCTGCTAGACATGGGGGAGCCCGTACGCATTGGAGACCTAGCGGAAAACATGATCCGACTGGCAGGTTTCAACGTTAGAGATGCCGATAGTCCGGACAGCGGCATCGCAATCGAGGTAATCGGGAAACGGCCCGGAGAAAAACTATTCGAAGAATTGTTCTACGATCGCAATAACGCCCAACCTACCCGTCACCCGAAAATTATGCGTGCTGACTCCACAGGGATCGCTAATTACGACATCGCCAGTTGGTTGCGAGCGTTGGAACAAGCGGTTGCGGCCGACGACGAAGATCATGCACGACAGCTCTTGTTCGGACTAATTTCAACAGATGAAACCTCATGTCACGCCGTTCAAGCCCCTGACTGACAGCCTAGCCTTTTGGTTACATAAGACGCCGCCGACGCGTGTGGCGTACAAGAGATAAAACAGGATACCTTCGTGCGCTCTCCA
The DNA here is from genome assembly GCF_001295785.1 of Rhizobium sp. AAP116. Taxonomy (NCBI): domain Bacteria; kingdom Pseudomonadati; phylum Pseudomonadota; class Alphaproteobacteria; order Hyphomicrobiales; family Rhizobiaceae; genus Rhizobium; species Rhizobium sp. AAP116. Next base: position 50,046 of record NZ_LJIB01000025.1, read on the forward strand.
GCAATGAGGCGCCGATGGAAGCCGTTGCTCGGAAGTTTCTGTGGGGCAGATCCGGCTCGATCACTTCGATCAGGATTTATGAGAGGCCATGCTGTTTGGTCTGATCTTATGTGGCATGCACAGACTGGCGGAAGAGTACCGGATGCTGGTGGCTCATTGATTGACGTGTCATGGTAAAGCGGAGAGATGCGCGGCATACAGTTGAAAGCCGGCGTACCGATGGGTTATGAGTTGGCATAACACCGCAGTGCCCAAAAATTCCGTGTCGCTCACAGGCTCGGATGAAGTGATAGCTGGAAATGCCAAAAATTACATTACCTTCAGGTCGTACTTTTGAGATGCTCCAAGGTCAATCCTTACTGGCCGCTGCAGAGGTTGCGGGTGTAAAGCTGCCTTATAGCTGTATGAAGGGGCGTTGTAGTAGCTGTAGGTGTAAGATCGACGGCAAATCAATAGCGCTCATGGATGAGGTAGGACTAAGCGCAGAAGAGCGAGCCGAAGGTTGGGTACTGGCGTGCGCCCGATCGCCGCTTGATTCGGCGTCCGTTGACATTCAAGAATTGACTGATCTGGAGTTGGTTCCGCCGCGCTTGGTGGCTACGAAAATTGACTCTTTGGAAAAGCTCTCGCGCACCGTGTTGAGAATCCGGCTGCGAACGCCACCTAGTACCGTCTTCGGTTTCGCTCCCGGGCAGTACGTAGATGTGGTCGGGCCGAATGGTATCCGGCGAAGCTACTCTCTGGCGAACGGCACGGGCAGTGGCCGACTAGAATTACATGTCCGCTACGTTGAGGATGGCGAGATGAGTAATTATTGGTTTGAAAGGGCTCAGCTAAACGATCTACTTCGGATTGAGGGCCCCAAGGGTACCTTCATCCTCCGCCATAAACCTGGCGACCGGGTGGTTTTCCTGGCGACAGGCACCGGAATCGCGCCAATAAAATCTATGCTCGAGGAAATCGCGGCGTTACCACAACTGAAGCGCCCCCAGTCGGTCTCGGTGTATTGGGGGGGGAGAACCATCCAAGATCTTTATTGGGATCCGCGAGAAGCATTCCACGATGCGCTATATGTGCCAACCCTGTCGAGGGCCGAACGTGAATGGACGGGCGTGCGCGGGTACGTTCAGGACGCAGTGCTCAATTCGGTGGGAGCTTGGGACAACGTTCAGGTCTATGCGTGCGGTTCCAGCAAGATGGTTCAGGATGCACGGAAGGCACTCACGGGGGCGGGCCTGCACAATGGATCATTCTACAGCGACGCATTTGTCGCATCAACCTAGCAGAGAGTTGAGCATGAAAGCTGTGATACTGGCCGGAGGTTTCGGAACGAGACTTGCCGAAGAAACATCAATACGTCCGAAGCCCATGGTCGAGATTGGGGGGCGACCTATACTTTGGCATATAATGAAAATATATTCGCACTATGGAATAAATGATTTTATCATATGCTGCGGGTACAAAAGTTATATTATTAAGGAGTATTTCGCTAATTATTTTTTGCATATGTCCGACGTGACGTTTGATATGACCACAAATGAAATGCATGTCCATAACCGTCGAGCAGAGCCGTGGAGAGTGACTCTCGTTGATACTGGCGATACATCCATGACCGGGGGTCGTCTTCGGAGGGTGAAGGAGCATGTGGAAGGAGATGATGCGTTCTGCTTCACTTATGGTGACGGAGTTAGCGACATAGACATCGGCGCTTCGATCGAGTTTCACCGTAAACACGGCCGAGCAGCAACGCTAATGGCGACATATCCTCCTGGCCGATTTGGCCTGTTGGAGACTATATCTGACGAAGTGACAACATTCAGAGAAAAGCCAAAAGGCGAAGCTGGGCAGATAAATGGTGGTTTTTTTGTCCTCAGCCCGAAGGTCTTTGATTATCTGATAGACGACGCGACAGTTTGGGAGCGCGAACCACTGATGCAATTGGCTGAAGCGCGTGAGCTGATGGCTTTCCACCATGACGGTTTTTGGCAACCCATGGATACGCTGAGAGACAAGCAGTTACTTGACGATCTGTGGATGTCAGGAAAGGCTCCTTGGAAAAAATGGGCATGAATCTGTTGAATCCAAATCAAAATTTTTGGTCCGGCAAGCGGATATTAGTGACTGGACATACAGGCTTTAAAGGCGGTTGGTTGACTTCGTGGCTTCTGGCGCTTGGCTCTGATGTTTGTGGGTTTTCCTTACCGCCACCAACGGCGCCGTCATTCTTCAATGAGGTAGGGTTAGCGAACAGGCTGCGCAGTGAACTCGGTGATATCCGAGAGCTCGAGCAGTTGTTGTCTGTCATGGTGTCCCATAGGCCAGAGATTATTTTTCACTTAGCTGCGCAACCGCTTGTTCGTAGATCTTACGCAGATCCGATCGAAACTTATTCAACCAACGTAATGGGAACAATCAATGTCTTTGAGGGTGCAAGACGGGCTGGCAGCGTTCGAGCGATAGTTAACGTAACCTCCGACAAGTGCTACGAAAACCGCGAATGGATGTGGGGGTACAGAGAGACCGATCCGATGGGCGGTCATGATCCCTATAGCAACAGTAAGGGATGTTCGGAACTCATTACTGGCGCGTACCGCCAGTCGTTTTTCCGAGATGAGGGTATCGCGATAGCATCCGCGCGAGCCGGCAACGTAATAGGTGGAGGGGATTGGTCCGAAGATCGTCTGGTGCCAGATGCACTGCGCGCGTTCGAGCAATTGAAGTCAGTTGTATTGCGCAACCCTATGTCGGTCCGGCCCTGGCAGCATGTTCTGGAGCCGCTATCAGGCTATTTGGCGTTAGCCGAACGGCTTTACGAAGGAGACTACACCTTTGCGGATGGGTGGAACTTTGGTCCGAGCGATGAAGGTGCCAAATCTGTTTCCTGGATCGTGGATCGGCTTGCTCAAGCGTGGGGCCTGCAAAGCATCACGCCCTGGATAGCGGACACGCAGCACCAACCTCACGAAGCAAATATGCTGCGATTAGATATCACGAAAGCGCGGAGCTTGTTGGCTTGGCAGCCAAGGTGGGATCTCGATACCGCACTGAACAAAATAGTTGGCTGGCACAGGGCTTGGCAGGCAGGTGCAAATATGGCTGAGTGGTCCTTGAACGAAATTCGCGAATATCAGCACACAGTGCCCTAACGGAAGATTACATGATTAGACAGAACTCAAACGCCTCCGAGCGCTCGCAAGATGTGATCCGAGAGGAAATTTCTCAGCTAGTCAAAGAGTTTGCAGCTATCGCTTACGCGCCCCAGCGTTTTCAGCCTGGGGTAACGCCGGTGCCTGTCTCAGGAAAAGTTCTTGGTGAGGGTGAGCTTCAGAATATGGTGGAGGCTAGCCTTGACGGGTGGCTTACCACGGGAAGGTTCAATGAGCTGTTTGAACGACGTTTGGCAGAATATCTCGGCGTTCAGTACGTTTTGACGGTAAATTCTGGATCTTCCGCTAATCTGGTGGCGTTTTCAACGTTGACGTCACCGAAACTCGGGGAAAGGGCGATTCAAAAAGGCGACGAAGTCATAGGTGTTGCTGCCGGATTTCCTACTACGGTAAACCCGATTATTCAATTTGGCGCAGTCCCAGTCTTCGTCGATGTGGATCTCTCTACTCATAACATTGATGCCGGCAAGATAGAGGCGGCAATTACTTCCAAAACCAAAGCGATTATGCTTGCTCATTCGTTGGGAAATCCGTTTAATATCGCCGCTGTAACCGCCATCTGCAAGAAGTATAACCTTTGGTTGGTCGAAGACTGCTGTGATGCTTTAGGCGCGACCTATAATGGCAAGATGGTCGGGACCTTTGGCGATATTTCGACACTCAGCTTCTATCCTGCGCATCATATAACAATGGGCGAAGGAGGCGCGGTTTTCACAAACAATTCTGTTCTGAAGCAGATCGCTGAGTCATTTCGTGACTGGGGACGTGACTGTTATTGCCCACCCGGGCGCGATAACACGTGCGGGAAGCGCTTTTGTTGGAAATTGGGTGGATTGCCAGAGGGGTATGATCATAAATACATTTACAGTCACTTAGGCTACAATCTGAAGATTACAGATATGCAAGCTGCTTGCGCACTAGCGCAGATGGATAGGCTAGACGACTTCATCAATAAACGACGTGAGAATTTTCTCTACCTCTACCAGAGACTACAGAGCTGTTCGAACTTTCTGCATCTTCCATCAGCTACGCCCAACTCTGAGCCATCTTGGTTTGGCTTTCCAGTAGTGTTGAAAGAGAGTTGTGGCGTTCGGCGTGTCGATCTTCTGAATTTTTTGGATCAGAACAAAATTGGAACGCGCCTACTTTTTGCGGGTAACCTCACCAAGCAACCATACATGCAGGGTCAGGTATATCGGATCTCAGGTGAGTTAAATAACACTGACTTGGTGATGGATCAGACATTTTGGTTGGGTGTCTTTCCAGGGCTCGATAGCGTTCATCTAGACTTCGTGGCAGACAAGATCGAAGAGTTCTTTGGAGTTGGCTTTTGATAAACCGCCAAATAGGTCGCGCGCAAACCAGAAATATAGAATACAATGCTGCGCGTTTACGCGCGACCATTCTGAAGATGGCCTACGCCGGCTCGACCGTCCACGTCGCTTGCGCGTTTTCGATAGTGGAGTTGCTGGCCGTGCTTTTCAGGGAGCACCTTCATTATCCAAATAACGACCCGAATGCGGTTGAGAGGGATTACCTGGTGCTTAGCAAAGGGCACGGAGTGATGGCGCAATATGCCTGCATGTATGAGCGCGGCTGGCTCACCTCCGATCAAATTGAAGGCTACTTTGCTGATGGAAGCGATTTGAAGGGGCTTTCTGATTCACGTATTCCAGGGTTAGAAGTAACTTCGGGCTCTCTTGGCCACGGCTTCTCTGTGGGAGTCGGGGTTGCGATGGGTATTAAGCGGCTTGGGGCAGACCAAAAGGTTTACACGATCGTTGGAGACGGCGAGATGAACGAGGGGCCGATATGGGAAGGCGCACTCGTCGCAGCACATCACAGACTTGATAATCTAATGCTAATCGTTGATAAGAATGGGTTCCAAGCAATGGGAACCACCGACGATGTGCTGTCGCTCGGAGATTTGGCGGCGAAGTTAGCTAGTTTTGGATTTGATGTGGTGAACGCCGATGGACATGACGAGCTAGCGATAGATTCGGCACTTCGCGCCCTGTGGAATAATGGCAGCTCTCAGCCCAAGGCATTGATAGCCCATACAATAAAGGGAAAAGGAGTCTCCTTTATGGAGGCTGACAACCGTTGGCACTACACTCGACTCAACGAGCAAACGTTCGCGGAAGCACTAGCTGAACTTGGGCAGGTTTGAGTTTATGAGGGAAGCGCTGTCTACCTCCTTAGTGCGTTTGGCGCAGAAAGATAATAAGCTTTTGGTTCTTACTGGGGACCATGGTTATGCTTTGTTTGACGAGTTTCGTAGAGTTTGCCCCAATCAATACATAAATGCAGGAATTGCTGAGCAAAACATGATCGGCATGGCCGCTGGGCTGGCGCGTTTAGGCTTTCGCCCATTTGTATATGGGTTAGCGGCTTTTGTACCTGTGCGGGTCATAGAGCAGATAAAGCTGGATGTGGCGCATGATGAGCTACCTGTTGTCTTTCTAGGCGATGGCGCCGGTTTCGTGTATAGCCATCTGGGGACCAGTCATCAATCGACAGAAGATATAGCCTGCACCCGGGCAATTCCCAACCTTCAGGTTTTATCTCCCGCCGATCGATATGAGATGAACGCATGCATGGATTATTCTTACAAGGTTGCCCGCCCAGTATACATTCGCATCGGCAAATCTGACCGAGGAGATGTGCATTCGGAGAAATTACACGTTTTCACCCCGGGTGGCATAATTCTAGTCCGGCAAGGCCGCACGGATCGGCCGGGAATAATCGCGACTGGATCAATGGTCTATACCGCTATGCAGGTAGCCGAAGCCTACGACGGGTCGGTCTGGAGCGCGCCATTTGTAAAGCCGCTGAGCAATAATTTGGTGGTCGACGCTGCAAAGAAAACAACAGGATTAATAACCTTAGAGGAGCACACCCGACTGGGCGGTCTCGGAAGTGCTGTGGCTGAGATTACAGCTGATGAATTCCCGACACGCGTGCTGCGTATAGGCGTTAACGATCAGTTTTCTCAACACTGCGGATCCTATGACTATCTGCTTAGGGAACACCGTATTGATGTTGATTCTGTGCGGAAAAAAGTGCTTTCGAGTTTCAATTTATAGTTCTAATGTTTTAGCGTAGATTTGTATATTAAATTGCCGATCGGTAGGATTACGTGGCCACTTTCGAAATCTTTGAACAGGATATTGAACGGTGCCATCACATTATTGGCATGGACGTTTGGCGGACATTAGCCGGAAAGAAAATATTCTTCACCGGGGGGACCGGATTTGTCGGAAAGTGGATGCTGGGTGCTCTTCTAGACGCGGATGAACGGCTTTCGCTAGATTGTAAAATTACACTTCTCAGCCGAAATCCGGAAAATTTCTTCGCTGAATGGCCCGAACTCAGTCGTAGATTAAACTGCATCCCGGGGGATGTCCGAAATTTTGCGTTGCCCGTTGATGCAGTAGACCTCGTTGTTCATGCGGCAACCGATGTTGCGAGTGCCAGATCGCCCGATCAGATATTCGACGACTGCGTCGATGGTACGCGTAGAGTGCTCGACCTGATTTCTGGTTGCGGGGCGAAAAGGGCGCTGCTGGTAAGCTCCGGCGCAGTATATGGCCCCTTTCCGCAGGGAATGAGCCATGTGTCTGAAAAGTACCTGGGTGGCCCGGATACACTTGCCGCGGCCTCGGCCTACGCTGAGGGCAAACGGGTCTCGGAGTGGCTTATGGCTCGCGCGACTGGTCATGGAGTGGAAGTCGCGATTGCTCGCTTATTCGCGGTCGTTGGTCCTCATTTGCCATTAGATAAGCACTTTGCGATCGGAAACTTTATCGCCGCTGCGTTAGCTAATAAGGCCTTCAGTATCTCAGGTGACGGTACACCGAGACGGAGCTATCTTTATGCTGCAGATATGGCTGCGTGGTTGTGGGTGGTGGCTCTACGTGGCCAATCCGGCACGGCGTACAACGTCGGCAGCGAAGACAGTATATCAATATATGACCTTGCGAAAAGGGTGGCCTATATTGCTGGCTCTGATGGAGAAGTAGAATGCGCCGAGAGAATTAGTGGCACGCTGGTTCAACATTATGTTCCAGATGTAACACTCGCTAAAAAAGATCTGTGCTTACAAGAGCCACTAGATCTGAATGAAGCTATATCGCGAACAATCCGCTGGTATCGAGAAAGACAACAGAAGTGACTGCGTTGGGGCTTATACAGTAGACTCTAAAGAAATCTGCTGGTCTTAAACATCAGGACGTCTAGACATGCTGGACGTCCGCCATCCGACACAGACGTTGGTCTAATCGCCTCGCAGAAGCTCCTCTAAATGCCGATACGATTGCGCTGTTCGGCTTCGCGAGCGCTCAGTCGCTCCTCGTGTTGCTCCGATGTCTCATCCTACAGTCTGCTGCGAGTGAACCTCAACTCCGGCCGAATTCGTCGACCAGACGGATGATGTCGTCCTCGCCGAGATAAGAGCCGGTCTGGACCTCGATCACTTCCAGGCGGATCTTGCCGGGATTGGCGAGGCGGTGGACCGAGCCCTGCGGGATGTAAATAGACTGGTTCTCGTGCAGGACGGTCACCTTGTCGTCGATCGTCACTTCTGCCGTGCCCTTGACGCAGACCCAGTGTTCGGCGCGGTGGTGATGCTTCTGCAGCGACAGCTTCTTTTCCGGATGGACGAAGAGACGCTTGACCTGGAAGCGATCGCCATTGAGGATCGACGTATAGCCGCCCCAGGGGCGAAGCGCCGTCGGGTGGTTTTCGGTCAGATGCGCCGTTTCCTTGTCGGCGGCGAGCATCTTGACGAGATTGCCGACATCCTGGGCCCGGTCGAGGCGACCGACATAGACGGCGTCCTCCGAGGCAATGACGGCGACGCCCTCCATGCCCTGGACCGCGAGATGAGCGTTGCGCGACATGATCAGCGAATTGGTGGTGTCGGCGACGGTGGCATTGCCGTTGACCACGTTACCGTTCTCGTCCCCGCCCGCGAGCTTCCAGATTGCATCCCAGCTGCCGAGATCCGACCAGGTGATGGGGGAGGGCACCACAGCTGCGTTCGGCGTCTTTTCCATGACCGCGTAGTCGATCGAGATGCTCGGGCTCTCACCGAAGCTCTCGGCGTCGAGGCGGGTGAAGTCGAGATCGCCCTTCGCCTTTTCGATCGAGGTCCGGACGGCCGCGAGAACTTCGGGTGCCAGCGTCTCAAGCTCCGCAATCATGTGGCCGGCGGAGAAGACAAACATGCCGGAGTTCCAGGCATAGTTGCCGCTCACCAGCATCTTTTCGGCGACCTCTGCCTTCGGCTTTTCGACGAAGCGCGTGACCTTGTTCACCCCATTGCCGAGGTCGTCGCCGATCTCGATATAGCCGTAGCCGGTTGCGGGCTCGGTCGGCGTGATGCCGAAGGTGACGATCTTGCCGTCGCGCGCCGCACGGGCCGCCTTTTGCACGCAGCCGCGATAGGTATCATCGACGGTGATCTCGTGGTCGGACGGCAGGATCTGGATCAGCGTGTCGCTGCCATGGCGCTCAGCGACGATGACGGCTGCAGCAGCCACGGCGGCTGCCGTGTTGCGTGCCTCGGGCTCCAGAATGATGCCGTCGAGCGCGATACCGATCTCGCGTGCCTGTTCGGCGACGAGGAAGCGGAAATCCTCATTGGTCACGATGACAGGGGCTTCATAGATCGTCGCGTCGGAGACGCGGGCAAGCGTCTTCTGCAGCAAGGTTTCTTCGCCCAGGAAGCGGATGAACTGCTTCGCAGCGGCTGCGCGCGACAGCGGCCAAAGCCGCGTTCCCTTGCCGCCGGCCATGATGACCGGCACGATCTTGATGCTCATGTTTCTATGCCTTGGTGTTGGGTTGTGCTGGTTGTGTCGTGCTGCGAGGAGGGGTGGCTATCGCAAGGCTTGCATGGAAACCAGCGTCTCGCGGGCGACGGCATTCCACGTTCTCAGTTTCGGCCTCGCCTCGTTGATACGTTTCCGAAGCTCATGCTGGAATTCGATGTTCGTCTCCAGCTCTTCTATGATCTGTGCAAGACGAGATGCATCATCAGGTTCAAAGTAAAGCGCCAGGTCCCCGCAGACTTCTCGCAGAGCCTCAGCGGTGGAGCAGACTGCAGGCGTGCCGCACCATAGTGCTTCGCCGGCCGGTAGGCCCCAGCCTTCAAGCTTGCTCGGCATTACCAGGGCGAGGGTGCCTTTGTAGAGTCGTACAAGGTCGGTCTGGTTTGGGTTATCGATGAAGATTAGCTTGTCCTGAATGCCCAAAAATTCTTGTCTCGATGCATAGCGACGCAGGCGCTTTCTGTGTGAGCCGGCGATCACGAGCTGCGGCACGGGCTTGCCGTTCGCATGCAGTTGCCGCAGGGCCTCCAACACGACCTCGATGTTCTTTCGACCGAGATTAAGCGCAACTGTCAGGATATAGGGTTCTGTCGGTACAGATACCTCCGGCGGTTCGGTTCCATCAGGACAGTGGTGGACAAGTTGCACCACACTGACGGTGCCGCGCGGTTTCGGCAGCATGCCGCTTTCGACAAAGCTTTTGAGCTCTTTGGCGGTGAAGTTCGAGTTCGTCAGAATCTGACTGGCCTGCCCGATCAGGAAGCGGTTGTCGGCCAGGAAGTTCTGGTCGAGCTTGCGAAAGCGTTTTGTCGCCCCATCATGAAGTGGCATGAAATCATGCAGCAAGGGCACGATGGTCGCTCTTGATCCTCTCTCACGGAGCACCCTCACCATGTCCACGATCAGTTTCGGCCGTGCTGCGGAGAAGAAGATGCCGCTTTCGATTGCGACGGGCTTCAGATATCCGGCGTGTTTAAGCCAACTGGCCCTGTTTTTCTTTGGCGTCGCGCTGTTCAGGAGGCGGAAGATGATTGGCAGGATGGGGTTTTTGCCGAAAAACGACCTCACCCATTTCTGGCCCACGTCCTTCGGTAGATCGAACTCTGCGCTCCCGTCTTGTCGCTTCTGCCAGTTGACTTCGTAGAATTGCTGCATGCCAAAGGAGAAGACGACGAAGCGAATGTCTTCTCTCAGCAGAGCCGCTTCCCGACCGATTTCGTGGACCGTGCGGGCGATCCCGTAGTACTGCGTGCGCTTGCCCGATGTGGAGAGCAGCGCCTCGGTCAGGTCGAAGTAAAGAGGGCCGGTCATGTCTCTGCCCTTTCCTGCATGCTGTTCGACAGAGCATAGAGCACACCGCAGAGGAGGCAGAAATAATGCGTGTAGAATTTCAGATTCAGAAATGAATCGAACATCATCGCAATCGCCCAGAAGAGTGACACTCCTGTTGTCAGGAGTAATCTGTCGGCAGTCGACAGACCCTTGGAAACAAACCAAGGGATCGCAAGGAAGATCAGACCGAGCGTAAGCTGCAGCACTCCGCCGGTTACGAGCCAGGTGAGATACTGATTGTGATTATGCTCATAACCGTAAGTCGCATGTATCAGCTTTTGGAGATAGAGAGAGCCATGGCCGAAGACAGGTCTCTCCTTGATTGCTTCAACCGACGTCTTCCACATGGCGAGCCGGTGGCCGATCGCATCATCATTGGTGACTTCTGTGGATTGGTTCGCCTCGGACGTTGATACAACAGCTGGCTCGGGGGCTTGTGGAATTTGCGACGTCGTCGGCTCAGGCTCCGATTGCGCTGGCACCGGTTGTGTCGGTGCAGTTTCCTCGCCAGCTGTCGTAAACTGCGAGGTTAACGTGCCCAAGGTCTCGAATGTCGATGAGAAACGGCTGGCTGGTCCGCAATCCGTTGCAAACCCGATCAGAGCGGAAACCACTGCCCCCGCGACTGCTGCTGAGGCCAGATGATACCAGCGTGGGATCCCCTTGCTCAAGCTGGGCAGGAAGCTCAGGATTAACAGAACGCCAAAAACGCCAACTTGCGCCACGGCCACGCCGCGGGAGCCTGTATAGGTCGTCGAGACGATGACACTAAGAGCAAGCAAGCCGACCCGAAGCCAGCGCTCGCGATTGCCAAGCCTTTCCCACCCGACCAGACAGATAAACGTCAGTGTCGAGAACAGGAGAGCAGGGATGAAAGGCCAGGGCGCCAGTCCCCTTACACGACAATGTTCCCGGATGCCGGCAAACATCATATAAGTCAAAACGGCGAAACAGGCGATGAGAAGCCATGGCATCAGTTTCCGAAACTGAGACGCCAAGTTTTTGATCTGCAGGCTTCGCACCAGGCCGACGGCCAGCATGGCGATCGCGATGGAATAGGATTCAAGGCTTGGATTGACCGGGCGTGGGTCTGAAGCTTCAAGTCCTGTGAAGAAGAAAAGGGCGAAGATGCTATATGCGAAGTAGATCCCGAACGGTGCCAAGAGCGTCCAGATCGGCACGTGATAGTGTCTGTTCTTGAGCGCATGCAGCAAGAAAGGGATGGGGAGAACGCCGGCGACGACCAACAGAGGCGTCACCTTGCTGCCGAGAAACAATGCGACGGCAAGCCCAGTGAGAAACAGGAAGTCTGAGGCTTGCCACAAGCGGTCAATATGGGTCTTCATGGTTCCGTTCCAAGTTTCTAAAGGCTCTAGGACGAGAGGGCCAGTTGTTCTGCCGGCTCGAAACGTCCTGTCACACTTGCTCAAGCGCGAAGTGCATAGGCCAGTCTTACAAGATCATCCCGTAGCCTTCGGGCATAGGTCTCGAGGCGTTTCCATTTCGGGAATTTGACGGAGCGATAGATGTCGCGTGTCGCAATTGTCGTGCCGCCGCGCGCTATGTTCGCCACATTCTTTCGTGTCGTGTAAACTAGTGCACCATGGTCCCAGCCACGTTCGAGGGCCGCGTCCCAAGGGTAGCGCATGACCGTCAGGTGTTTGATCAGGAGCGCGGCCCCCCGGCGAGACACCGCATAACAGGCCGATGAACCGAGCGGACCATGAATGGCGCGACCGATCTCGTCGCCTAGACTTGATGTGTTGGTCATTTGAAAGCCGACGACCCGGTGGTTGAAGAATTTGATCACGTCGGCATCCGGAACCGCTTCAAATGCCGCATGTACGCGATCTTTGAGGTCTGCACTCAGTTCCACATCATCTTCGATGATAAGGGCGATATCGTTGGTCGTTGTGAGCAATACGTGGAGGGCCCTGATATGGCTCCTATAGCAGCCATACTCGCCGGCGAGCATCAGGCGACCCGTGTTGCGCCGGAATGCGGCATCGTCGACTGCCTCCCGCTCTGCTTCCGCTGTCAACTTGCCATCGACTGCCGAGACGCGGGTGAGGGACAAGCCTAGTGCGCTGGCGCGATCTGCCAGGATTTCCCAGCGGTCGGCTGATCGATCCAGATTGATCGCAAAGATTTCGAGCTTCATCCGATTTCGTTCCGCTGGCGGTTAACCCGCTCACTTAACGGTGCAGGTTTGTCGCTCGGTAGCATCTGAGCGCCGATGCAGCAACAGGCTGCGCTGACCAAGATCGGGCGTCATCTGATGAATGGGTCGGCAAAACGAAACAGCGTCAAATCCAGGCGAGTGCCGCCAGTGTTTCGCCGGTCGCTACCGAGGCAGAGGCTGCGTTTGCTCGCCCCCCAATTTGCGGATTTCCACCTGGCGGAGAGTGGGTCGGTATCGTGCGCGGTACACCTTCGTGTACACCTTGGTGTAGCGCTACTCTCCCTTTTGATATAAGGACTTAGCCAAGCGCCTGAAAACGCTGGTAGCGCTTGGCCACCTGGTGGAGAGTCCCACCATCACTCACTGTGCAACAATCCCTCGATCAATTGCACAAGCTCGTTGCCAGCCAGTTCCAGATCACCACTGTTGTCGATGTTGATGACTTTCAGATCTGTGGGGAGGGGGGCAGTGGTTCGGGTGAGGCGGGCTTCGATTTCCGTGGTCGTCTCGCGCCCGCGGGCAGCGAGGCGCTTTGCGAGAACGTCGGCGCGTGCGGTCACGTTGACCACCACGAGATTGGGGAAGGCCGCGTGGACGCTTGCAAGAGCCGAGCGGGATCCGTTGACGATCAAGGTGCGTCCTTGAGCGAGGTCCGTACGGACATCGAGCGGAATGCCGTAGCCAAGGCCGTGGGCGTTCCAGCTCACGGCAAATGCTCCGGAGCTGACGAGCCGATCGAACGTTTCGGGGCTGACAGCGTCATGGACTTCGCCGCCGGTGTCTTCGGGGCGCGTAATGGTCCGTCGCACAAAGCGGACGTCATCCCGGTCGGTGAAGTGTCGGCGGGCAATGTCCAGGAGGCTGTCCTTGCCCACCCCGCTCGGGCCGACGACGACGACGAGAGTTCCGGTGGCTTTCTCCAAAGATGCGTTTGCTACGGCATGCGTCATCATGCGACCCGCCGCCCTTCTCGCCACACGGCGCGGATCACCGGTACGCCTTCGTCACGGCGCACACGCACGAGATCTGCGCGAAGGCCCGTGGCGATCCGCCCCCGGTCGTCAAGGCTCACCGTCCGCGCCGGCGTCGCCGTCACCATGGCGATCGCCTGGGGCAGAGAGATGCCGTCTATCTCATCGGCCAGCACGAAGCTCGCATGCAGCAGGCTCAGCGGCACGTAATCGGACGAGAGGACGTCGAGCACACCGCGCTTGGCAAGATCACGGGCTGCGATGTTGCCGGAATGCGACTTGCCGCGGACGACGTTGGGGGCGCCCATCAGCACGCTCATGCCTGATTGGTGCGAGGCTTCCGCGGCTTCGATGCTGGTCGGGAATTCGGCGAGCTTGACGCCATGACCCTTGGCTTCCTCGACATGGGCGAGCGTCGCGTCGTCATGGCTTGCGACCGTAATCCCGCGCTCGGCGCAGGACCTCGCGAGAGTGTCGCGATGCAGGGCTGAGTAACGCTCGGAGAGCGAAAGCCGGATTTCGACGAAGCGGGCGAACTGCTCGTCGGTCAGGCCGCGTTTGGTCTTGTAGTAGAGTGTGTACTGTTCCATCGTCTGGAACTGACGCTGGCCCGGGGAATGGTCCATCAGCGAGACGAGACGCACATGCGGATCGTTCTCGAAGTCGGCGAAATGCTCGAGCACGTTGTCGGAGGCAACTTCGCAGCGCAGGTGGATCAGGTGCTCCGCCCGCAGCCGGTCGTCGCGTTCGGCCGCCTGTATGGCATCCGCCATGTCGCGCATCTCGCCCTTGTCGAAGCCGCCGTCCTCGTCGGAGCCCATGCGCAGGCAATCGAAGACAGTGGTGATGCCCGAGGTGACGATCTGCGCATCATGGGCCTGAATGGCCGAGGTCATGTGCCAGCGCACGCCGGGGCGGGGGGAATAATGCGATTCCAGGTGATCGGTGTGAAGCTCGACCAGGCCGGGGATCAGATAATCGCCGCCGAAGTCCTCGCCGCTGCGGCTCGCGCCTTCGTCGATCGCGGCAACACGACCGTCACGGATCACCACGCTGCCGTCGACAATCCGGTCTTCGAGAACGATGCGGGCATTGGAAAAGATCTGTTCGGACATGGGGTCAGCCGTTTTGTTGGGCGGCCTTTAAGGGCAGCCATGAATGGACAAGGAAGGGGGCGCCGCGCTCGGGCTCAACAAACAGCGCGAGGCCATCGATCCGGAGGGGGCGGCCGTTGAATTCGGCGAAGCGGAGGTTGAGCACATTGGCCATGGCAGGCGACTGGGCGTCGGATACAGGCCCGGTCAACGTCATGTGGAAACGGAACTCGTCGAAGACGTAAGGGTAGCCCCACCGCATCAGGTTTTCGCGCTGGCGCGGAGGCAGGCTGTCCGGCTTGCGCCTTTCGATATCTGCCTGCGAGAGCGGCGCGCGGAAGGGCTCGAATGCCTCGACGACACTGGCAGCGAACGTCTGCAGAGGCGCATGCTGCCGTTCCGGAACCAGGGCGAAGAACGGCCCAAGCTGGCCGATGATAACGGAGGGGACTTCCAAGGACGCCGTTTTCGCGGTGAACGCGGCAAACTCGGCAAGCAAATCGGCTTCGCTCACGCCTTCGGCCAGGTGAAAGGGCGCCTTGAGCGTCGCGTGAAAGCCGTATCGCCGGGGATCGGCCGTCAGGGCATCCAGTTCTTCGGCCGGAAAATCCGTTTCGGCCGTTCTTGGATGTTCAATCCCGGTGAAGGCATCGCGTCCCAGCCAAGCCGCTGCCGTCTGGCTCAGCGGTGCGTCGGCGCAGGGTGCGAAGTATAGGGCGTAACGCAAGGGTATGTCTTTCGTGTGTAGTGGCGCGGAAACGAACCCCGCGCCCTAAGAATCAGTGGCGGCTCTTTCCTATCAGGCGTGAGCGCAGGCTATTGGAGATGGCATCGAAAATGAACACCACGATCAGGATCAGGAGCACCATGTAGGCGACATTTTCCCAGTCGGAATTGGTGCGCATGGCTTCCCAGAGTTTGAGGCCGATGCCACCTGCGCCGACCGCGCCGATGATGGTTGCCGATCGTGTGTTCGATTCCCAGAAATAGAGGGCCTGGGAAGCGAAAACCGGCATCACCTGCGGCAATACACCGAAGCGCTGGACGGCCGCTGCCGGCGCTCCGACCGACTTCACCCCTTCGCGCTGCTTGTCGTCGATGTTCTCCAGCGCCTCGGCATAAAGCTTGCCGAGCGTGCCGGTGTCGGTGACGAAGATTGCCGAGATGCCGGCAAGCGGCCCAGGGCCAAAGGCGCGGGTGAAGAACAGCGCCCAGATCAGCATGTCGACCGACCGGACGAAGTCGAAGAAGCGCTTGGTGATCTGGTTCACCGGTCGATTGCGGGTGATGTTGCGCGCTGCAATGAAGGAGAGCGGGAAGGCGACCAGCATGGCGAGCAGCGTACCCATGAAGGCCATGACGATGGTCTGCAAGAGCTTGGTCCAGACGTCCAGATGCTGCCAGGAGGCATTGTAGAGGATGTTGTTCCAGGCGAGTGCCAGGTTGCTCATCTTCGGATCGATGCGTTCGCCGGATGTTATTGTCTGCCAGACTTCACCCGAAGAGAGACCGAAGAAGGGCGAGTTGGTATCAAAGATGAAATTCTCCCAGCCGAAGAACCGCTTGCGGACGCGGACGCGATCCGAGGAGACGTCGAGCCAGCCGGCCGAGCCGAAATAGGCGATCACGCGGCCGCCTTCGAGGCGCTGCTCCACCCAGTCGGGACGTGCGCCTTCGACCGTCACGGTGTCCCTCTTCGGATCGAGCAACAGGGTCACTGTTTCTTCGCCGCGAACAAGTGTGACGCGATCACCGGCAATGTCGATACGGGCCGTGCCGGAGAGTGCCACCTGTGCTTCGGTGATCACTTCCTCGGAGGTTGCTTGAGCTGCGGCGACATTGGTCTCGATGCTCGCGGCCCCAGTTGATGCCTGCGGCGTGGGAGACGTCATGAAACTGAAGGTCGAGCTCGGCGTGGAGGTCGCCGGGGCCGGCGCCGCGGCTGCAGGGGCCTGCGGCTCGGCCCGGGTGATCGTTTCGCGTTTCGTCTCGATCCAGTCCGGGTTCGGGTTTGGTCCGATGGGATCGAAGCGCGGATAATTGATCGTCAACGCTCCGTCGCGGTCGATTTCGAATTCCGGGCGTATCTCGTAAGAGACCCAGTCGGCAAGGTAGTTGCCGGCTATGCCCCAATTGGCCTCCGACATCGTTTTGCCAATGGCGAAGAACCACCAGCAAAAGAGGAAGTAAAAGGCCAGGATGCCGAGCGAAGCCGGAATGCGATAGCGTTGCCAGAGGCTGCGCTCCAGCACCTGCGGATAGCGTTCGGCCAGACGGTTCAGTTCGGCAGCGTTCATCATGGACATCGAAACCTCACGTGACCGACTGGAAAGACTGCTCGCCGACGAGCTTGCGGCGCAGCCATGCGGAGAACTGGTCGACGGCGATGACTGTCGACAAAAGGAGAAGGATGATTGCGAGGGTCTTTGCCTCGTGGCCCTGACCGATCGACAGGCGCAGGGCTTCGCCGATGCCGCCGCCGCCGACAGCGCCGATGATCGTGGAGGCGCGCACGTTGATTTCTATGCGCAGCAGGAAGTAGCTCATGAAGTTCGGCATGACCTGAGGCGTGATGGCAAACCAGACGCGCTCGAACCAGTTGGCGCCGACGGCTCGCAGCCCTTCGTCAGGCCGCATGTCGGCATTCTCGATCACTTCGAAGAACATCTTGCCGAGTGCGCCGATGGTGTGGATCGTCACCGCGATGATCGCAGGGATGGGACCAAGCGAAAGGATGGCCAGGAAGAAGCCTGCAATGACCACTTCCGGAAAGGCGCGCAGGATCTCCATGAAACGACGAACCGGCCAGCGGATCCAGGCGCTCGGCATGGTGTTCTTGGCTGCAAGGAAGGCAAGTGCATAGCCGAAGATCATCGCGATCACGGTGGACAGGAGCGCGATATTCACCGTCTCCAGCATCTTGTGGAAGTATTCGGGGATGTAGAGGCTGTCGGTGATGTAGAACCGACCCTCCGGATAATTGTATTTCAAGCTGCCGTCGTCATAGGGGGAGGGCAGGTCGAACAGGGCCCGCCATATCTCCCAACCGTCGCGGGGGACGAGTTCGCCCACGAAGTCAAAAAGGTAGGGCAGGCGGTCGAAGAACTTGCCGGCATTGGTGTCGTTGGCGAACCAGAGCGAACCGGTCACGGCGAGGAGCAGGATCACGGCGCCAAGGCCGGTATAGATGCGCCGTTTCGCCGCCAGTTCCTGCCAATGGCGCTCGACGACCGCGCCGCGCTCGCTCAGGGTGGGCTGTGTCGCCGTCATGGCCATCACCGCAAATCCTTTGGAAAAGACTTCAAGGAAAGACCGCCGGCGGTGTCCCGGCCGGCGGTCCTATTGGTTTCGTCAGCGATCAGCCGCCGATGGTTGCCTTGCGGGCATCGATGATCGGCTTGTAGAAGTCGACGGTGACGTCGGTGTAGCCCTTGAAATCGCCGCCCTGGACAGCCGAGAAGCAGGCCGGGTCGGAGGTCGGCAGTTCCATCATGAACTGCTTGAACTTCATCTTCATGTCCTCGTTCATCGAGGTGCGAACGACGATCGGGCCGTTCGGGATCAGCGGGGACTTCCAGACTTCGACGAGGTCGTCCATGTTCAGGACACCCTTGTCGACCATCTTGCGCAGGTTGCCAGAAGAGTAACCGTCCTTGAAATCGCCAACGCCCGAACCCCAGGTGGTGCCGACGTCGAAGGTGCCCTTGACGACTTCGAGAACCAGGTTCTCATGGCCGCCGCCGAAGCCGGTGGAGGCGACGACCTGATCAACCGGAGCGCCGAGGGCTTCCGGCAGGGTGACGAGGGGGACGAGATAGCCGGAGGTCGAGTCCGCATCGGCATAGCCGAGCTTCTTGCCCTTGATGTCTTCGATCTTGGTGATGCCCGAATCCTTGCGGGCAACCATGATCGAGTAGTAGCCGCTGGAACCGTCGGTCTGGACGGTGGTCAGGATCGGCTCGACGGCGTCTTCCTTGGCGAGGTAGACCTTGGCGAAGGCCGAGGCGCCGAGTTCGGCGTAATCGAGCGTGCCGCCGAGCAGGCCCTGAACGACGCCATCATAATCGGCGGCCGGGAAGAGCGAGACCTTCTCGACGCCGAGAGCGGCCGGGAGCTTTTCGGTCATGCACTGGAAATTGCGCAGACGGTCGGCTTCGTTTTCGCCGCCGAGAATACCGATGCGGAATTCCTTGAGGTCTTCGGCATGGACGCCGGAAGCCAGAGCAACGAGAGCCGCCGTGGCGAGCAGGGTCTTCTTCAACATGAGTGCATCTCCTGTTTCGTAGGATGAGGGAGTGTCTTTCGGTATTGCCCTTGTCGCAGGGCCAGCGATCTTCGTGGCTCAGGCCTCGGCTACGGCGAGAGGGCGCAGGCCAGCGGATGGGATCTTGCGTTGTTCGTTGTCCTGATGCGCAATGTTGATGCTCGTCGAGGTCATCGTTTCATCGATGCCGGCACCATGCTGGTCGGCGCCGTAGATTTCGTGCACTGCCTCGGCCGTGAGTTCTGCCGGCGTGCCGTCGAAGACGACGCGGCCCCGCGCCATGCCGATGATGCGCTCGCAGTAGTTGCGGGCCGTATCGAGCGTGTGCAGGTTGGTCATGACGGTGATGCCTTCGCGCTCGTTGATGTCGCGCAGCGCATCCATGACGATCTTGGCGTTCAACGGGTCGAGCGAGGCGATCGGCTCGTCGGCGAGGATCATCTTCGGTGACTGCATCAGGGCACGGGCGATCGCCACGCGCTGCTGCTGGCCACCGGAAAGCGTTCCGGCTGCCTGCAGGGCTGTCTGCTCGATGCCGAGCCGCTCGAGGGCGGCGATTGCCATCAGGCGCTCTTCGCGGGTGAAGACGTTGAGGATCGAAAGGGCTGTCGACCGATGGTTCAGGCGGCCAAGCAGTACATTCGTCAGCACGTCGAGACGTGGCACGAGGTTGAACTGCTGGAAGATCATGGCGCAGTCGCGCTGCCAATTGCGCAGGGCCGTGCCATGAAGATTGGAGATCTCGAGATCGTCAAAACGGATGCTGCCCGAGGTTGGGTCGACCAGGCGGTTGATCATGCGCAGCAGTGTCGACTTGCCGGCGCCCGAACGGCCGATCACACCAACCATCTGGCCGGCGGGGATCTCGAGGGTCACCGAGTCCACGGCCTTGGTTGTCCCGAACTGGCGGGTGAGATTGTCCAGCCTGAAGAGCATTATCTTTCCTTCGCCGTCATTGATTGCGGTGCTGGGAATGCAGTAACGCGGGTCCGTGAAGCCGGAATGTCAGATTTGTGTAGGATTTGTTAAACTGTGTAAGTCTCTGAAAAATTTGCGATTAGGCGTATTTTTCGAGGAAAGCTTCAGTGTCCATGTGACGAAAATCGTCGAGTGCGGCGAACAGCCGGTCGTGATCCCAGTCCCACCACGCGAGCGCCTGCATCCGTTCGGCAACTGACTTTGGAAATCGTTCACGGATGAGCCTGGCCGGGACTCCACCGACGATTGTGTAGGGGGCTACATCTCGTGACACGACGGCGCCGGCGCCAATCACCGCACCGTCGCCAATGGTGACGCCTGGCAAGACGGTTGCCCCGTGACCGATCCAGACGTCATGGCCGATCACGACGCGGTTTTCGCGACGCCAGGCGAAGAAGTCGTGATCGTTCTCGGCGCCGTCGAAATAGTCTGCCGCGCGATAGGTGAAGTGGTGCAGCGTCGGGCGCCAGGTCGGATGGTTGGTGGCGTTGATGCGCACGGCAGCCGCGATGTTGGCAAACTTGCCGACCGTCGCACACCAGATTGAGCCGTCCTGCATGATGTAGGAGTAGTCGCCCATTTCGACTTCATCCAACCGGCAGCGATCGGCGACTTCCGTATAGCGGCCAAGCGTCGAATTCACGACGCGTGCGGTGTCGTGGACGAGGGGTTCGAGCCCGAGCTTCTTCGTCATGCGGCGGCCTTTCGCGGCGAAAACAGCATGACATCGAGGATCCGGTCGGCCACGGCTTCGCGGACTTCCTCATCGTGGAAGATGCCGAGCAGTGCGACGCCTGCCTCTTTCTTGGCGCGGATCATCGAGACGACCACGGCCCGGTTGGCCGCGTCGAGCGAGGCTGTCGGTTCATCGAGCAGCAGCACGGCATGGTCGGTGATGAAGCCGCGGGCGATGTTGACGCGCTGCTGTTCGCCACCGGAGAAGGTGGAGGGCGGCAGTTGCCAGAGATCGCGCGGCAAATTTAGCCGGCTTAGGAGTTCGCTCGCGCGTTCGCGCGCTTCGTCTACAGATATACCGCGTGCAACGAGCGGTTCAGCCACCACGTCGAGTGTCGAGACACGCGGGACGGTGCGCAGGAACTGGCTGACATAACCCAGCGTGCCACGGCGGACTTCAAGCACCGTGCGCGGGTCGGCGCTGGCAAGGTCAACGATGCGGCCGCCGTGATTGACCAGGATCTGGCCCTGGTCGACGGCGTAGTTGCCGTAGAGCATCTTGAGGATCGAGCTCTTGCCGATGCCAGAGGGGCCGCCGAGCACGACACATTCTCCGGATGCGACAGAGAAGGAGACGTTGGAGACGACCGGCAGGACGAGCCCGCCGCGCAGATGCATGGTGAAGCTTTTCGCGACTTCCGAAACGATGAGGGGCGTGGCCATTGATATCTCCGTCAGACCTGCAGTATCGAGGATACGAGCAGCTGAGTGTAGGGTTCGCGCGGGTCGTCGAGGACGCGGTCGGTCAGGCCGTGTTCGATGACATGGCCGTCCTTCATCACCATCATCCGGTGGGACAGCAGGCGGGCGACCGCGAGGTCATGGGTAACGACGACGGCCGAGAGGCCGAGGTCGTTGACGAGGCCGCGGACGAGATCGAGCAGGCGGGCCTGGACCGAGACATCGAGGCCACCGGTCGGCTCGTCCATGAAGACCAGACGCGGGCCGGTGACGAGATTGCGCGCAATCTGCAGACGCTGGCGCATGCCGCCGGAGAAGGCGCGCGGCTGGTCGTCGATACGATCGGTCGAGATCTCGACGCGCTCCAGCCATTCGCTCGCCGTCTGGCGGATGCGGCCATAGTGGCGATCGCCGACGGCCATCAGGCGTTCACCGACATTGGCGCCGGCAGAGACCGTCATGCGAAGACCATCGGCGGGGTTCTGGTGCACGAAGCCCCAGTCCGTGCGCATCAGGAAGCGGCGTTCGGCTTCACCCATGTGATAGAGCTCGCGGTACTGGCCGTCGCGCATGTGGTAATCGACGCTGCCGGTCGTCGGCATCAGCCGGGTCGAGAGGCAGTTCAGAAGCGTGGTCTTGCCCGAGCCGCTTTCGCCGACGATGGCGAGCACTTCGCCCGGCCAGAGATCAAAGGAGACGTTCGAGCAGCCGATCCGGCTGCCGTAGAACTTGGAGAGGTTGCGAACTTTCAGAAGCGGCTGGTCGCTCATTCGGCGGCCTCCTTATTCTTCGCGAGCATTTCGCCGACATGGCCCTCGGCCTGGCGCGTCTCGCAATGGTCGGTATCGGAGCAGACGAACATCCGGCCGCCCTTGTCGTCGAGTACAACCTCGTCGAGATAGACGTTGTGGGCGCCGCAGAGCGCGCAGGGCTTGTCGAATGTCTGGATCTCGAAGGGGTGATCCTCGAAGTCGAGGCTGACGACTTCAGTGAAGGGCGGGACCGCATAGATGCGTTTCTCGCGGCCGGCGCCGAAGAGCTGAAGCGCCTCCGACATGTGCATCTTGGGATTGTCGAACTTCGGCGTCGGCGACGGGTCCATGACGTAGCGGCCCTCGACCTTCACCGGATAGGCATAGGTCGTTGCGATGCGGCCGTGCCTGGCGATGTCTTCGTAGAGCTTCACATGCATTAGGCCGTATTCTTCCAGCGCATGCATCTTGCGGGTCTCGGTCTCGCGCGGTTCGAGGAAACGCAGCGGTTCCGGGATCGGCACCTGGTAGACCAGCACCTGGCCTTCCCTCAGCTTTTCTTCGGGAATGCGGTGACGAGTCTGGATGATCGTCGCTTCGCTGGTCTTGGTGGTGACGGCGACGTCTGCGACCTTCTGGAAGAAGGCGCGGATGGACACGGCATTTGTCGTGTCGTCAGCGCCCTGATCAATGACCTTCAGCGTGTCGTCGCGGCCAATGATCGAGGCTGTCACCTGCACGCCGCCGGTGCCCCAACCATAGGGCATCGGCATTTCCCGGCTTGCAAACGGCACCTGATAGCCGGGGATGGCGATCGCTTTCAGGATCGCGCGGCGGATCATGCGCTTGGTCTGTTCGTCCAGATAGGCGAAATTGTAAGTTGCGAGTTCGGTTGCCGGGGCGGTCATTCTGCGGCCTCCTTCAGGTCGGTCTGTTCGGTTCGGCTCGCCTCGTGCTTGGTCCGCATGCGGCGGACGAGATCGAGCTCGGCCTGGAAATCGACGTAGTGCGGCAGCTTCAGGTGCTCGACGAAACCGGTCGCCTGGACGTTGTCGCAATGGGAAATGACGAATTCCTCGTCCTGGGCGGGGGCGACCACATCCTCGCCGAATTCGTCGGTTCGGAGCGCCCGATCCACCAGCGACATGGACATGGCCTTGCGTTCGCTCTGGCCGAAGACGAGGCCATAGCCGCGGGTGAATTGCGGCGGAGCCTTGGCCGAACCCTTGAACTGGTTGACCATCTGGCATTCGGTGACGCGGATCTCGCCGAGTGAAACCGCAAAGCCGAGTTCCGGCACGTCGAATTCGACTTCGACCAGCCCCATGCGGATTTCGCCGACGAAGGGATGGGTGCGGCCATAGCCGCGCTGGGTCGAATAGCCGAGTGCCAGAAGGAAGCCTTCGTCGCCGCGGGCAAGCGCCTGCAGACGCAGGTCGCGGGGCATCGGAAATTCCATCGGCTCGCGGGTGATGTCGCCTGCGATATGATCCTCGGGCATCTCGCCATCCGGCTCGATCAGGCCTTCGCTATCGAGGATATCAGAGACCCGCATGACTGGATCGAGACCTTCCTCGCGCTGCTCGCCCATATCCACCGTCTCGTCATCGAGCAGCGAGGGATCGAGCAGGCGATGGGTATAGTCGAAGGTGGGCCCCAGCAGCTGTCCGCCGGGCAGATCCTTGTAGGTGGCGGAGACACGGCGCTCGACGCGCATCTCGGCCGTTTCGATCGGACGAGACGTGCCGAAGCGCGGCAGCGTTGTGCGGTAGGCGCGCAGGAGGAAGATTGCCTCGATCATGTCGCCGCGCGACTGCTTCAGGGCGAGGGCTGCGAGCGTGCAGTCGTAGAGCGAGGCCTCGGCCATGACCCGGTCGACGGCGAGACCGAGCTGGGCCACGATCTGATCGATCGTCACCGACGGCAGCGACCTGTCACCCCGGCGGCGGTCGGCGAGCAGCTTGTGGGCGTTGGCGATGGCTTTTTCGCCACCCTTGACGGCTACATACATGGCTCAGGCCTCCATCTCACGGATCTTGGTCGTGCGCGGCAGCGCGATGAAACGGCGACCCGCGGTCAGCACCATGTCGACACCGCGCGGGAACAGGGCACCATTGTCCGCCCATTGGCGCAGGAAGGTTTCGGGCAGACCTTTCGGAGCGATGACGGCGGTGTCGCGAATTCCGGGGCCTGACAGTTGCAGAGGCTTGCCGCCCTCGAGCGATGGGACCTCGACGACCAGCGTCGTCGAACGATCAGGGTATTCCTGGGTTCCCAGCGCAAATTGTGTCAGCGACGGGACCGGCGCGCCTGCTTCGACGAAGGCGAACTTGGCATCCGTCTTTGTGGACGTCAGGCTGGCGCCGGTGTGGAAGCCGATCCAGCCTGAAAGGGCGGACTTGGCGAGAACAGGCGTGACCCAGATCGGCGTGTCGTGGTCGCACAGAGTCAGCAGCAGGGCGCCAGCCGCGATACCGAGCGGGGCGGGTGGTGCAACTGCCACGTCGACCACACCGACGCTGCCGGGGCGGGCCATTGCGTCCATGATGCTGCGGAAGACCGTCTGGGCATGGGTAACGGCATCCGGGAAACCGCCGTCGAGGCTTTCAGTCACTTCGAGCATCAGTCTTCTCCGCGAACCATGGTGAAGAAATCGACCTTCGTGGCGGCCGTTTCGGTTTCGAGCTTTGCGGCTTCCGCCGCGACGCGTGCTTCGAGCGGTGCCAGGAGGCGTGTTTCAGCCAGGGCTCGGCCGGCTTCGTCCTGCGCCAGCGCGTCGAGCACGGCCGAAAGCTGTGCTGACTTGCGGTCAGTGCCCAGGCGGTAACCATGACCGATGCGTCCGTCTGCGAGCCGCACGCTTGCCCGGCTGACCGTCGCTTCGCCGAGGTTGAAGGGCGCGCCGCCACCGCCGATCCGGCCCTTGACCATCACGAGACCAGTTTCGGGTCCGCGCAGGGCGGTGTAGACCGGTGCCGGGTCGAAGGCGGTGAGGGCGTCTTGAAGTTCGGCGAGCGTGGCCCTGGCAAGCAGATCGACGATCCGCTTCCTGGCGGTCTGGGCGCCGCGATCGATGTCGGTGGCTTTTTCCATTGTCAGTCCTCGAAATGTCTAGTAATATAGACAACCATACAAGTTACTTTATGAGTAACGCGTGGTCGTGACAAGCTTGTGACAGGGGGCGGTGTTTCCGTGATGCAGAGACAGAAGGGCGTGGCCCTTTGGCGCCAGATTTCCGATCGGATCCGCGCCAATATCCTGACAGGTCTCTATGACAAGACGGGCATGGTGCCGGCGGAAACGGCGCTGGCGGAGGAATTCGGCGTCAACCGCCACACGGTGCGCGCGGCACTGGCGGCGCTTGCGCAGGAGGGCATCGTGCGCGCGGCCCAAGGGCGCGGCACGATGATTACCCAGCGTGACAAGTTCGACTTTCCGATCGGGAGGCGTACCCGCTTCAGCGAAGGCATTGGCGAGCAGGCGCGGGATCTCAAGGGGATCCTGCTGTCGTCCGCTCGCGAAATTGCCTCCGCCGATCTCGTCAAGCGCCTGAAACTCAATCCAGGCGACGAGGTCTTGCGGCTCGATGGCATCAGAAAGGCCGACGGTCGTGCCGTCTCACGGTCAACCATGTGGTTTCCGGCAGAGCGGTTTGCTGGCATCGACACGGCATTTGCCGAAACGGGTTCGATCACCCGGGCGCTCTCTCGCTGTGGTGTCGATGACTACGTCCGTGAGGTCACCGAGATCTCGGCCGTCCACGCAGAGCCTGATGACGTCGTTCATCTCGAGTTGACGCCGGGTGCGATCGTACTGGTGACCCGTGCGCTGAATACCGATCCGGCAGGCTGCCCGATTCAGTATGCGGTCACCCGTTTCCCGGCAGATCGCGTTCAGTTCACGATCCGAAACTGAGCTGAGGCCGACCGCTGGCCGACCTCAGCCAGGTCTTCAGGATCCAGCCGCCTGGTAAGCCGCGAGCACGGCGGCTATCTGGTCCGGGCTCAAGTAGTTGGACTGTGTCGTCGTGATCGCCTGAAGCTGCGCCGACGTCATGTTGGAAATCTGACTGACTGTCAGCCCGGGGATCGCCTGCTGACTGATGGCTGCCAGATCCTCGGTCGAGAAGGTCCGCAGGTTGTTCGCACCCATCGCCGTCAATTGTGCCGAACTGAGCCCCGCGACCTGTGCTGGCGTCAAGGCTTCCGCCTGGGCGGCCGTGAGGGCGCTGACCTGGGCCACGCTCAGACCGCCAATCGCCTTGGGATCCATGGCCGAGATCTGGTCCGTCGTCAGCCAGCCGACCCTGTCCGTTCCCAGTGTTGCCAGTTGGACGGCGTTCATCGCCCCGATCTGTGCCGTCGTCATGGCACCGATCTGATCCTGGGTCATCGCTCGAAGCTGGTGATAGCTCAGCGCCGCCACCTGACCCGTTGTCAGGGACGCGATCTGCTCTGGCTGCAGGGTGGCAAACACTGTCGGCGAGAGCCCTCCTACCGCGCTCGGCGAGAGGGCCGCAATGTCGGCGGAGGTCAGTGTTTCGAGTGCTGTCGGACTGAATGCCGACAACTGGGTCGCATTCAAGGCACCGAACTGCGCCGAAGTCATCGCGTCGATCTGGCTGGCGGTCAGCGTTGCGATCTGCGCCGTGCTCAAGCCGGCGATGGCCTTGGTTGAAATGGCTGCGATCTGGGTGGCGGACAGACCGGAAATGGTTCCTGCCGAAAGCGAGGCGATCTGTGTCGCCGTCAGGGCTCCGATCTGGGTCGGGGTCATGACGCCAAGCTGATCCGGACGCAGGGCGTTCAATTGGTCGAAGGTCAAGGCGCCGATCTGGGCGGCGGTAAGAACACCGATCTGCTCCTGGCTGAGGCCCGCGATGTTGGCTGCCGACAGGCCGGGAAACGCTGTGGGGGCAATCGCGGCGAGTTCGGCGTTGGAGAAGGTCGCCAGCTGTGCCGACGAAAGTGCTCCGATCTGCGTCGAGGTGAGCGCGGCAATCTGGGCCTGGCTCATGATTTCGATCTGCGTGGTCGACATCGAGGCGATCTGTGTCGCCGTCAGGCCAGGGATCGCCTTGACCGTCAGTGCCGCGATCTTTTCGCTCGTCAGAGTGGCCAGGGCGTCGTTGGTCAATGCGGCGACCTGAGTGGCGCTCAATGCTGCGATCTGGGTATTGGACAGGAGCGTGACCTGCTGGGGCGTCATCGCGCCGATCTGTGCCGGGGTCAGTCCCCCGATCTGTGCGGCCGTCAAGGCGCTGATCTGATCCGCTCCCAGACCGGCGATCTGCTGCGTGGTCAGCCCGGCAATGCCGGTTGCACTGATCGCGGCAAGTTTCGTGGCCGGCAGGTTGCTCAGCTGGGTCGGCGTCAGGGCGGCCACTTGTGTGGCCGTCAGGGCACCTATCTGTGCGGTGGTCAGGGCTTCGATCTGGATTGTCGACAGGGCCGCGATCTGGGTCGTCGAGAGCGCGGCAATCGCGGCCGTGCTGAGGCCTGCGATCTGATCCGGCGTCAGGGCGCCCAAGGCCGCCGTCGTCAACGCTGTCGCCTGCGTTGCGCCGAAGCCTGCCAGCTGTTTTGCACTCATGGCGTCAAGCTGGGTTGGCGTCAGGGCTGCGACCTGGTCCGTGCTCAGGGCGCCCAGTTGTGCCGGGGTCATGGCGGCAATCTGGTCAATGCTGAGCGCCGCGATGGTCTCTGCATCGAGGCTGCTCAACGCAGTCGTGTTGATGGCTGCGATTTCTACCGGCAGGAAGGCGAGGATGTCTGCCTTGCGCATCGCGCCAAGCTGGCTTGCCGTGAGGCCCGAGATTTGGGTCGCCGTCATGGCATCGATCTGATCGGCGGACATGGCCGCGATCTGTTCGTTGCTCAGAGACGCGATGCTGCGCGCGGAGAGGCTGGCAATCTGCTCGCGTGAAAGCGATGCGATGTTGCTCGGTGAAAGGGCCGCGATTTGCGCGGAGGTCACGGCCTGCAGCTGGGTGGAAGTCAATGATGCAAGCTGCGTGGGCGTGAAGGCGACCAGTTGCTCGCTTTTCATGGCGGAAATCTGAGCCGTGGTCAGCCTTGCGATCTGCTCGAGGCTCAAACCGTCGATCTTGTCCGCGGAAATCGATGAGATGGCGCTGGCGGAGATCGACGCAATTTCGGTCGGAAGGAAGGCTGCAAGCTGCTCCTTGGACAGGGCGCCGATCTGCGGCCCGCTCATCCGTGAAATCTGTGCCGCGGTGAGACCATCGATCTGGCTGTCGTTCAGCGCGGTGATCTGATCGGTCGTCAATCCGCTGATCGAGGTCGGTGAGACCGCAGCAAGCTGCGACGGTGACCAGACCTTCACAGCGTCGACCGACAGTGCCGACAGCTGCGCCGCCGTCAAGGCGGTGATCTGACTGTTGGTCATCGATTCGGTCTGGAACGCCGTCAGGCCGGAGACCTGGTCGGCCTTGAGGCCTCTGATCTGGGTGACAGTCAAGGCGGCGATTTGGGCCGGTGCGAGCGACGCCAGATTCTCCGATGTCAGACCGGTGATCGCCTTTGCGCTAATGGCTGCGATCTTCGCCGGGCTCATCGCCTCAATGGCCTCTTGCGGCAATGCTGCGATCTGAGTGGCATTCATCGCGCCGATCTGGCTGGTGCTCAATGCGTCCAGCTGATCCATCGACAGCTCGCCAATCTGCTCGGCCGTCAGACCGGCGATGGCGCGCGTGCTTAAGGCTGCGATCTGTTCGTCCGAAAAGCCCGTGATGACGTTCTCGGGCATGGCGGCGAGCTGTGGACCTGTCAGGCCGCGAATCTGCGTTGGCGTGAGGCCCGCGATCTGGTCTGCCGTGAAGGCTGCGACCTGCGTGGTCTTCAGCGCCGTGATCTGCGAGCTCGACATTGCCCCAATCTGACCAGGGGTCAGGGCGGAGATCTGCGAAGGCGTAAGGCCCGTGACGGCAGACGAACTCAACGCACCGATCTGGGCAGCCGAAAGACCAGCGACCTTGTCGCTCGACAGGCTTCCGATCTGGGTTGCGGTCATGGCCGCGATCTGAGAGGTGCTGAGCCCCTTGAGCTGATCGACACTCATCGCGCCGAGTTGCTCGGCATTCAGGCCAGCGACGGCCTTTGGTGTGAGTGCTGCGATCTGTGTTGCGGTAAAGCCCGCGACGGTCGCTGGCGGCATGGCTGCGATCTGTGTCGCGCTGAGCGCCCTGATCTGGGTTGCGGTGAGTGCAGCCAGCTGCTCTTCGCTGAAGGCTGACATCTGGGTGCGGGTGAGAGCGGCAATCTGAGCGCCGGTGAGGCTCGCCATCTGATCCGGCGACAAAGCCGCGATCTGGTCTACCGAAAGACCCGACATGGCGCGTGGATTGATCGCTGCAATCTGGCTTGTCGAAAAATTGGCCACCTGTTCGGTACTAAACGCGGGCAGTTGCTTCGAGGTCAGCGTTGCCATCTGCGCCGTGGTCAACGCACCGACCTTTTCATTGCCAAGACCTGCAATCTGCGTGGTCGAGAGGCCAGTCATCGCGCGCGGCGAAATGGCCGCGACTTGCGTCGCGGAGAGCGCGCCAAGCTGGTCGGATGTCAGTGCTGCAACCTGGGTTGCACTCAGGGCCGCCATCTGCTGGTTCGAAAAGGCGCCGACCTGTTGGGGCGTGAGTGCTGCGATCTGGGTTGGCGTGAGCGTTGCGATCTGGTTCGGTTTCAAGGCCGCGATCTGGGTCGTGCTGAACCCGGCCAGTCTCTCGGCAGATTGCCCGCGCAAGGCAGCCGTGTTGATCGCCGCCATGTCTTCCGGCGAAAACGTCGCGAGGTCTTCCGCGCTGAAAGCGCTCAGTTGCGTTGCGGTCAATCTGGCGACCTGTGCGGGGGTCAAGGCTTCGGACTGCTCGGAAGACAACCCGCCGAGCTGGCTTGCCGACATCGCCGCGATCTGCGAGGCGACCAGACTTGAAACATCTTCAGTCGACAGGGCGGTGATCTGGTCCAGCGTCAGGCCGGTGATCGAACGGGGCGCGATTGCCTTCAACTGCGACGTCGACAGGCCTGCGACGGCTTCCGTCTGCAGCGCTGAGATCTGGGACGACGTCAGGGCGCCTACCTGCGTGCTCGACAGCTGGCTGATTTCGTCGTCTGACCAGGAGCTAACCGTCGAGTTGGGGAGCGCCCGGATCTGGGCTGGGCTGAGCAGGGAAATCGACGTCATCGCTATCGGCCTCTTGTTCTGAAACGAATGTGCTCAAATGTGTTCCACCGGTTGGCATGCAGCCGATCGAGGCAATGCGTCTCAACCTTTTCAACACCTTCCGGCACAAAGTCTTGTCTGGCGGGTCTGAGGACATCGCGCAGGACCACCTGCTTTTAAGCCGCAAGGCTTGCCTGAGCCTGTGCTTCCACACCTCCCGGTTGGTTGTCGCCGGCAGGCGTCCGAGGCGCGAAGCCGAGGCCGGCATCGTCCAGAATTGTCATAGATCAAGGCGAGAGGCCTATCATGACGACATTCTCCCGCACGTCAGCAGATGCAGTACCCGCAAGGGCTGCCGAGGCCATTCTTCAGCGGGCCTGTTCGAGAATCGAAATGCGCAGAGGACTGGGATGAACGACAGAACCGCAGATTTTATGCCGCATGCCCTGCCGCCGCAGGTGGTGCTCCAGGCGATGGATACGGATGTCGCGGGGCTCGGGGCAGAGGAGGCCAAGCGAAGGCTGGAGGTCCATGGTGCCAATCGTCTGCCTGCAGCGCCAAAGCGCAGCCCCGTCGTCCGCTTTCTGTCGCAGTTCCACAATGTCCTGATTTATGTCCTGCTGGCTTCCGCAGCGGTCACAGGTTTCATGCAGCACTGGATCGATACGGGCGTCATCCTCGCGGTCGTCTTCGGCAATGCCGTCGTCGGTTATCTGCAGGAAGGTCGTGCCGAAGATGCGATGAATGCGATCAGGGTCATGCTGGCGCCGCATGCCGCGGTGCTTCGTGACGGCCGCCGGACTTCGGTCGATGCCGCCGATCTCGTGCCGGGAGACATCGTGCTGGTCGAGGCCGGCGATCGCGTTCCCGCGGATCTGCGACTGCTGGAAGCGCGAAGCCTGAAGGCCGAGGAGGCGGCCCTGACGGGTGAATCGGTGCCTGTCGACAAGACCGGCGAAGCCGTCTCGGCCGATTCCGTTCTGGGTGATCGCAGTTCGATGCTGTTCAGCGGAACGCTGGTTGCCACGGGGACGGGCAAGGGTGTCGTGGTCGCGACTGGCATGGCAACGGAGATCGGCAAGATCAGCGGGATGCTGGAGGCCGTCGAGTCTCTCTCGACGCCGCTCGTTCGGCAGATGGATGTCTTTGCGCGCTGGCTTACCCTCTTCATCCTCATCATATCGGGCATGCTGCTCGCCTACGGGCTGGTTGTCAGGCATCTTCCTTTCGATGAACTGTTCATGACCATTGTCGGTCTTGCCGTCGCAGCGATCCCCGAAGGTCTCCCGGCGGTCATGACGATCACACTTGCCGTCGGTGTCCAGGCGATGGCTGGTCGCCATGCGATCGTCCGACGGCTGCCGGCGATCGAGACACTGGGTTCGGTGTCCGTGATCTGCACGGACAAGACTGGTACGCTGACGCGCAATGAAATGGTCGTGGCAAGCCTCGTGGCTGCGCGCCATGTCTATGCAGTTGATGGAGAAGGCTACGCACCGGAAGGTTCCGTCCGCTGGAACGACGCCGATGTCGATCCGCAAGACCACGCCGTTCTCTCCGAATTCGCGCGTGCCGCCGGGCTCTGCAATGACGCCGTGCTGCATTCGGCTGATGGCGCCTGGCGCGTGGAAGGCGACCCCATGGAAGGGGCCTTGATGGCGCTTGCGGGCAAGATCACCGGTGGCGGCAGTGATCCCTTCACCGCAGGTTGGCGACGGATCGATGCCATCCCCTTCGATGCCGCGCATCGCTACATGGCCGTTCTTCACGTCGATGACGAGAACAACAGGCATGTCCATGTAAAGGGTGCGCCAGAGGCCGTTTTCGAGCTTTGCGCCACCCAGCGCATGCCGGATGGCTCGTCGGCAGCGCTCGACGCGCCATACTGGGAACAGATGGTCGAGGTTCTTGCCGCTGAAGGGCAGCGCGTGCTCGCTGTTGCCGTCGGCGCTCCACCAAGCGGCGGGGCGCATCTTGTCCAGGCCGAGCTTCCCGGCACGCTGACGCTGATCGGCCTGGTGGGCCTGATCGATCCGCCGCGCCCGGAAGCGATTGTCGCTGTGGCCGACTGCCATCAGGCGGGCATCCGGGTGAAGATGATCACTGGCGACCATGCTGCGACTGCCCGGGCGATCGCCGGAATGATCGGGTTGAAGAACACCGATCGGGTGCTGACCGGAGCGGATCTCGACCGCATGGACGATGTCACGCTATCGCTTGCCGCCGCCGAGACCGATATCTTTGCTCGAACTTCGCCGGCTCACAAGTTGCGGCTGGTCACCGCGCTCCAGTCCCTGGGCTTGACGGTCGCGATGACCGGTGACGGTGTCAACGATGCGCCGGCCCTCAAGCGGGCCGATGCAGGGATCGCGATGGGCGTGAAGGGCAGCGAAGCGGCGAAGGAAGCCGCCGAGCTGGTTCTGGCGGACGACAACTTCGCCTCTATTGCCGCCGCCGTTCGTGAGGGGCGCACCGTCTACGACAACATCAAGAAAGTGATCAGTTGGACCCTGCCGACGAATGCTGGCGAAGCGGGAACTATCATCGTCGCGCTCTTTGCCGGCCTGGCGCTCCCGGTCACGGCCGTCCAGATCCTTTGGATCAATCTGGTCACGGCGACTACGCTCGGATTGGCGCTTGCCTTCGAGCCATCGGAAGAGGGTACCATGCGGCGACCACCGCGCCGGCGGGACGAGCCGCTTTTGACCGGCGACCTCATCTGGCATGTTCTGCTCGTTTCCGTGCTCTTTGCCGCTGCGGTTTTCGGAATTTTCTTCTACGCCCTGGACAGGGGTTATCCGATTGAGCTCGCACGCACGATGGCGATGAACACCCTGGTCGTCATGGAAATCTTCCACGTCTTCTTCATCCGCAATATCTACGGAACATCGCTCACCTGGCAGGCCGTGCGCGGGACGAAGGTCGTCTGGATCTGCGTGATCTCCGTATCGGTTGCCCAGTTCGCCGTCACTTATCTGCCCTTCATGCAATCCCTGTTCGGGACGCAGAGCGTTCCCCTGCAGGACGGGTTGCTGATCGTCGGGATCGGGGCCGTGTTCTTCGCTCTGGTGGAAATCGAAAAGCAGATGCGTTTGGCATTCCGCAATCTGGGCTGACGCTCGTCCCGGTGCATCAAGCGCGACAGGTCATCGGGCGGCGACAGTTGCTTCCTTTAGGAAGTGCCGCCCGAGGTGGCCGACCCCATCCTGTATGTCTGCTTCGATTGCGGCCGAAAGCGCATCAGGATCCCTTGCGCGGATCGCGTCCAGTGCCTCGGCATGCCGGTCAATTCGGTAGTTTTCTTCCAGCTTGGCCGTGGCCAGGCGCATGAACGGGCCGAGACGTAACCAGACGGATTCCGTCAGATCGAGAATGACACCACTCGCTCCGGGCTCGTAGAGCGTACGATGGAAAAGAAAGTTGAGTTCCGTCGAGCGCAGCAGATCGTTCGCCGCATAGGCGTCGTCGATCGCGGTATCGATCACCTGCAGACGTTCGAGCCGTTCGGCGTCGATATGCGGCAAGGCCCTGGTCGCTGCCAGTGTCTCGAGCGCGATGCGGGCGGCAATGATCTCCTCGAATTTGGAAAGCGTCATTTCCGGCACGCGCACGCGGCGATTGTCGAGATATTCCAGGGCTCCGTCGGCCACGAGACGATGCAGCGCTTCGCGCACCGGCATGGCACTGACGGCCAGATCTTCGGCCACACCGTTGATGGTGATCGGCAGGCCTGGAGCGACCGCGCCTGACATCACACGGCTGCGCAAGGTCCGGTAGACCCGCTGCTTCAACGATTTCTCTGCCTTGCCTTCTTCAAATGCCATGGTTCAGATCGAGATCCCGCCTTTTCGCTGCTATCGTGGTCAGGGCGCGCCGAATAGCCGTGCACCCTCTTGAAATTTGATCAAACTAGCATTTGGTATAGATGGACGGAGTGCAAGGCCCAAAGGCCGTTCTTTTCGCATGTTTCAGGAAGCCCACATGACCGCCAAGACAATCGGCATTCTCGTTACGGGTCACTCACCCGCCGAACTCGCGAGCGAGTATGGCAATTACGCCGATATGTTCGCCGCGCTGCTGGGCGATTTCGACTTCTCGTTCAAGCGCTACTTCGTCGTTGACGGCGAGTTCCCGCAAAGTCCGACCGAGGTCGACGGATGGCTGCTGACCGGCTCCAAGTTCGGCGTCTACGAGGATCATGAATGGATCCGCAAGCTTGAGGACTTCATTCGCCAGGTGCATGCGGCCAAGGTGCCCATGGTCGGGATCTGTTTTGGACATCAGGTGATGGCCAAGGCACTCGGTGGGCATGTCGAGAAGTTCAAGGGGGGCTGGTCTGCCGGTCCGGTGACCTACAAGCGCTCCGATACGGGCGAAGAGCAGGTGCTGCTTGCCTGGCATCAGGACCAGGTCATCAAGGTACCCGAGGGAGCCGAAGTCGTCGGCAAGACCGACACCTGCGAGAACGCCGTCATCCGCTACGGCGATTGGGGTCTCTCCTATCAGCCGCATCCGGAGTTTTCGCCGCGCTTCTTCGAGGGACTGGCGGAGGCCCGCAAGGCTGCCATCCCCGAGCCGCTCTTCGAGAAGGTGAAGAAGGTCGACGTTCCGATCGCGACGGACCGCATCGCTCAGGAAATCGGCGAATTTCTCGGGCGCGACCGCTGACCTTGGTCAGCTGGTCCGTCCAGCGTCCCAGCTTTCCTTGATGAAGGCCTCGAAGAAGTCCGAGAAGGTCGCGACCCTCAGCGGCAGCTGTTCGTAAGGCGGGTAGTAGAGCGTCAGCCAGATTTCCGGTGTGCTCCAGTCGGGGAGCACCTGGACCAGTCGACCGGCATGCAGATCCTCTTCAACGATGAAACGCGGCAGAAGGGCGATGCCCTCGCCTGCGACAGCGAGCCGGCAGAGGAAGTCTCCGTTGTTGATCGAGAAACGGCCCTTGGCTTCAATCGTTCTCGTCTGCCCTGGCCGGCTGAGTGCCCAGGTCTCCGTCTTCAGCTGATCGTGATAGCTCAGGCATTCTAGCCCGCTCAGGTCCTCGGGCATAACAGGCATGCCATGGCGGGCGATGAAGGAGGGCGCGGCGACCAGCAGCCGAGGCACGGGGCGGATCTTGCGCCAGATCGTCGACTTGTCGGTCGGCGGACCGGAAATGCGGATCGCGAGGTCGTAGTTCTCCTCAACGATGTCGATGAAGCGGTCCGAGAGTTCGATCGCGACGCTGGTGCGTGGATGAATGATTGCAAACTGTGACAGGACCGTCGGCAGGACTTTCATGCCGAGCGACATCGGGGCCGAGACGCGAAGCGAACCGGCGGTCACTTTCTGCAGATCCCGGGTTTCCTCCGTGGCGCGGGCGAGGCCCTGGACCAGCGGTGCAACACGCGCGGCATAGGCGGCACCCGCCGAGGTCAGCGATACCTTGCGCGTGGTGCGCAGCAAAAGCTGGACGCCGAGCTGTTCCTCCAAGCTAGAGATCGTGCGCGTGACCGAGGCGGGTGTCATGCCGAGCAGGCGGGCTGCGGCGCTGAAGCTGCTCTGGCTGGCAACCGTCAGGAACGTTCTGATCGCTTCGAGCTCGCCCATCTGATTATTGCTCCCAGTGAAATAATATCCGCAACATTACAACTGTTCACATCAGAAAAGCCATGGCCCATATTCCGTTCAACAGAACAAGGCCGGCGCGAGTGCCGGGAAAGGATCAGAGCCATGCTTACCCAGATCAAAGGCCTGCATCACGTTACCTCCATGGCTGCGGATGCCCAGGAAAACAACGACTTTTTCACCAAGACGCTTGGCCTTCGCCGGGTCAAGAAGACCGTCAACTTCGACGCGCCGGATGTCTATCACCTCTACTACGGCGACGAAGTCGGCAATGCCGGATCGGTCATGACCTATTTTCCGTTTGCCAATATGGGCAAAGGTGGTCGCGGTGCCGGCGAAGTGTCGGAGACCGTCTTCTCCGTGCCGAAGGGCACGCTCGGCTTCTGGCAGGAGCGCCTGTCGAAGGAAGGCGTGAAGCAGCTCGGTTCCTATTCGCTGTTCGGTGAAAATCGTCTGCGCTTTGCCGGTCCCGATGGCGATGGCTTTGCTCTTGCCGAAGTCGATGGCGACAGCCGCGTGCCGTTTGCCGGCCCGGTTGCGGTCTCGGAAGGCATTCATGGCTTCCGCGGTGTGACCATGCGGCTGCGCGACGAAGGTGCGACGGGTGAACTCCTGAAGTTCATGGGCTACCAGCCCGTCGACGGCCAAGGTGACTTCGTGCGCTACGCAGTCCCCGGCGGTAATGGGGCCGACTATATCGATCTCGAAGTTCTGCCGGGTGCATCGCATGCCCAGCAGGGCGCCGGATCGGTTCACCATGTTGCCTTTGCCGTTGAAGACCGCGCCGCCCAGCTCGAGGTGCGCAAGGCGCTGCTCGACACGGGATATCAGGTCACGCCTGTTATCGACCGCGATTACTTCTGGGCGATCTATTTCCGCACACCGGGTGGTGTGCTGTTCGAAATCGCCACGAACGAACCTGGCTTCAACCGTGACGAAGATACCGCACATCTCGGTGAGGCGCTCAAGCTGCCGACCCGCTATCAGCAGTATCGTTCGCAGATCGAAGCCCATCTGACCCCGATCCAGGACTGAACGCATAGCGGGGCGATGCCTGACGGCGTCGCCCCTGTTGCGGAGGAACCAATATGGTACTCGATAGCTACATCCACCTCTACCAGGCGCCGCAGGGTGCCGCACCGCTGGTCTTCACATTCCACGGCACCGGCGGCGACGAGCATCAGTTTCCCGGGCTCGTGAACCGGATCCTGCCCGAGGCCGGGATCGTCTCGCCACGCGGCGACGTGTCGGAATACGGGGCCGCCCGCTTCTTCAAGCGCACCGGTGAAGGGGTCTATGACATGGCCGATCTCGCAGCGAGAACGGCGAAGATGGCGGCCTTCATCCGCGCTCACAAGGAGAAGAACCCGGATCGACCGATCTACGGGCTCGGTTATTCGAACGGCGCCAATATCTTGGCTTCGGTCCTGTTCGAGGCCCCTGATCTCTTTGATCGCGTGATCCTGATGCATCCGCT
The DNA here is from genome assembly GCF_001295785.1 of Rhizobium sp. AAP116. Classification (NCBI taxonomy): domain Bacteria; kingdom Pseudomonadati; phylum Pseudomonadota; class Alphaproteobacteria; order Hyphomicrobiales; family Rhizobiaceae; genus Rhizobium; species Rhizobium sp. AAP116. The sequence goes on from NZ_LJIB01000025.1 coordinate 87,298, forward strand.
GATCCCCTTCGATCCGCCGTTACAGCCGGGGCTTGGCTCCCTTTCGGCGCTGGTCACGGCAGGACAGCGCGACCCGATCTGCCCGCTGCCGCTCACAGAGCGTCTGGTCTCCTACTTCGAGGCGCAAGGGGTGTCTGTCGAAACCTTCCTGCATCAGGGCGGCCACGAGGTTTCGCAAGGCGAGGTCGATGCGATCGCGGCCTTCCTTAAGAAGCCCTGATATCATGCACACGAAACACAAAAGGCCCGCACACAAGCTGCGGGCCTTTTTTTGTCTCGACTATCAGCCGATCTGGATCAGCGCCTTGATCAGGCCGGATTTCTCCCGCGCCCAGCGCGGCAGGTCTTCCGCCAGGTCGCTAAGCGTCGTGCGATGCGTGATCAGCTGGTCGATCGGCACAAGCCCGTCCGCAATCGACTTGCGGACATGATCGAAATCGACGCGGGTCGCGTTGCGGCTGCCGATCAGCATCATCTCGCGCTTGTGGAATTCGGGGTCGGAGAAGGTGATGTCCTCCTTCACCACGCTGACCAGCACCAGGCTTCCGCCGTGGGCGACAAAGCGGAAGGCGCGTTCCATCGAGGGGCGATAGCCGGTGGCATCGAAGACCACATCGAAGCCGTCTCCACCGGTCAATTCCGCGACCGCAGACTCGAGGCTGTCATCGGCGATCAGCCCTGATGTGAAGCCGAGGCGATCGGCTGCCATCCTCAGGCGTTCCTGGCTGGTATCGAGGAGGGTTACCTCGTGGCCAGCGATACGTGCGAAGATCGCCGTGCCGAGGCCGATGGGACCGGCGCCGATAACCAGTGCTTTTGAGCCTGCGGGAGCCATGGAGCGACGCACGGCATGCGCGCCGATGGCCAGAAATTCGACGGTGGCCGCCGCTTCCGGGGAAAGGTCGTCAGCGGGATAAAGGTTGCCCGAGGGTACCGTGATCTCCTCGCACATTGCGCCATCTGTGTGCACACCGAGCACGCGAATGTTGGTGCAGCAATTGGGCTTGTCCTTGCGGCAGGCGATGCAGGTGCCGCAGGCGATGTAGGGATTGACGATGACCCTCGTGCCGGTCGGCAGATCGACCCCCTCTCCAGCCTCCACGACGGTTGCCGAGATCTCGTGGCCCATGACGCGAGGGTATTCGAGGAACGGGTGCTTGCCTTCAAAGATGTGGTAGTCGGTCCCGCAGATGCCGACATGGCTGATGGCAATGCGGGCTTCGCCTGCTTTAGGACGTGGCGCCGGATCGTGATCGACGATTTCGAGACGGCCCGGTTCGACACATAATGCGGCCTTCATGCTTGTTCCTCTTGGCTGCCCGGCAAGGTTTGACGAAAAAAAGGGGATGCCATTCGCGGCACCCCCACCTTGGGAAATTCTCAGCGGCTGCCGCGGCGGCGCAGCTGGTCGAAATAGACGATCAGGATTATCAGGGCGCCGGTGATGATGCGCTGCCAGAAGGAGTTCACGTTCATCAGGTTGGCGCCGTTGTTGATCGTCGCCAGAATGAAGGCGCCGAGCAGCGGGCCCTGGACTGAGCCGACGGCGCCGAAGAGGCTGGTGCCGCCGATGACCGAGGAGGCGATTGCCTGCAGTTCCCAGCCTTCCGCCTGGGTGGCGTTGCCGATCCCGATGCGCGAGGCAAGCAGGATGCCGACGAATGCCGCACAGGTTGAAGACAGGATATAGGCCATGTAGATCGTGCGGTTCACGTTGACGCCAGACAGGCGTGCCGCCTCGCTGTTGGAGCCGACCGCGAAAAGATAGCGGCCCCAGCGGCTCAGGTGGAGGAAGATATAGGCCGGCACGGCGACGACTATGACCATCCAGAACAGGCTCGGTACCCCGAGGAAGTCGGCACGGGCGAAGTTGGTGAAGGCCTCGTTGGAGATCGAGATCGTCGAGCCGTTGGTGATCAATAGGCCGATACCGCGCAGCGAGGTGAGGGTTGCGAGCGTGATGATGAAGGCGGGAAGACCCATGCGTACGATGCCGAAGGCGTGGAAGCTTCCGATCGCCACACCCATCAGGAGGGTGAGGATGATCGCCAGCCAGACCGGTAGGCCGGCGGCCAGCAGCCAGGCGAGGATGACGCTGGCAAAACCGACGACTGCGCCGACCGAAAGGTCGATGCCGGCGGTGATGATGACGAAGGTCTGACCGACGGCGAGGATTGCTGTCATCGAACCCTGTCGCAGCAGATTGCTGATGTTGTTCGGCGTCCAGAAGCTGTTGGTGGCAAAGCCGAGGAGCAGCCACAGGAAGAGCAGGAGGCCGAGCAGCGTGAGGCTGAAGAGGATGCTCATGCCCCTCTTCGGTGCGACCTTGGTCTCGGTGGTGTCGGTGCTCATCTTTGTCCTCCCAGTCGTCTTTTCATATCGGTGTTTTCGGGGATCTCGTCTCAGACGCCGATCGCCTCGGTCAGCACGTCTTCATGCGATGCGGTTCGATAGTCATGGCTCGCCACCAGTTTCCCCTGACGGAAGACATGCAGTCGGTCGGCCAGTTCGTAGACCTCGGGCAGATAGGACGAGATCAGGATGATGCCTGCACCCTGCTTCAGGAGTTCTGCGAAGAGGCGATAGATCTCCGCCTTGGTGCCGACGTCGACGCCGACGGTCGGCTCATCAAAGATGAAGAGGCGCGCGCCATGGCTCAGCCACTTGCCGATGACGATCTTCTGCTGGTTGCCGCCGGACATGGCAGACGCTAGAACTGCCCGGGTCGGCGTCTTGATCTTCAGGTCGTTGATCTGCTTGTCGGCGTTTCCGGCTTCCAGCTTCGGACTGATGGTGAGGCCACGGCTCAGGCGGCCAAAGACCGGCAGGTTGATGTTGAGGCCGATCGGCAGATTGAGGCAAAGGCCCTGATCGCGGCGGCTTTCGGGGGCGAGCGCAATGCCTAGGTCCATGGCCTTGCGCTCGGTGTCGATGACGACCTTCTTGCCGTCCCAGAAGACTTCGCCTGCTATCAGTTTGTGACGGCCGTAGAGGCCGAGCGCAAATTCGCTCCGACCGGCACCGATCAGGCCATAGAGGCCGACGATTTCGCCCGAGCGGACCGAGAGCGAGACATCCGAGAAACCCGGTCCGGAAAGGCCCTTCGCCTCAAGTATGGTGGCGCCGATCGGCAGCTTTTCCTTGTGGTAGATCTGCTCGATCGAACGGTTGATCATCAGTGAGATAAGTTCGGCGTCGTTGGTCTCCCCGATCAGGCGGGTGCCGACATGGGTGCCGTCGCGCAGGACCGAGACGCGGTCGGCGAGCTCGAAGACCTCTTCCATGCGGTGGCTGATATAGACGATCGTCACGCCTTCCGATTGCAGGCGGCGGATGAGGCGGAAGAGCTGGGCAGATTCCTGACGCGTCAGGTAGGCCGTCGGTTCGTCGAAGATTATGAAACGGATACCGCGCATCGCTGCTTTGGCGGTGGCGATCAGCTGCTGTTGACCGATCGTCAGGTTGCCGAGGATCTCGCCGGCGGGAAGATTGAAACCGAGGTCGTCGAGGACGTTTTGCGCAGCCTGCGTCATGGCGCGCTGGCGCATGATTCCACCTGATGACATCTCGTCGCCGAGGAACATGTTGGCTGCGACGGAGAGATGCGAGCAGAGAACGACTTCCTGGTGCACGGCATTGATGCCGCGCTGGATCGCCTCGTTGGGGGTCGCGAGCGCAACCGGCTTGCCGCACCAACGTATTTCGCCCGAAGTGCGTGGAATGACACCGGTCAGAAGCTTGATGAGCGTGGATTTGCCGGCACCGTTTTCGCCGACGATGGCGTGAATCTCTCCGGCGAGGAAACTCACGGTCGCGGGCTTAAGGGCCTCGACGGCACCATACTTCTTCTGCAGGCCGATGAGCTCGAGGATCGGCGTTCCCGGCGGGATGCGATCGGTCTCCAGCAGTTCCGGCGCGTCATCGTGCCGGTGGCTCACATCGTGCAGCGAAGTCATATCATTCCTCCCGTAAATCAGTGGAAGCGGCCGACGCCTCCCGCGTCTGCTGTTTCCGGTTCGGCACGCGCGACGAGCGCCGCGCGTGCCGAAGTCTTGATCAGTTGACCTTCGGGTTCAGAAGGGCGTCGATCTTCGGGTCGGCCATATTGGCCTGGGTCACGAGGTTGGCACCGGTATCGACGAAGGTTTCGACCTTCTCGCCCTTGGAGACGGCGAGTGCCGTCTTCACGCCGTCATAGCCCATGCGATAGGGATCCTGGACGACGAGGCCGGCGAGCACGCCTTCCTTGAGGAAGCCGACGGTCTTCTCATCCGAGTCGAAGCCGATGACCTTGATCTTGTCGCCGAGCTTGTTTTCGGCGATCGCCTGGCCGACGCCCTGCGCCATGATCAGGTTCGAGGCGAAGACGCCAACGATGTTCGGGTTGGCGGTGATCAGGTCGGTCATCATGTTGAGGCCGGTCGTGGCCTGACCATCAGCAAACCGGTCAACCACCACGGTGATGCCCGGATACTTGGTCTTCATCTGGTCGAGGAAGCCTTCACGGCGCTGGTCGAGCGAACCGACGCCCGGCAGACTGGTGATGATGGCGACTTCGCCTTCTTCCTTGCCGGTCGCGGCCTTGATGGCGGCTGCCAGGCCGTCAGCTGCAATGCGGCCACCCTGGACGTTGTCGGTGGTCAAGAACGATGTGAAGGCCTGGGAATCCGCACCAGAGTCGATGCCGATGATCGGAACCGCCTTGGCGGCTTCATCGATCGGCTTGCCGAGGGCCTTGAACTCGGTCGGCGAGATGACGACTGCGGCCGGGCTTCCAGCGACTGCGTTCTCCAGGATGCTAATCTGACCGTTGATGTCGGATTCCGACTGAGCGCCGAGTTCAGGCACGTTGACGCCGAGGTCCTTGCCGGCCTGACGGGCGCCGGCGAGCACGATCTGCCAGTAGAAGGACGTGGTGTCCTTGACGATGATCGGAATGGTCACGTCCTGTGCAAAGGAAGCGGCCGGCATCATTGAGGTCATCATTGCAGCGCCTGCAATACCCATCAGGGCGCGGCGAGTCATGCTCTTCAGAATGGTCATTTGGGTTCTCCTCTCAACGCGTCCTGTTCCTCCGGTGAGATCGATCCGCAGAACGCAACCAGATCGATCTTTTATCGATAAAAAACATTTTATCGAGCACGCTACTCCAGCATTCTGGAGAATGCAAGCGGGCAAAAATGAGCTCCTCCAAACTCGATTTTGCCTTGAAATCCAAGGCTTCCGGGGTCTCCTCAGACCCGATGAACCTCTTCCGGATACACGACACCCTTCTTCAGGATGACGTTGCCGTAGATCCGCAATTCCGTCGTCGCAACGATGTATGCTGCTGTCTGTGCGCGCTCATAGAAGGCGAAGCGCTCAAGGCTTTCCAGCTGGACGTCGCCGGCCAGTCTCGTGATCACCGACTGGAATTCGGCGCAGATTTCCGGAACCGCATGCGGATCGCCGACGACCTGCATGCGCCAGGCCGAATCGTCCACGAACTGATCGAGCGGCATATGGGCGAGGATCGCTTCGAGGATCTCGACGGCACCGACGCCGTCTGCCCTGATAACTGGGGGACCCACTGTGCTTGCCGGAAAGTTGCCGTCGGCGATGACGACCTCGTCGCCATGACCCATAGTCGCAATGGCGTGCAGCAGGTCAGGTCCCAGCAGAGGATGGATGCCCTTCAGCATAGTGCGCTCCTATTCCCTGACAGGCGCATCGCCGAGTGGCGGTGCGACCAGCGTATGTTCCTCGAAGGGAGCAAAGGCGGAAGCCGGCAGTTCCTCTGATGTCAGCGCCATGTTGCGATGAAGGCTTTCCGGCTTTGCCGTGCCGATGATGACAGAGGCAACGGCCGGATGGTGCAGCGGGAACTGCATGGCAAACTGGGCGAGCGGCTTACCGGCCTGCTTCGCCAGGTCTTCCATCGCGCGCACCTTGTCGAGCACTTCGTCGGTTGCTGGGGTGTAGTCGAAATGCGCGCCCGGAACGGCTCCTGTCGCCAGAATGCCCGAATTGAACACGCCGCCGGCGGTGATCGAGGTGCCACGCTTTTCGCAGAGCGGCAGCAGTTCCTCGACGGCGGAGCGATCGAGCAGCGAATAGCGCCCGGCCATCAGGATGACGTCGATATCGATGTCCGCCATCATCTCCAGGCAGGCGGGTACCTCGTTGACGCCGAGACCGAAGGCCTTGATGGCGCCAGAGGATTTGAGTTCGTCGAGCGCCTTGTAACCGCCATCACGGAGCTGCTTCACATAGCGATCGTTGGCCTCGCGGCCATGTGTGTAAACGCCGATATCGTGGACATAGAGAATGTCGATGCGGTTGAGGCCGAGGCGGGCATAGCTGAAATCGACCGAACGCATGATGCCGTCATAGCTGTAGTCGTAGACCAGCTTGAAGGGGAGCGGATCGACGAAGCCGACATTCGGGATCTGGTCCTTTGGTACTGGTGCTAGCAGACGTCCAACCTTGGTCGAGAGCACATAGCTGTCTTCCGGCTTGTCGCGCAGGAAGTCGCCGACATAACGCTCGGCCTGGCCAAAGCCGTAATGCGGCGCCGTATCGAAATAGCGGATGCCGTGATCCCAGGCCGCCTGCAGCGTGCCGATGCCGACATCACGCGGGCAGGGGCGGTAGAGGCCACCAAGCGGGGCCGTGCCGAAGGAGTATTCGGTCACTTCGAGGGCGGTCTTGCCGATGCGTCTCGTCTTCATGCTGATATCCGGATCCCAGTTGTCGAGGTCAGAGCGTGGCACCGAGGTGCCACGGCACGAATTCGTTGTCGCCGTAGCCGAAGAGCTCGCTCTTGGTCTTCTGGCCCGAGGCGGTCTCGATGATCAGGTCGAAGATGTCGCGGCCAAGCCCGGAGACGCTGGCATCACCCGTGGCAATGACGCCGCAATCGATGTCCATGTCCTCTTCCATCGACTTGTAGAGCGCGGTGTTGCTCGTCAGCTTGATGGAGGGCACGGGACGCGAGCCGAAGCAGGAGCCGCGGCCGGTGGTGAAGGCAATCACATTGGCGCCGCCTGCCACCTGGCCGGTCGCCGAGACAGGATCGTAGCCGGGCGTGTCCATGAAAACGAGGCCGTGCTCGGTGACGCGTTCCGCGTAATTGTAAACGGCGGTCAGCGGCGAGCGTCCGCCCTTGGCGACCGCACCGAGCGACTTTTCGAGAATGGTGGTGAGGCCGCCCTTCTTGTTGCCGGGCGAGGGATTGTTGTCGAGGGAGGCGCCGTGCTGGGCGACATAAGCCTCCCACCAGGAGATCAGCCCGTCGAGCTTGACTGCGACCTCTTCGTTCACGGCGCGGCTGCGCAGCAGATGTTCGGCGCCATAAATCTCCGAGGTTTCGGAGAGGATCGCCGTGCCGCCGGCGCCGGCCAGAATGTCGACAGCGACGCCGAGTGCCGGATTTGCGGTAATGCCCGAAAGGCCATCCGAGCCGCCGCATTGCAGGCCGACGATGATTTCGCTGACGGAGATCGGTTCGCGGCGCATCGTGCCGACTTCGGCTGCGATTTCCTTGAGAATCGAAAGGGCGTTTTCGACCGCGCGACGCGAGCCGCCGGCATCCTGGATGTTGAAGTGACGCTTGGAGGCGCCGGCGCCGCTCTGGCCGTACAGGGTGAGCTGATTGACCTCGCAGCCGAGACCGACCATCAGCACGCCGCCAAAATTCACGTGTCTTGTGTAGCCGGCTATCGTTCTGTGCAACGTGCGCATGCCGTCGCCGGTCGAGCTCATGCCGCAGCCCTGATCATGGACGATCGGCACGAAGCCGTCGATGCCCTCGTAATGCGGCAGGATAGTGCGGTTCGCGGCATCCGCGATCGCCCGACAGACGGTGGTGGAACAGTTCACGCTGGCGATGATGCCGATATAGTTGCGGGTGGCAGCGCGTCCGTCGGCGCGGCGATAGCCCATGAAGGTGCGGCCCTTGTCGGCAGCCGTCGCCGTTTCGGGCTGGGCGAGGCCGCTGACCGAGAGGCGATCTTCATCGAAGGCGAGATTGTGGGAATGGACGTGGTCGCCGGCTGCAATGTCCGTGGTCGCCCGGCCGATCGCCTGGGCATATTTGACGACAGGCTCGCCTTTGTGGATGGCTCGAACCGCCACCTTGTGGCCGGGATCAATTTTCGCCGCTGCCGGCGCGCCGCCCGGCAGGACATGCCCGGCGTCGATTGCAACAGTGGTCACGGCAACATTGTCGTCCCGCGACAGCAGGATACAGGCTGGTTTCGACACCCGATGTTTCTCCCATGCGTCCGGCGATACCGGATCCTGTGTTTTGTCTTTTATCGGCAATAGACAGTTTCTCGTCAATGGGTATGATATCGATAAAGAACAATTTGCTCCAGCTCGGAGCGGGAGGAACACAAACCCTTGTCGAAGGAGAGGAAGGCCGCCGCAATCGGTGGTTTTCATTGCGCGGGTTCGCATCTTGCGCCAAGAGGCAAAAGACCGAAGCGCCAGATAACATCAACCAGGCAGATCCATGGCCAAGCAGAACACCGTCTTCAAGGATGCTTACAACCGCACGCTGAAGCTGATCGAGGAAACGGATACGTTGCCCTCGGAGCCGGAGCTCGGCGGTCTGTTAAGCGTCAGCCGGACCACAGTGCGGGCCGTCCTGACGCGTCTCGGTGAGGTCGGGCTGGTGGCCTGGGACAAGCGGTCGAAGACGGTGTTGCGACGGCCGGTCGAGAACGACTATTTCCCCGACGAGGAGACGAACTCGTTGTCGGAGATCATCGAGCGAAGCTTCATGCGCCGGATCCTTGCCGGTGGTGCACAGCCGGGCATGCAGATCAACGAGCTGGAACTGGCCCGCGAGATCGGCATTGGAACGACCAGCGTGCGGGAATTCCTTATCCGCTTCAGCCGCTTCGGGCTGATCGAGAAACGGCCGAACAGCCATTGGGTGCTGAAGGGCTTTACCCGTGAGTTTGCGCTCGAACTCACCGAAGTCCGCGAGATGTTCGAACTGCGCTCTGCGGCTGCTTTCGTCCATCTGGCGGCGGATCATCCGGCCTGGGCGGAGTTGAAGACCGTCGAGGCACAGCACCATGCATTGTTGGCCGAGATCGACACCCGCTATACGGAGTTTTCGGAGCTCGACGAGCGGTTCCACCTGCTCGTCCAGAAGGCCTCGAGTAACCGCTTCATCATCGATTTCTACGACATCATCGCGATCGTCTTCCACTACCACTACCAGTGGAACAAGACGAATGCGCGGGCGCGCAACCAGCGAGCGCTGGAAGAGCATCTCGACTATATCAGCGCGCTCTTTTCCCGCGATCCGGCGGCGATCCAGAAGGCCTGCCGGCAGCACCTGAAATCGGCGCGCGAAACATTGCTGCAATCCATCCAGGAGCCTGCCTGAGCCATGACGACGCCCATCCTGCAATTCGGCACGAGCCGATTTCTCCAGGCGCATGCCGATCTCTTCGTCAGCGAAGCCATGGAGGCCGATAAGGCGCTTGGGCCGATCACCATTGTGCAGACATCGGGTGATCCGGCACGCGCCGGGCGCATCGGTGCGCTGTCGGCGCCGGAGGGCTTTCCGGTGATCATCCGGGGGCTGGTGGAGGGGCAGCCTGTCGAGCGAGAGCTCAGGGTACGATCCGTGACGCGGTCGCTCTCGACCTCCAGCGACTGGGTCGAGGTCAGGCGGGTTTTCGTCGAAGAGGCGAGAGTTGTGCTGAGCAATACCGGAGACAAGGGGTACGCCCTCGTCGAGGGGGACAGTGTCGACGGGGTTCCGCAGTCCTTCCCGATGAAACTTCTGGCGCTGCTCAAGGCACGCTACGAGGCCGGCGCGATGCCGTTGACGATATTGCCCTGCGAGTTGATCTCGCGAAATGGCGAGGTGCTGCGGGACCTCATCGTCGATCTTGCGAGCCGCCATGTTCCCGACGCGACCTTCGTGTCCTGGCTTTCGGAGCGGGTCATCTGGGGCAACACGCTGGTCGATCGCATCGTGTCCGAACCGATCGAGCCGGCGGGGGCGATCGCGGAGCCCTATGCGATCTGGGCGATCGAACGCCAGGCAGGGCTGACGCTGCCCTGCGAGCATCCCTGCATCAAGCTCGTTGACGACCTGACGCCTGATGAGCGGCTGAAGCTGCATATCCTCAACCTTGGCCATACTGTGTTGGCCGATCGCTGGCTGAAGGACAGTCGCCCCGGCGGGGAATGCGTGAAAGATATTCTTGCCGATCCCGCGATCCGGTCGGAACTCGAGTTGATCTACCGGGAAGAGGTTGTCCCTGGTTTTCGCCGGCATGGTCTTGGCGACGAGGCCGAGGCCTATGTCGCGACCACGCTCGAGCGTTTTCTCAATCCCTATCTGGACCACAGATTGTGCGATATCGCTGGCAACCACGCAGAAAAGATCGTCCGCCGCATCATCGGTTTCAAGGACTGGTGCCCTGACGTCGCCATGCCGAAGCTTTCGGCGATTGCCGCTCGATAACGGGATGGCTGCTTAGGTCGGCGGCGCCCCTTTCGAGCGCATGCGACGACGGAAGGCGGTCGGCTTTTCGACAAAACGCTGGCTGAAGGCCTCGTAGAAGCGAGAGACCGATCCGAAGCCGCTTTCGAAGGCGACGTCGGTGATCGAGAGGTCGGTCGAGATCAGCAGGGACTGTGCGGTGTCGAGGCGGTGGCGCACGATCGCCTGGTTGATCGTGTGGCCCACGGCGCGCTTGAAGATCGACATTGCGTAGTTCGGGTGAAGGCCCACCGCATTGCCCACGTCATCTGCGGAGATGTTTTCGAGCGCATGTTCGGCGATGAAGCGCAGCATGCGCTCGATGTGTTCGACGCGCTCGCTGTCATTGGCGCTGAAGCTGGCAATCGCCGAGCCTTCTTCGCGCAGATCCCGCCAGCCGTCCCGTTCGATCCTGAGAACGCGTGCCGTCAATTCGTTGCGCACGATTTCGGTCAGGTTCTCGTCGCCTGCCAGAAGTTCCTCGCGCCAGCGCTGAAAGATATCACGGTCCCAGGAACGGATCTCAAGCGCTTCGATCATCGCGCCGCGAAAGACGGCATCGCGGAAACGGCTCAGATTGGCGAGGCCGAGGAAGACCGACATCGGCACGTAGAGGCAGACGAAGCGTGTGCCTTCCTGTCTGTCGATCACTTGATGCGGGATCATGCCCCAGAAGAGGCAAAGGCGACCCTCGTCCACCGTCAATTCACGGCCATCGAACCAGTAGGTCATGTGGCCCGATAGAACGAAGTTGAGCTCGATCTGGCTGTGCATGTGCGGGCCTGCCATCCGCTGGACCGTCAGATTTTCGCCAGCACAAAACCGGTGATCGCCGAAGATGACGAGCGGGTGTCGCGGGTCATGATCCGGATGGACCGGGACGGACTCGTCCTCCAGAAGCGGCTTCACATGTTCCAAATCTTAGGATCCCGGAAAAGTTCGGTGAAAACTCGGTAGATTATTACGGGTTTGAATCGGATGATCAAGCAGAGCTGAGAAATCCGCTCCGGTGGGATCCGGGGCTAGAGCTCCGGAAATGCCATGCATAACGGTCATAGGGAGGAAAACATGACCTTTTTCAAAAGCCTGAGCGCGATCGCTCTGGGTGCAGTCCTGCTGTCGTCCACCGCGTTTGCCGGTGAAATCACCCTCAACTCGAACCATTCCGACCCGGCGCCGAAAAAGGCGATCGAGGATCTGATCGCGGATTTCCAGGCGGCCAATCCCGACATCACGGTCAAGTGGAACAATTTCGACCACGAGGGCTACAAGTCCGCGATCCGCAACTTCCTGACCGCCGACGCGCCTGACGTCGTTTCCTGGTTCGCCGGCAACCGCATGGAGCCCTTCGTCAAGGCGGGTCTCTTCGAAGACGTGACCGACGTATGGGAAGCCAATGGCCTCAACGACCAGCTGAAGTCCGCTGCACCTTCGATGACCATCGACGGCAAGAAGTGGGGCGTTCCCTATACCTATTACCAGTGGGGTATCTATTACCGTAAGGATATCTTCGCCGAGCAGGGTATCGAGCCGCCGAAGACCTGGGCCGAGTTCCTGGCGGCCAGCGAAAAGCTGAAGTCGGCCGGCATCACCCCGATCACCATCGGCACCAAGGCACTCTGGCCGACGGGCGGCTGGTTCGACTATCTGAACCTGCGCGTCAATGGCTACGAATTCCACATGGAGCTGACCTCGGGCAAGGTTCCCTACACCGACCCGCGTGTGAAGGCTGTGTTCGAAAAGTGGGGCGAACTGGTCAAGGCCGGCTACTTCAATGAAAACCATGCCGCGATCGACTGGCAGGATGCAATCCCGCAGATGGTCCAGGGCAAGGCTGCCATGTATCTGATGGGCAACTTCGCCGTTGCCACGATGAAGGACGGCGGACTGAAGGAAGAGCAGATCGGCTTCATGCAGTTCCCGGAAATCACTGCCGGCATTCCGATGGCAGAGGAAGCGCCGACCGACACCTTCCACATCCCGTCGGGTGCGAAGAACAAGGAAGATGCGAAGAAGTTCCTCGCCTTCGTTGCTTCGCCGGCTGCGCAGTCGAAGATGAATGCCACGCTTGGCCAGCTGCCGGTCAACAACCAGTCGGAAAAGCCGGCTGATCCGTTCCTGCAGGCCGGTTTCGAGATGCTGTCCAACGCCTATGCGCTGGCGCAGTTCTACGATCGTGACGCCGATGCCGAAATGGCAAAGGCCGGCATGGAAGGCTTCCAGGAATTCATGGTCAAGCCTGAGCGTCTGGACGCCATACTGGAGCGCCTCGAAAAGGTTCGCGCCCGCGTCTACAAGTAAGCCATAGAGCTCCCTGCGCCGGGTGCTGTGGGTCTCCCTGGGCCCATGGCATCCGGTTGCCGTTCCCATTCCTCAGAGGTGCCGCCATGAGCAACACCGTTTCCCCGGCTTCCGGTTTCTGGAAGCGCAATCAGCAGACGCTCGCGCCGCTTCTTTTCCTCGCGCCCGGCATGCTGATGTTCGTGATCTATGTTCTGGTCCCGATCTTTCAGTCGATCTGGATCAGCTTCCACGACTGGGACGGCCTGGGCGCAATGACATGGATCGGCGTGGGCAATTACGTCGAATTGCTTGATGACGATTCCTTCTACGTCTCGCTCGAAAACAATCTCATCTGGCTGGTTCTCTATCTTCTTGCGATCCCGGCGGGCCTTGCAGTTGCCCTGTTCCTCAACCAGACGGTCACCGGAATCCGGCTCTACAAGTCGCTCTTCTTCTTCCCCTTCGTGATCAGCCAGGTGGTTGTCGGCCTGATGTTCACCTGGTTCTACGCGCCCGACTTCGGTCTGTTCTCCAAGCTCTTGGAAATGGTCACCGGCGAACAATTCGCCGTGCTCGCCGACGAGCGCTTCGTGACCTATGGTATCATCGTCGCCGGTCTCTGGCCGCAGACGGCCTACTGCATGATCCTCTACCTGACGGGTCTCAACAACATCAATCCAGAGCAGGTCGAAGCTGCCCGCATGGATGGCGCCAAGGGCCTGAAACTGCTGTGGTACGTCATCCTGCCGCAACTCGCACCGGCCACCTTCATTGCCATGGTTGTGACCGTCATCGGCTCGCTGCGCTCCTTCGACCTCGTCTCCATCATGACCGCTGGCGGTCCCTACGGATCGAGCCAGGTGCTGTCCTACTTCATGTATGAGCAGGCTCTGTCCGAATACGGCTTCCGCATGGGTTACGGGGCTTCGATCGCGGTCGTGCTGTTCCTTATCATGATGGTCTTCATCTCGCTCTTCATCGTCCGCATGCTCGCCCAGGAAAGGAACGCCTGATGTTCCCCACTCCGATCCAGAAGGCCTCGCCCTTTGCGCAGACGGCCTATAAGATCCTGCTGCCGGTGGCGCTCGTCCTCTGGCTGTTGCCCTTGATCGGCGTTGCGATCACCTCGGTTCGTCCGGCCGGCGACTTGGCTGCCGGCAACTACTTTGGCATTCCTTCCGGCTTTGCCGGTTTCGAGAACTATTCGGCCGTCTTCAACAACTCGCCGATCGGCTACTACATCCTGAATTCGTTCAAGGTGACGATCCCGACGGTGATCGGCGCGGTGGCGCTCTCCTGCCTCACCGGCTTTGCGCTGGCGGTCTATAAGTTCAAGGGCAATCTCGTCCTGTTCTTCATGTTCGTCGCCGGCAACTTCATCCCGTTCCAGATCCTGATGGTTCCGGTCCGCGACATGACGCTCAGGGCCGGTCTCTACGACACGACCATGGGTCTCGTGCTCTTCCATGTCGCCTTCCAGACCGGCTTCTGCACGCTGTTCATGCGCAATTTCATCAAGGGCTTGCCCTTTGCGCTGATCGAATCGGCGCGGGTCGAGGGTGTCTCCGAATGGCGGATTTTCCGCTACATCGTGCTGCCACTGATGCGTCCGGCGATCGCTGCCTTGTCCGTTCTGATCTTCACCTTCGTCTGGAACGACTACTTCTGGGCAACCGTGCTCGTGCAGGGCCAGCATGCCATGCCGGTGACAGCAGGTCTCTATTCGCTGAACGGCCAGTGGGTTGCCGCCTGGCATCTCGTATCTGCCGGTTCGATCGTGGCAGCGCTGCCGCCGGTCGCCATGTTCTTCCTCATGCAGCGCCACTTCATTGCCGGCCTCACACTCGGAGCGACCAAGGGATGAGTGAAATCGTCATCATCGATTCAGGCCAGCTGGCGCTGAGCCTCCGCCTGCCGGCGCTTGGCATGCCGGAGATCCTGTCCTTCGGCGCGGAACCCGTCGAAGCCGATCCGCTGTTCGAGATCGAGCGTTCCAGCCGGGTCAACGGCATGGACATTGCCGTGCCCTCGAATGTGCTCCTGCCGACGGGCGGCATGGGCTTCTTCGGCTGGCCGGCAATTGCAGGTCACCGCGGGGGCCGTGACTTCGTGGCGCAGTTCGGCGGCTGGACGGTCCTTCGCGACGGCAATCAGACGGTGCTGAAAGCTATAGATTCCGTCGCAAAGCTCGGCATTGCCATCACGCTCACCGCGCATGCGTCAGGCCTGATCTCGATGGCGACGGAGTTAAGCAATCTCGGCGACGCGGATTATCAGCTTGATCGCTGCATGGCGGCGACCGTCCTGGCGCCAGCCGGCGATGTGCAGGTGATGAGCTTCACCGGCATCTGGGGGCGCGAGTTCCAGACGCGGCGCGAGCTTCTCGGCAACGGTACCTGGATCCAGGAAAGCCGGCGTGGACGCACCTCGCATGATCGCTTCCCGATGCTGTTCATCGAAAGCGAGGCCCAAATCTTCGGCGTGACGCTTGGCTTCAGCGGCAACCATCAGATGGTCATCGACCGCACCGATGACGGTCAGCGGCTGGTGCATCTCGGCGAACTCTTCGAACCTGGCGAAATCGTTCTGAAGCCGGGCGAAAGCTATCGCAGTCCGGTCGCTTATGCCGGAGCCGACAGCCAAGACTTCCATGCCTTTGTCCGTGACGAGCTGACCCAATGGCCCGGCGGCAAGATGACTCCGCGCCCGGTGACGCTGAACACCTGGGAAGGCAACTACTTCGACCACCGGATGGACAGCCTGAAGGCGCAAGCGACCGCGACAGCCGAACTTGGCATCGAGCGATTCGTGCTCGACGACGGCTGGTTCGGCAAGCGCGACAACGACACCACGAGCCTCGGCGACTGGGATATCGATGCGCGCAAATATCCCGATGGCCTGAAGCCGCTGGTCGATCATGTCACCGGGCTCGGCATGCAGTTCGGCATCTGGTTCGAGCCTGAGATGGTGAACCCGGTTTCGGAGCTCTACAAGGCGCATCCCGACTGGGCGCTGACGATCGAGGGCCGTCCGGTCCTCGAATCGCGCACCCAGCTGGTGCTGGATCTGACGCGTCCCGAAGTCTCCGACTATCTCTTCGGCAAGATCGACGCGGTGCTGTCCAACCATGCCGTCTCCTACATCAAGTGGGACATGAACCGAGATCTGACGCATGCGGCCGGTCGCGACGGCAAGGCGAAGACTGCCGCCCAGACGCGTGCCGTCTATGCGCTGATGGACCGCATTCGTGCCGCTCATTCCAATGTCGAAATCGAAAGCTGCGCTTCCGGTGGCGGACGCATCGATTACGGCGCCTTGAAGCGCACCCATCGCGTCTGGACGTCCGATTGCACGGATGCGCTGGAACGGCTGGAAATCCAGCGCGGCGCTTCGGTCTTCGTGCCGCCGGAAATTCTCGGCAGTCACATCTCGGCCTCGCCGAACCATCAGACAGGTCGTCGCCACACGCTTGCCTTCCGGGCGCTCGTGGCCATCGCCTATCATCTCGGGGTGGAGCTCAACCCGCTCGAACTCACCGATGAAGAGCGCGACGAACTCAAGGTCTATATCGAGACCTACAAGCGGCTGCGCGATCTCTTCCATGCACCGGGCGCCAGCTTCCGAATGGAGCCGCTCGACGGTCGCTATGTCTGGGGTGCGGCTTCGGCCGAGAAGATCGTGGTCATCGTCGCCCAGGGACCGCAGATGGTGGGCGAACAGCCAGCACCTCTGCGTCTGCCCGATGAGGTCACCCAGTTCGGTGGCCGGTGGCGGATCAAGACCGTGCTGCCGGCAGAACCGCAATTCATCCGTATCTCCGATGGCCAGAAAGCGCTGCTTTCCGGTGCCGTCACCTTCGCGCTTTCCAGTGCCGGACTTGCCGGCCTGCCGCTGCCGATGCTGACGCCCGAAAGCGCTCTTCTCCTCGAACTCGAACCGATCAAGGGAGGCAAGACCCATGGCTGACGTAAGCCTGCGTGGCGTCAAGAAACAGTTCGGCGCGCTCAGCGTCATCAAGGGTGTGGATCTCGACGTCAAGGACGGTGAGTTCTGCGTCTTCGTCGGCCCATCGGGCTGCGGCAAGTCCACGCTTCTGCGCATGATCGCCGGCCTGGAAGACATTACCGCAGGTGCTCTGTCGATCGCTGGCCAGGACATGACCAGCATCGGCCCGTCCGAGCGCGGTGTTGCCATGGTTTTCCAGTCCTATGCGCTTTACCCGCACATGACGGTCGAGGAAAACATTGGTTTCGGCCTGAAGATGACAGGACATCCGAAGACCGAAATCGCGGAACGCACCGCCGTTGCCGCGAAGATGCTGCAGCTCGAGCCGCTTTTGCAGCGCAAGCCTGGCCAGCTTTCGGGCGGTCAGCGCCAGCGCGTGGCGATCGGTCGTGCGATCGTGCGCAATCCGGAAGTCTTCCTGTTCGACGAACCGCTGTCCAACCTTGATGCAGCGCTCCGCGTCCAGATGCGCACGGAGCTTTCCAAGCTGCATCAGGACCTCAAGGCGACGATGATCTACGTCACGCATGACCAGGTCGAGGCCATGACCATGGCCGACAAGATCGTCGTGCTCTCGGCAGGCCAGATCGAGCAGGTTGGTTCGCCGCTCGAGCTTTACCATCGCCCGAACAATCTCTTCGTTGCCGGCTTCATCGGCTCGCCGAAGATGAATTTCCTCAAGGTTCAGGCTTCGACCGCCGATGGTGCTGCCGTGGTGCGTCTGCCTGGCGCCGACATCTCGATCCCGACGCATGGTGCGAGCGTTCCGGCCGGGGAGCTGACCTTCGGCCTGCGTCCCGAGCATATCGACGCGACCGGCAAGGGCGATGTCGTGATCGAAGCGACCGTTAAGCTCGCCGAATATCTGGGTTCGGAGACGCTGTTCTTCGTCACACTCGCCGACGGCTCGGAGCTTTCAGTGAAGGCCGACGGCCTGGCCAGCGAGAAGCCCGGCCAGACGCTGCGCCTCGGCATCAATGCCAAGGCCTGCCATCTGTTCGACAAGGACGGCAAGGCCGTCATCAATGGGGATCTGACACGATAATGCTGGGCGTCTGCTACTATCCGGAACACTGGGACGAAAGCCGGTGGCGAACCGACGCGCGCCGGATGCGCGAACTCGGCATTTCGTTCGTGCGTATCGGTGAGTTTGCCTGGTCTCGTCTTGAGCCCTCGCGCGGCAGTTTCACCTTCGAATGGCTCGACCGGGCGATCGACGTGCTTCACGAAGCGGGCCTCAAGGTCGTGCTCGGTACGCCCACTGCGACCCCGCCCAAGTGGCTGGTGGACGAATGCCCCGATATCATTCCCTATGACGAACAGGGTCGTCCGCGCGGCTTCGGTTCGCGTCGCCATTACACCTTCTCGTCGGAGACCTGGTGGAAGGAAAGCGCCCGGATCGTCGAGATCGTCGCCAAGCGCTACGGGACCCATCCCGGCATCGTCGGCTGGCAGACTGATAATGAATATGGCTGCCATGACACGACCCTCTCGTGGGGCCCTGAAGATCTGAAGAGCTTCAAGCGCTGGCTACGCCTGCGCTACCAGTCGACCGATCAGCTCAACGAAGCCTGGGGTTCGGTCTTCTGGTCGATGGAGCTGACCAGTTTCGACGACGTGGCCCTGCCGAACCTGACGGTGACCGAACCGAACCCGGCGACGCGTCTCGACTTCTGGCGCTTCCATTCAGACCAGGTCGCAGCTTACGACCAGATGCAGTGCGAGATCATCCGCAAGCATTCGCCGGATCGCTGGATCACGCATAACTTCATGGGTTTCGTTTCCGATTTCGACCACTTCAAGGTGGGCGACAATCTCGATCTCGCCTCCTGGGACAGCTATCCGATCGGTTTCGTCGAGAAGTTCCCCTTCACGGAAGACGAGCGCAATCGCTGGGCCGAAACCTCGCATCCCGATATCGCGCCCTATCACCACGATCTCTACCGCGCCGTCGGCAAGGGCCGCTTCTGGGTGATGGAGCAGCAGCCGGGGCCGGTGAACTGGGCGCCGTGGAACCCCGTGCCGAAGCCCGGCATGGTGCGGCTCTGGACATGGGAGGCGCTGGCGCATGGGGCTGACGTCGTCAGCTATTTCCGTTGGCGCCAGGCACCGTTTGCGCAGGAACAGATGCATGCAGGTCTGAACCTGCCCGGGCTCGACGAATGGTCGCCGGGCGGCCGCGAAGCCGTGCAGGTCTCGGAGGAGCTGGCCGCCCTCGGCGCGCTTCCCGAAACGAGCCAGGCACCCGTAGCGCTGGTCTTCGACTATCAGAGCTATTGGTCGACGATGATCCAGCCGCAGGGCAAGGATTTCCGCTACGAGGAACTCTGCTTCCGCTGGTATGAGGCCCTTCGCCATCTTGGTCTGAACGTCGATTTCGTCCGTCCTGGTGCCTCGCTTGAGGGCTATCCGCTGGTCGTGGTGCCCTGCATGACGGAAGTGACCGAAGCGGCACGGGCCGAGCTTGAGAAGGCTGGGGGTGTCGTCGTGATCGGCGCCCGCACGGGTTCGCGCGACCGCAATTTCCGCATCCCTGAAAACCTGCCGCCGGGTCCGCTGGGCGCACTCACGGGCAATCGTGTCATCCAGGTCTCCTCCATGCGTCCGGGTCTCTCGGATGGCGTCTCCGGTGCAGTTTCGGGGCATGCGATCCGTTGGCGCGAATATGTGGAGACCTCGACCTCGGTGCTGGCGACCTTCGAAAACGGCGATCCGGCTCTGACCGAGAAGGGCAATGTACTCTATCTCGCCTGCTGGGCGGATGCTGGTCTCCTGGCCGAGGTGCTCGAGCTTGCAACGAAGAAGGCTGATATTCCGACAATCCGGGTTCCAGATTCGATCCGTATCCGTCGCCGCGGCGATCTCGTCTTCGCCTTCAACTACGGAATGGAAGACTGGACGCTCCCTGAAGGCGCCGATCCGGTGCTTGGCGAGAGCGTGCTGAAACCGCAGGCTGTCGCCGCCTGGCGCGGGTGATCCCGAATGTTTCAAAGGGCCGGCGTCACGCCGGCCCTGTTCATTTGCCGGTACCGATTTCCGGAACTCATCCATGGCTCACCGGTTTGACCCTCGACATCAGCAACGAGGAGATGACCCATGGCCGATTATCCGACGCCCCCATTTTCGCAGAAGAAAGTCCCGATGCCGGGCCGCACCTCGGACATGAATCCTAGGCCTGATCATGGCGAAGAAAGCTACAAGGGGTCCGGCAAGCTCGAAGGGCTTAAGGCGATCATCACCGGCGGCGACAGCGGGATCGGTCGGGCGGTGGCAATCGCCTATGCACGCGAAGGCGCCGATGTGCTGATCTCCTATATCGAGGAGGACGAGGACGCGCAGGATACCGCCCGTTGGGTGGAAAAGGCGGGGCGCAAGGCCGTGCTGGTCCGAGGGGATATTCAAAACGCTGATCATTGCCGAGAAATCGTGGACACGGCGGTTCGTGAACTCGGCGGCGTCGATATTGTTGTCAACAATGCCGCCCACCAGGCCACCTTCGACGACATCACCGAGATCCCCGACGAGGAGTGGGAGCTGACGTTCCGCGTCAATATCCACGCCATGTTCTATCTGACCAAGGCAGCAGTTCCGCACATGAAGAATGGTGGGTCGATCATCAATACTGCCTCGATCAACTCGGACAGTCCCAGCCCGCACCTCCTCGCCTATGCGACCACCAAGGGCGCGATCCAGAACTTCACGGCTGGGCTCGCACAAATGCTGGCGGAAAAGAATATCCGCGCCAATGCGGTAGCTCCTGGGCCGATCTGGACGCCGCTCATCCCCTCGACCATGCCGGAAGAGAAGGTCAAGAACTTCGGCAAACAGGTGCCGATGAAGCGGCCTGGGCAACCGGCGGAATTGCAGACAGCCTATGTGATGCTGGCAGACCCGCTGTCGAGTTACGTGTCCGGCGCGACGATCGCTGTCACAGGTGGGAAGCCTATAATCTAAGTCGGCCTTGCCTTTGGCGCGCGGCGTGGCAAGTTGCGCGCCATGAACAAAGTGATCCTGATCGTTCTCGACGGGCTGCGTTACGATGCGGCCCGTACCTGTCTCGGCTACATGGAAGGTCTCGTGGCTGCGGGCCGCGCCGATGTGCGCAAGCTGATCTGCGAGCTACCCGCCATGTCACGGCCGCTTTATGAAACCTTGCTGACAGGCCGCAAGCCGGTGGACCACGGCGTGGTCAGCAATGGCGTGGTGCGGCGCTCGGTGGGGGACAATCTCTTCGCGCGGGTTCGGGCACAGGGTGGTGTGACGGGTGCGGCCGCCTATCACTGGGTATCCGAGCTCTATGTGTCCTGCCCCTTCGACCGCAATCGCGATCGCATTCTGGTCGATGGCACTGGAGATATTACACACGGCCTGTTCTACTGGGACGACGCTTATCCAGACAGCCATCTCTTCGCCGATGCCGAATGGCTGATCCGCGCCAAGGCGCCGGACTTCCTCCTGCTCCATCCGATGAATGTCGATGATGCCGGCCATAAACATGGTGGCAACAGCGTCGGGTACCGAAATGCAGCGCGCCTGCAGGGTGATTTGCTTGCACGGCATCTGCCTGATTGGGTCGAGGCCGGTTACACGGTGATCGTCACCGCCGATCACGGCATGGGTGACGACGGCAATCATGCAGGTCCGACCCCAGAGGAGACCGAAGTGCCGTTTTATACGGTCGGATTCCGGCTTGGTCTCGATGTTGCGCTCAAGCAAACCGAGATTGCGGGGCTGATTTGCCGGCTTATGGACATCGATCCCGGCGCGATGCCGGCTTTCGACGGCGCCATCGAACGCCTCTGAGACAATCTGTGCCTGATCCGGTCTGGCTGCCTGCCGTAGTGGGTAGCACAGACCTGCAGGAGTTTTCAGATGACCGACTTTTCCGGAATGACGTCCCTCAATCCCGGCTACCGTGCGCTCGTGCTTGGGGCAAGTGGCGGTATTGGCGGCGCCTTTGCCGCTGCGATCAAGGCCGATCCGAATTGTGGCAGTGTGATCGAACTGTCGCGCAGCGTTGACGGGTTCGACATCACGGATGATGCGTCTGTCGCCGCTGCGGCTGCGCGACTTTCGGAAGCGGGCTTCAAGTTCGACCTGATCCTCTGCGCAACGGGTGCGCTCGTGATCAATGGCAATGGTCCGGAGAAGACGATCAAGGCGATCCAGGGTGACGTCATGGCTGCGCAATTCGCGCTCAACGCGATCGGCCCGGCCCTGGCGCTCAAACACTTCGCGCAGCTTCTCTCCAATGAAGGCAAGAGCGTTTTTGCGACGCTTTCGGCACGGGTCGGCTCGATCGGCGACAACAAGCTTGGCGGCTGGATCTCCTACCGCTCCGCAAAATCGGCGCTGAACCAGATCACCCGCACATGTGCTATCGAAATCGCTCGTCTTCGACCGAAGAGCGTTGTGGTGGCGCTGCATCCGGGTTCCGTTGATACCGGCTTTTCCGGCGGTTTCTCCAAGACGCATGACAAGATCCAGCCGGCAGACAGTGTCGCCATGATGCTCTCGGTCCTTGATGGGCTGGAGCCGGCACAGACCGGTGGCTTCTTTGCCTATGACGGCCAGCCGATCGAATGGTGAAGGCATCGCGCATCCATCTCGTTCTCGGCGATCAGCTCAGTCACTCGCTGTCAGCACTTGCCGATGCCGATCCTGAAACCTCGCTCGTGTTGATGGCGGAAGTCATGAGCGAGGCGACTTATGTGAAGCATCACAAGAAGAAGATCGCCTTTCTGTTTTCCGCCATGCGGCACTTTGCCGAGGAGTTGAGAGAAAAGGGTCTTGCCGTCCGTTATGTCACTCTGGACGATCCTCAGAACACGCGGAGCCTGAAAGGCGAACTTGCCCGCACTCTTGCCGACACCGGCGCAGCCTCCGTCGTCGTGACGGAATGCGGGGAGTGGCGTCTGGCGGACGAGATGCGCGGATGGGAAGCGTCCCTCGGTGTGCCGGTCGAGATCCGGGAAGATGATCGCTTTCTCTGTTCGATCGAGGACTTCCGGGAATGGCGCAAAGGCCGCAAGCAGCTGCGCATGGAGTATTTCTATCGCGACATGCGCAGGCGTCACCGGGTGCTGCTGGAGGGCGAGGAGCCTGTCGGCGGCAAGTGGAATTTCGATGCCGAGAACCGCAAGCCACCGGCGGAAGGGTTGAAGGGACCAAAGCGGATCAGCCACCGAAAGGATACGATCACGAAGTCCGTTCTGGACTTGGTCGAAGAGCGCTTCACCGGCCACATGGGCTCGCTCGCCAGCTTTCATTTTGCAGTGACTGCTGCCCAGGCGGAGATGGAGCTTCAGCAGTTCATCGACGAGATCCTGCCCACTTTCGGCGACTATCAGGACGCGATGGTGAAGGGCGAGCCTTATCTCTACCACTCGCTGATCTCATCCTACGTCAATGCCGGCCTTCTCATGCCGATTGACGTCATCCGGCGAGCGGAAGCGGCGTGGTTCGAGGGGCGGGCGCCGCTCAATGCCGTCGAGGGCTTTATCCGGCAGATCCTCGGTTGGCGCGAATATGTGCGCGGTATCTACTGGACCGAGATGCCCGACTATGCCGGCCTCAATCATCTTGTTGCGTCGCGTCCCCTGCCGCAGATGTACTGGACGGCGAAGACCGACATGGCCTGCATGCGGGGTGCGGTCGGCGACACGATCGAACACGCCTATTCGCATCATATCCAGCGGCTGATGGTGACTGGCAACTTTGCCATGCTGGCCGGGATCGATCCGGTGCAAGTCTGCGACTGGTATCTTGCCGTCTATTCCGATGCCTATGAGTGGGTTGAACTGCCGAACACACTCGGCATGGCGCTTTATGGCGATGGCGGGATCATGGCGAGCAAGCCCTATGCTGCGAGCGGCAAATACATCGACCGGATGAGCAATTTCTGCGGCGGCTGTCGCTACGATCCAAAGCTGACGACGGGATCGAAGGCCTGTCCGTTCAATGCGCTTTACTGGGATTTCCTCGACCGCAACACAGAGAAGCTCGCGCGCAATCCGCGGCTTTCCAACATGTATGCGACCTGGCGGCGCATGGATCCCTTCAAGCAGGACGCCATCCGCAAGCACGCCACTGAGGTGCTGGACAGACTCGATAGCCTCTGAACGGCTTCGAGAGCCTCAGATTGCCGGGCTTGGCTCTTCCTTCAGAAGGCCACTGGTGCGCAGGAGTGAGGTGAAGCGACCACCGAGCGCGCTCAGCTGATCGTAATTGCCCATCTCGATCACCTGGCCATGGTCGAGGAAGACGACAAGGTCGGCTTCGCGAATGGTCGAGAGGCGGTGGGCGATGATGAAGGTGGTGCGGTTCTTTCTGAGCCGGTCGATTGCCTGTTTGACGCGGGCTTCCGTTTCGACGTCAAGCGCGCTGGTGGCTTCGTCGAGCACGAGGATCGGGGCGTTCTTGAGGATCGCACGAGCAATGGCAATACGCTGGCGTTCGCCGCCTGACAGACGGTTGCCGCGCTCGCCGACATGGGTGTCGTAGCCGATCATGCGGCTTTCAATGAAGTCTGTAGCGGCGGCTGCTTCGGCCGCCTGGATGATTTCCTCCTCGGTCGCGTCCTCGCGACCAAGGCGGATATTCTCCTTGATCGAACGGTTCAGCAGGCCTGCATCCTGGAAAACAGTCGCGATCGAGTGGCGCAGCGACTTCCTGGTCACCTTGGCGATGTCCTGGCCGTCGATCAGGATCTGACCCGACTGGGGATCATAGACGCGCTGCAGGAGGTTTATGAGCGTGGTCTTGCCGGCGCCCGTTGGACCGACGATGGCAACCGTCTGGCCAGCGCGGGCATGGAAGGAAATATCGCGCACGCCCTGGGTGGTGGAGGCGAAATCGAAGGAAACATTGCGGAATTCCACATCGCCGCGAACCGGCTCCAGGTCGGCTGAACCTGCGCGCTCCTCGCGTTCCTGCACGGCGTCCTCAAGCTTGTAAAAGTCTTCGAGTTTAGATCGCGCTTCGAAGATCTGGTTCACGAAGGCGATCATCTGATCGAGACGGGAGATCAAGAGGGTGGCAAAGCCCGTGAAGGCGATGATGTCGCCTACCGTCAATTCGCCTCGCTGAACCAGCAGTGTGCCGATTACGAGGATGACGAGCATGGAGAGTGTCGAAGCGATGCGGTTCAGGGCGCCTGCCAGCGCCCACCAGTCGAGGACCGGATACTGAGCGGAGAGCAGCTTGGTCGTGTATTCTTTCAGCGCGCGCGTCTCCGCCTCGATGCGGTTGTAGCTGTGCAGGACCGAGACGTTGCTGATCGAGTCGCTCACATGGGAAAAGACCGTGTGATAGTGGCTCTCCACCGAGGCCTGGCCTTCCTTGGTCCTGTTCATCACTGTCTTGCCGATGATGACATAGAGGACAGCCAGGATGATCAGGACCGATGTGAGCCGCACGTCCATCGAAAAGGCGGTCGGGATCAACAAGGCCAATGCAACAGCTGTCGCCAGATGGGTTCGCATGAATTCCAGCCATAGCCCGAACAGCGTCTCACCCGCGCGCAACAGCGTATGCAGGGCATTCGAGGTGCCGCGCGTGTGGTGCCAGCTGAGCGGCATGGAAATGATCTTGCCGAATGATTCGGTCAGCAGATCCGCGCGGCGGCCATGGGCCAGTCGATCGGCCTGGCGCGCGACAAGCACATAGGCGACCGTGTTGAATACGCCGAAGCAGCCCCAGGCGATCAGGATTCCCGTGGCGTCCCGCTTTTCCGAGATCGCATCAATGATGCGACCGAAAAGAATGGGCTCGAGGATCGTAATGACAGCGAGAACGACGTTCGCAGCGACGACGAGTGAAACTCGTAACTTGTAACTTGCAAGGTATTTCAGGGCCTTGAAATAAACTTGTAGCAGGGACAACTGGGTTCACCTTTGCCTGATGTCGCGAAACTCGCCGAATTTTCCGCTCGCGCAGTCCGCCAGCCAGAAAGGATGCCTAATGCGACAGCCATGCCGCCGCAAGATCCCACCCATGCCAGACAGCGCTTCGTGGTCGGGCGAAGCTAGAATTCCGCACGCCGCCATAGGTTTCCAATAACCCATTTTGACGGTAAACGTTCAAATTGCTTCGCGTGGCCGAAAAAGCCGTCGCTCGTGGCTTTTTAATGGTAATTTTAGTAGCGCATTTTGGAGAGACTTTGTGAATATCAACCAATTGCTGCATTTCCTTGTCATCGTCGATGAATGCCGATCGGCAGCCGAGGTTGTTTCGGAGCTGGAGAAACTGGTTCGAGGCTATGGCTTCGAGTATTACGGGGTTGTTCGCCAGCCGAAGCCGGACGAGAACCCGATGAACCTCGTCCTGACCGGCCACTGGCCCGAGGGTTGGCCGCAGCTCTATATCGCTAAGAAATACGTTCTGATCGATCCGACGATCCGCTATCTCGGACAGGCCCATGCCGGGTTCCGCTGGCGCGACGCGCTGCACGCTTTCCGTGCCGATCCGCATCGCAAGCGGATGGAGCGCATGCTTGGAGACAGCCTGCGTTTCGGCCTGGCGGATGGCTACATCTTCCCCGTTCATGGGCGAACAGGCCTGCTCGGCAATATGACGGTCGGGGGACGTCCGGTCGATCTTTCGCCAACTGAGATCGCGCTTTTCGATGCGGTGGCGAAGAAGGCCTACTGGCGTCTGCTCGAGTTCAAGCATGCGAACGAGACAGAGGCTGCCAAGCCGATCGATACGCGGATGACGCGCCGCGAAATGGAAGTGCTGAACTATCTGGCAGATGGGCTGACGTCCAACGAGATCAGCAAGATCCTGAAGATCTCCAACCATACGGTCGACTGGTACATGAACGGTATTCAGGACAAACTGAATGCGAAAAATCGCCAGCATGTCGTGGCTTTGTCGTTCCGTCTCGGCCTGGTGACCTGAGAAGGGACGGAATCTTCTCGAGGTCGGCCAAGGCAAATTGAACTTCCTAAAACAACGCGCTATGACTTTTCTTCGCAGGTGCACAATGCCCTGGCATATCGTTTTGGGGAGATCGAATTGCCAATATCCAAGATCCTTGTCGCCAACCGTTCGGAAATCGCGATCCGCGTCTTTCGCGCCGCCAACGAGCTCGGTCTGAAAACGGTCGCCATCTGGGCCGAGGAAGACAAACTCGCGCTGCACCGCTTCAAGGCGGATGAAAGTTACCAGGTTGGCCGCGGTCCGCATCTGGAGAGGGATCTTGGCCCGATCGAAAGCTATCTGTCGATCGATGAGATCATCCGCGTTGCCAAGCTGTCGGGCGCCGATGCCATTCACCCGGGCTACGGCCTCCTGTCGGAAAGTCCCGAATTCGTGGATGCCTGCAACGATGCCGGTCTGATTTTCATCGGCCCGAAAAGCGATACGATGCGCCAGCTCGGCAACAAGGTTGCCGCCCGCAATCTCGCCATCAGCGTCGGCGTGCCGGTCGTACCCGCCACCAATCCGTTGCCGGACGACGAGGCCGAGATCCATCGGCTTGCTGCGGAGATCGGTTATCCCGTCATGCTCAAGGCCTCCTGGGGCGGTGGCGGTCGTGGCATGCGCGCCATTCGCGATCCGAAGGACCTGCTGCGTGAGGTAACGGAAGGCAAGCGCGAGGCCATGGCCGCGTTCGGCAAGGACGAGGTCTATCTCGAGAAGCTCGTGGAGCGTGCGCGCCACGTCGAGAGCCAGGTGCTCGGCGACACGCATGGCAATGTCGTGCATCTCTTCGAACGTGACTGCTCGATCCAGCGCCGCAACCAGAAGGTCGTCGAGCGGGCGCCAGCGCCCTATCTCAACGAAGCGCAGCGCCAGGAGCTGGCCGACTACTCGCTGCGGATTGCCAAGGCGACCAGCTATATCGGCGCCGGCACAGTCGAATATCTAATGGATGCCGACACCGGAAAATTCTACTTCATCGAGGTCAACCCGCGCATCCAGGTCGAGCACACGGTCACAGAAGTCGTGACCGGCATCGATATCGTCAAGGCACAGATCCACATCCTCGATGGCCACGCGATCGGGACGCCGGAATCGGGCGTGCCCAAGCAGGCTGACATCCGCCTCAACGGCCACGCGCTGCAGTGCCGCATCACCACCGAGGATCCGGAACAGAACTTCATTCCCGACTATGGCCGCATCACCGCCTATCGTTCGGCTGCCGGTTTCGGCATTCGTCTCGATGGTGGTACTGCCTATTCGGGTGCGATCATCACCCGCTACTATGATCCGCTGCTGGTCAAGGTAACGGCGTCGGGCAGCACGCCGCAGGAAGCGATCAGCCGCATGGACCGCGCGCTGCGCGAGTTCCGCATCCGTGGTGTTGCCACCAACTTGACCTTCCTCGAAGCGATCATCGGCCATCCGAGCTTCCGCGACAATTCCTACACGACCCGTTTCATCGATACGACGCCGGAACTCTTCCAGCAGGTGAAGCGTCAGGACCGTGCGACGAAGCTTCTCACCTATCTCGCTGATGTGACTGTCAACGGCCATCCGGAAGTAAAGGGTCGTCCCAAGCCGCCGGCGGATGCCGCCGAGCCGGTCGTTCCCTATATCGACGCCGATATCAAGCCGGGCACAAAGCAGTTGCTCGACGAGCTCGGACCGAAGAAATTCGGCGACTGGATGCGCAACGAAAAGCGCATCCTGATGACCGACACGACCATGCGTGACGGCCACCAGTCGCTGCTGGCGACGCGTGTCCGCACACATGATATCGCGAGGATCGCGGATACCTATGCGCGGGCGCTGCCGAACCTGTTCTCGCTCGAGTGCTGGGGTGGCGCGACCTTCGACGTCTCGATGCGCTTCCTGACCGAAGATCCGTGGGAGCGTCTCGCTCTCGTGCGTGAAGGCGCGCCGAACCTGCTCCTGCAGATGCTGCTGCGCGGCGCGAACGGCGTCGGCTACAAGAACTATCCCGACAACGTGGTGAAGTATTTCGTCCGCCAGGCGGCCAAGGGCGGGATCGACCTCTTCCGCGTCTTCGACTGCCTGAACTGGGTCGACAACATGCGGGTGTCGATGGATGCCGTCATCGAGGAGAACAAGCTCTGCGAGGCGGTGATCTGCTACACCGGCGATCTCCTCAACTCGGCGCGTCCGAAGTATGACCTCAAGTACTATACCGCGCTTGCCGCGGAGCTGGAAAAGGCCGGGGCGCATATCATCGCGGTCAAGGACATGGCGGGCCTGTTGAAGCCTGCCGCCGCCAAGGTGCTGTTCAAGGCCCTGCGCGAAGAGACGGGTCTGCCGATCCATTTCCACACCCATGACACCTCCGGCATTGCGGCTGCGACTGTGCTCGCCGCTGTTGAGGCCGGCGTCGATGCGGTCGATGCCGCCATGGACGCCTTCTCGGGCAATACCTCGCAGCCGTGCCTTGGCTCGATCGTCGAGGCCCTGCGCGGCTCCGAACGCGATCCAGGTCTCGATCCGCACTGGATCCGTCGTCTGTCCTTCTACTGGGAAGCCGTGCGCACGCAGTATGCGGCCTTCGAGAGCGACCTCAAGGGGCCGGCTTCGGAAGTCTATCTGCACGAAATGCCGGGTGGCCAGTTCACCAACCTCAAGGAACAGGCCCGTTCGCTCGGTCTTGAGACCCGCTGGCATGAAGTCGCCCAGGCCTATGCCGACGCCAACCAGATGTTCGGCGACATCGTCAAGGTAACGCCGTCGTCCAAGGTCGTCGGTGACATGGCGCTGATGATGGTGAGCCAGGATCTTTCTGTGGCCGAGGTCGAAAACCCCGCCAAGGACATCGCTTTCCCTGATTCGGTTGTCTCGATGCTGAAGGGCGATCTCGGTCAGCCTCCAGGCGGTTGGCCGGAAGCGCTGCAGAAGAAGGTGCTGAAGGGCGAGGAGCCCTATACGGCCGTGCCGGGCTCGCTTCTGCCGCCGGCTGATCTGGACGCCGAGCGCAAGGTGATCGAGGAGAAGCTTGGTCGTGAGGTCAGCGACTTCGAATTTGCCTCGTATCTTATGTATCCGAAGGTCTTCACCGATTACGCGCTTGCGGCCGACATGTATGGTCCGGTCTCGGTCATTCCGACGCCGCAGTATTTCTATGGCCTGCCTGCCGGCGAGGAACTGTTCCTCGACCTCGAAAAGGGCAAGACGCTTGTCATCGTCAATCAGGCGCTTGGCCATACCGACGACAAGGGTATGGTGACCGTGTTCTTCGAACTGAACGGGCAGCCACGCCGTATCAAGGTGCCGGATCGGGCCCATGGAGCTTCAGGCAGCGCCGTCCGCCGCAAGGCGGAAACCGGCAATACCGCGCAGCTCGGTGCGCCGATGCCGGGCGTCATTTCGCAGGTTTCCGTCTCTGCCGGCCAGACGGTCAAGTCTGGCGACGTCTTGCTTTCGATCGAAGCGATGAAGATGGAAACGGCGCTGCATGCCGACCGCGACGGGACGATTGCGGAAGTGCTGGTGCGGATTGGTGACCAGATCGACGCCAAGGATTTGCTGATCGTGTACTCGGCCTGACGGCCGGCACCATTGCGAAACAGCAAAGAGGCCCCGCCAGCGCTGGCGGGGCCTCTTTCGTTTGCTGCATTGGCTGCCTATTCGGCTGCCTTGATCTTCGGCTTGCGCGCCGGTTTCTTGGCCGGCGGCGGTGCAGGCGGTAGATCCTCACTGGTTGCCTGCAGCTTGCCATCGAGGGTCACATCGTAGCCTTCTGCGGTCCGTGTGACGGCGACAGCGACCTTTCGACCATCGACGTCGACCTTGGCCTTGAAGCCTTCCCAATGTTCGGGCAGGGCAGGGTTCACGACAAGCTCGCCGTCCTTGCGACGGATGCCGAGGAAGCCTTCGACCGCGAAACGATAGAGCCAGCCTGCAGATCCCGTGTACCAGGTCCAACCACCGCGTCCGGCATAGCCGTCGCCGCCATAGATATCGGCCGCAACGACGTAAGGCTCGACGCGATAACGCTCTGCCTCGTCTGCCGTTTTCGCGTGATTGATCGGGTTCAACATTTCGAAGACGCGCCAGGCATCGGCGAGACGACCGGCCTGGACCAGGGACAGGCCGAGCCAGATCGCCGCATGGGTATACTGGCCGCCGTTTTCACGCACGCCAGGCGGGTAGGCGCCAATGTAGCCCGGATCGATTTCGGGTTTTTCGAAAGCCGGCGTGAAGAGGCGGACGATGCCATTCTCTGCGTCTACAAGCTTCGAGACGGCGGAATCGAGTGCCTTTCCGGTATGGGCGGGATCTCCCATTCCGGACAGAACGCTCCAGGACTGGGCGATGGAGTCGATCTGGCACTGGCGTGAACCATTCGAACCGAGCGGCGAGCCGTCGTCGAAATAGCCACGACGATAATGCTCTCCGTCCCAGCCTACCGTTTCCAGGGCAGCCTTGAGCTTCGCAACATGCTCGCTCCAGCGGGCACTGCGGTCTCGATCGCCACGCTTGTCCGCCTGCAGCCTGAAGCGTTCCAATGTGGCGGCAAGCAACCAGCCAAGCCAGACACTTTCGCCACGGCCTTCGATCCCGACGCGGTTCATGCCGTCGTTCCAATCGCCACCGAGGATCAAGGGCAGGCCGTGTTCGCCGGTGCGGGCAATGGCGAGGTCGAGCGCGCGAGCCGCGTGCTCATAGAGATCTGCCGTTTCAGCGGCGGTATTGGGCAGGAAGAAGCTGTCATGCTGACCCTGCGTAAGCTGCGGTCCGTCGAGGAACGGGATCTGTTCCGACAGGATCGCCTGGTCACCCGTCGCCGAGACATACTGGTCGACTGCATAGGCGAGCCAGACGACGTCGTCGGAGATCATGGTGCGGACACCCGCGCCTGTCTGCGGCAGCCACCAATGTTGCACGTCCCCTTCTACGAACTGACGCGCAGCGGCATTCAGGATCTGGCGACGGGCGAGCTGTGGTTCCACCGTCAGGAATGCCAGCGTGTCCTGCAACTGGTCACGGAAGCCGTAAGCGCCGCTTGCCTGGTAGAAGCCGGCCCGCCCGAAAATCCGGCAGGCAAGCGCTTGGTAGGGCAGCCAGCGATTGACGAGGTTGTCGAATGCCTTGTCGCCGGTCTCCACCGAGAGCTTGCCGGTGAAGCCTGTCCAGAAGTCGCGGTTGGCCTTGAGGACCGTCTCGAACCCTGAGCCGCGAACCGTCTTCACAAGATCGACTGCGGCTTCCGCTGTCTCGGTTTCACCGAGCAGGAAGGTCATGTCGCGCGACTGACCGGGAGCAAGCTCGACATCGAAGGCAATTGCCGCACAAGGGTCGCTTTCGCTCTCGATCGAGCCCGTAAGACCCGAGGCACGGACTACGGCCTGTGGCAGCTTGATCGTGCCGTTGCGACCGATGAATTCGCGCCGGCTGGCCGTATAGCCATCAGGCTGTTCCGGTCCAGCCAGGAAGGCGAAGCGGCCCGGATAGTTGATGTCATACGGATTGGAGGCAAGCAGTGCCCCAGTCTCCTCATCGAAGCTCGACAGAATGAAGGGGGCGGTGCGGGCGGGATTGTTGCCGAGGACCCATTCTGCGTAGCCATAGATGCGGAACTTGCGTGGCTCCGGGCTCGCGTTCTTCAGCCGGATCTTCGTGAGCTTCACCGGGCGCTCGCGATCCACAGTCTGGGTCAGTTCGATCTCGAGATCGCCATGCTGGCTGACGAAGGTTGAGTAACCCATGCCATGGCGTGTCTCGAAGGTGGCCGCAGGATCGGTGTTCAGCGCGCTGACGGTCGCATAGGCGCGTCCGCTGCCAAGATCGGTGACGTAGAAGGCCTCGCCCGGACGGTTTACCACGGGATCGTTGGTCCAGGGCGTTACCTGGTAGTCGCGCGAGTTCTGGCTCCAGGTGAAGCCGGCCCCTTCGGCCGACACGTGGAAGCCGAAGTTCTCGTTGGCGATGACGTTGATCCACGGCTGCGGCGTTGCCGCAGATCCGTCAAGACGCACGACATACTCCGAACCGTCTTTCGAGAAACCGCCGAAGCCGTTCCAGAAGTCGAGGTCGGAACCGTCGATCACGCGGCCCGTTTTGGCGGGAGTCGACTGTACGGGCGGCAAGCCTGCCCATTCGAGCTCACCATCGATCGTGCGCGGAGTGGCGAAGAGCGAGACGGCGCGGTTCACCTGGTCGACGATCTTGCCGTTGCGGGTGTGGAGTACAACGCGGGCGGCTGCCAGGACTGCAAGTGTCGAGCCCTCGTCCTGCAGGTCGTCGCGGACCGTGAACACATGCTGGCGACCGCCGGGCAGGCGGTGGCGCAGATTGTCCGCCATCTGGTCGAGCGCATGCTGCATGTCCTGCGCATAGGAGGTCGCGCGCTCGTTAATGATCGCGAGATCGGCCACGACGCCGCGGCGACGCAGATATTCCAGTGCACTCATCGCCTCGCGGGCGATGTCCATGTCCATGTCGTCGTTGATGCGCAGCGCAAAGATCGGGAAGTCGCCCGAAATCGCCATGGGCCACAGCGCCGACTGCGACCTCAGCCCCTTGCGGACCGTTTCGGGATCCGCACGCAGGTGATTGTCGGGATAGGTCAGGTAACGGCCCAGATGCTGGAAGGCAGCCGCCTGCTGTGAGGTGATGCCGATGTGGCGAAGCTCGACCTGGGCACGCGTCCAGGCATGGATGAGCTCGTGGCTGAAGGCATCCGGATGACGGTAGCGTTCGATCGCCTGATCGATTTCCTCGCGGTTCGGGGCTGCCATGGTCCAGAAGATCACCTGGACCTTCTTGCCAGCCGGCACGCGCACCACGCGGCGGAGGCTGAGGATCGGATCGAGCGTAAATCCTTCCGAGCCGGAGAGGTTGGCGCCGGGGTCAAAGGCGGCTGCCTCGCCGAGGCTGCGGCCACGACCGAGGAACTTGCGGCGGTCGGTTTCGAATTCCGTCGGGCGACCCTGGCCCGCGCTGTCGACCACCAGATGGGCAACGCAGATATCCGGGTCGGACGGGCTGCGCTTGTTGCGCTCGGCGCGGATCACGTCGCGGCGACGACCGAATTCGGTCTTGACGAACATGCGCGAGAAGAGCGGATGGGCGTTGTCGCTATCCTCGTAGGCCAGCACCGGCTCGGTGTAGGACGTGACCTCGATGTAGCGGTCTTCCGTGCCGGTGTTCAGGATCGTCAGTCTGCGGCCTTCGGCATCATGCTCGGTGCCGACGATGCATTCGACCGAGGTCGAGATGTCGCCGACGGTCTTGAAGAATTCCGCCTTGTCGTCGCCGAAGATGACCTTGGTCTTTTCGTCTTCTGCGCGGCGCGGCGCCGATGTCGCCGACCACCACTCATTGGTGGCGGTATCGCGCAGGAAGAGGAACGTGCCCCAGCGGTCTTCGGTCGTGTCGGGTTTCCAGCGGGTGACGGACTGACCGTTCCAGCGCGAGAATCCGGAGCCGGTGGCCGTCATCATCACAGAATAGTGGCCATTCGAAAGGAAGACGACTTCGCGGTCCTTGGTCGCGGGATCCTCGATCGTGCGGACTTCGGCGCGCAGAAGGTCCGCCTGGCCCTTGCCCGGGGTCTGTGGCTCGTATTTCGCGCTCATGACCGGGATTTCTCGGGGCGTCTTCTCCTGCAGGAGAAGTTCTGCCGCTTCGATCACCGGATCGGCGTGGAAGAGCGCGCGCAGGCGGCCGTTGAAGGCGACATTGGCGATGGCTGCGATCGACATGCCATGATGGTGGGCATAGTAGTTGTAGACGACAGCGCATTTCTTGCCGTCCGGCAGGCGCGTCGGGGTGAAGTCGACCGCGTCGTGGAAACCGTAAGCCCCCAGCGCGCCGAGCTTGCGCAGGCGTTTGAGGTTTTCAAGCGCTGCCTCGGGGTAATACTGGCTTGCCAGGATCGAGGCATAGGGTGCCACAACGGCGTTCTGGCCGAGGCCGCGTTTCAGGCCGAGTGTCGGCACACCGAAGTTGGTGTACTGATAGTTCATCTCGTGGTCGCGGGCATTGAATGCTGCTTCCGAAATGCCCCAGGGGATGTTCAGCCGGCGGCCGTGGTTCATCTGTTCGATGACCACGAGATTGTTCGTCTGGTTGAGAATGCCACCCTGTCGCTCCTGCATGACGAGCGGCGGCATCAGATACTCGAACATCGAGCCCGACCAGGAGATCAGCGCAGCGCGGGCACCGATCGGCACGACCTGGCGACCGAGGCGATACCAGTGTTCCGTCGGCAGATCACCCTTGGCAATCGCAAACAGGCTGGTCAGACGGCATTCCGACGCGAGCAGGTCGTAGCAGGCCTCGTCCAGTTCGCGGGCGTCGACGCGATAACCGATCGACAGCAGGCGACGCTCCGGTCGGAAGAGGAAGGTGAAATCCATCGAGAAGGCGAGGTTGCGGGCGCGCTCGGAGAGCTGGCTCAGGCGCTGGCGCAGCGGATCGATGTTCGAGAGGTCGAAGGCGGTGTCGGCAATGTGGGCTTCGCAAACCGACACCAGCGATTCCGTCCAGCGAACGACTTCCGCACTCGCCTCCGAGCGAATTTCGTGGTGGAGATTTGCCGCCAGTTTTTGTGCGTCACGCGCCAGCACGGCAAGATTGATGATGCGGATCGAGGCGAATTCATGCTCGCGCTTGACGGCGGCAAGCGCCGTGTTGAAGCCGATGATGCGTTCCTCAAGACGACGACGGAGCGGACGCACCGTCTTTCGGTCGTCCGGCAGCTCGCCGAGGACTTCGAGCAGGATGCCGCCGACATCGCCGATGCCGTCGAAATTGCCCTGAAGGTGTGCGGACGGCGCCTCCGCCCATTCGCGGCAGGCCGAGGAGATCGCGATCAGATGGCCGGCGAGATTGCCGCTGTCGACCGCCGAAATATACTTCGGGCCAAGCGTGTTGAGCGTGTCCGTGTAGTACCAGTTGTAGAGATGGCCACGATACTTCTCCATCCGTTCGACGGTGGAGATCGTTTGCTCCATGCGCTCAATGGTCTGTTCGAAGCTCAGCCAGCCGAAATGGCGAGCGGAGACGACGGAGAGCAGATAGACGCCGATATTGGTCGGCGAGGTGCGATGGGCGATCAGCGGTTCCGGCGTTTCCTGGAAATTGTCCGGGGGCAGATAGTTGTCGCCGGCGGTCGTGAAGGTCTCGTAGTAGCGCCAGGTGCGGCGAGCGATCTTGCGCAGTTCGTACGAGACGTTTTCTGGAACCTCGAGGCTGTCTTCCGTTTCGGCAGACTGGCTGACATACCAGGCGAGTAGAGGCGACAGGACCCAGAGGAAGGCGAACGGAAGGCCGATCAGATAGCCATAGCCGCCGGGTATGGCCGCGACGCCGACCGAGAGGATGGCGAGGATCGGCGCATGGCGCATGTTCTCGTAATATGAGGCGATCGAGCCCTGGGCTGCCGACTGGACGCTGGCGGCCGTGCGCCATTCGAGCAGCAGCTTGCGGCTCACCAGCATGCGGTAAAGCGAGCGGGCGATGGCATCGGCCATCATGCAGGCATTGTCGGCGATGAAGACGATGCGGAGCGCGACCTGGGCGTTGATCGAGCGGACTTCCGACCACAGCGTCTGGAAATGCGCGGCCGGCACGATATCGGTCTGACGCGGGACGATGCCCGACAAAAGCGATAGGGTCGGGGCGACGAAGAGGCTGAAGATCAGAAGCAGCTGCCAGATGGTGGCGCCCACCGGCTCCATGGTGGCCCAGCCGAGAACCGAGGCGGCATACCAGGCAATCGGGGTCAGCGAGCGGCGCAGGTTGTCGACCATCTTCCAGCGGCCGAGGCTGGTGATGCCGCGGCTGGTATCGCCGATATAGGGGATGAGCTGCCAATCGCCGCGGGCCCAGCGATGCTGGCGCGAGATCTCGACCTCGTATCGGGTCGGAAAGTCTTCGACCAGCTCGACGTCGGTGACAAGCGCGCAGCGGGCGAAGGAACCTTCGAGCAAGTCGTGGCTGAGCACGCTGTTCTCGTCGATGCGGCCCTTGATCGCCGTCTCGAAGGCGTCGACGTCGTAAAGGCCCTTGCCAGTGAAGGTGCCTTCGGCGGTGATGTCCTGATAGACGTCGGAGACCGTGAAGACATAAGGGTCGAGGCCGCGGTTCATCGAGAAGATGCGCTGGAAGACCGAGGCATCCTTGCCAGTGGTCAGAGAGGGCGTGACGCGCGGCTGCAGGACGCCGTAGCCGCTGATCACGCGGCCTGTCTTCTCGTCATGCACCGGACGATTGATCGGATGGTGCATCTTGCCGACGAGCTTGGTGACGGCGTCGCGCATCAGGCGCGTGTCGGCATCGAGCGTCATCACGTAACGCACGTTTTCCGGCACCATATTGGCGCCCGGGAGATAGGAGGTGTCGCGATCGCCGCGCAGCAGCATGTTCAGCTCGTGCAGCTTGCCACGCTTGCGCTCCCAGCCCATCCAGCAGCCTTCGGCCTCGTTGTAAAGGCGACGACGATGCAAGAGGTAGAAGCGGTTCCTGCCGCCGAAATCGTAGCGACCATTGAGCTGGGCGAGTTCGCGTTTGGCGTAATCGAGGACCTCCAGATCGGCAGGGGTCTCTTCCGTCTGGCTGTCCTTCCAGTCGCTCAAGAGCGCGAAATAAATCTCGCCATGCGGGTTGGTCAGGTAGTGGACTTCGAGATTGCGGATGAGTTCGTCGACGTCGTCACGCTTGGTGATCATGCAGGGCACGACGACGAGGGTGCGTGCTTCCTCGGGAATGCCCTGCTTGAACTCGTAGCCGGTCAGGCGGAACGGTTTGACGAAGAAGGTGACAAGCGTGTTGAACAGTCCCGTCGCGCCTTCGGAAACCGGCAGCGAGACCAGGACCAGCAGGACCATGATGAGCGAGGTCGGCAGGCCGGCCTGATTAAGGAAGTAACCGATAACCGCTAGGGCTGCGACGGTGAGCGCAATGACGGGGATTGCGATGGAGAGCCAGTTCAGGCGCTTTATGCCGTCGGTCAGGATCCGGGAGAGAGGCTGGCTGTAGCCGATGGCGTTTTCCAGCTCGGTCCGTCTGTTGCCGACGAGATAGCTTCCAACATCGAGCTGTCCATCGGGTCCCGCCGATTGTGTCGCCAGATCGATCGCCGTCTGGGCAATCTCGATCTCGCTCTGGTCGCAGCGACGCGCCAGCCTTTCGATCGTGTTGCGATAGGCGTTGCGCGAGCCGAAATCGAGTTCGCGGTAATCGGTGTGCTGGCCGAGGACCCGGTCGACATGGCTGACCTCTTCGACCCAGACCGACCATTCCTTGTCGTCGATCTCGCGCAGGCCCCGCACGATGTTGCCCATCGTAACGTTGCCGGAGGAGAGACGGTTGTGTTCGGCGTCCATCGCCTCCTGGGCGGTGCGGCCGGCCGCTTCCAGTCGGCTTTCCAGCCATTCGACGGCAAAGCTCGTGTTCTGCGAGCCATTGCGCAGGCGGTACAGGAACTGTGTCGCGAAGGTGTTGTCGTCAGCCAGCTGCTCGATCTGGCTGAGATAGGTCGCGGCCGCCACAGGATCGTTGAGACGGATGATCTCGTCGGCGACCTCGTTGGCCCGGCGACGCATCCGGCGGGAGCGATCGACGCGGGTTGCGATGCGTCGGAGATTTTCGATGAGCACGAAGCGCGCGATCGACGGCAGTGCCCAGAGTTCACCGATCTCCAGCGTCCGGTGCTGCTGGTAGCCCTCGACAAGGGCCGTCATGCTTTCCTGGCTGACGGTCGAGTGGGTATGCGCGACGTAGAGCCATGCCATCGCCATTGTCCGCGGGATTTCACGGCTTCCCACCTTCATCGTCGGCAGCTGGCGATAGAACTTCTTCGGGAAGTCGCGGCGAACTTCCTGGATCGCTTCTTCGATGATGTAGTGGTTGTCGAGCAGCCACTCGGCCGCAGGCGTGATCGTGGCCCCGGCTTCGACGTCAGCCGCCGTTGCGCGATAGACGCGCAGGATCTCGCGCTCGTTTTCCTTGTGCCGGGCGAAGAAGTCGAAGTCCAGCAGGCCGGGTAGTTCATCGACGCCGTTCAGCGCCAGAGAAGCGGCGCTTTCCCGCAATTCCTCGATCGTAAAATAGGCAGATCGTATGGAATCGTTATGGTCGATCTGCTTGGTTTCGAGGTCGCGCGATGGGACATGCAGCGTCATGAAAAATTGGTTCTCGGTTCGATGGTTCAATAGAAAGCCGTTGTGGTCCGACCGTCCGGTCTTCGCCGCCGCGCCTCATTGCACAAAATTGGGTTGTTGACCAACAATCGAGGCAGAAAGAGGCCGTAATACGACGGCTAACAGAGGCGGTTGAACTCTCTTTGCGACTTTCGCATCCTGGCAGGTGAGTTGGCGTTTTTATGCCTTATTTCAAGCGGCTGGCCAAGGGGCTTGATCGCAGCCGCCGAGCATCGATCAAGCAGGTCGAAACTTCGCAGGTCAGCGATTTGTCGGTGAGGTTACCAGATCGCGAACGCGACGCGTACCGGATGCTTGTTTGCGATGCGGGTCTCATCGCTCAGTCCGCACCTCTCAAGGACAATCCGCCCAGCAGAGCCTCGACGGCATCCAGTGCGATCTGCGGCAAACGTCCCTCGTCGAAGAGGTCACTTGCGAGCGAATTCTCAAGCCACAAACCGTCGATGAGGCCGTTGATCGCGACCGCGAGATGCCGGACTTCGGAGAAGGGCGGGTTGTGCCGTCGCGCCGCCAAGACGGCTCCAACAAGGTCTTCGAGTATGCCGATGAAGACCAGATAGTTTTCTCGATGGATGCGGGCGAGTTCCTCGTCCGATCGCACCCGACCGATGAACGCTGCCCAGAGGGACAGTGCTTTCGGATCGGCAATCGGTGGGCTGACATTGGCAACGATGAAGTCGTGCAGGCGCCGCTGCGGGTTCGCCCCGGCTTCCGCCATGGCATCGACGGCGGAGCCGGTCATTCCTGCCAGCATTTCGCGATAGGCCGCCTGGACCATTTCGTCCTTGCCGGAGAAATAATGACGGATCAAACCGCCGGTCACGCCGGCTCTGGCGGCGATGTCGCGGACGGTCGCGCCTTCCAGGCCATGTTCGGAAACGCTATCCAAGGTCGCCGCTATCAGATCCTTCCGGCGCTCGGCTTCACCGGCACGCTGGAACGTGCGTCGTGTCATGGTGGTCTCTCCGGCACGGATAGGGCAGCAGATTTTCGTCAGCGATGGACGTCTTTTTATACGGTTGAACAACTGGCCGGCAAGTGCCACAGTCTGCGCTTTCATGCTCATGCCCAGACGACCGAAAGGTAATTTCCATGACGATCCACGCGCCCAATGTGATGGCTGAAGTGCTTGCGACGCGGCATCATCTGCATCGGTTTCCGGAGATCGGCCTGTCGGAGTTCAAGACGTCGGATTATGTCGCCGAACAACTGACCGCTTTCGGCTATGAGGTGACGCGCGGGCTTGCCAAGACCGGTGTGGTCGCGACACTCAGGAACGGGTCGAGCGAGCGAAGCATCGGCATTCGAGCCGACTTCGACGCTCTGCCGATCCTCGAAGAGACCGGTCTTCCCTATGCCAGCGAGATACCGGGCGTGATGCATGCCTGTGGCCATGATGGTCATACCGCAATGCTGCTCGGTGCGGCGAAGATCCTCGCCGAACGGCGGAATTTCGATGGTGTCATTCACCTGATATTCCAGCCAGCCGAAGAGAATTTCGGCGGAGCCCGGATCATGATCGAGGATGGCCTCTTCGATCGCTTCCCCTGCGATGCAGTTTTCGCGCTGCATAACGATCCGGAGATCCCGTTCGGCCATATCGCGCTCCGGGAAGGGCCGATCATGGCTGCCGTCGACGAGTGCAAGATCACCGTCAACGGCCGTGGTGGTCACGGGGCCGAACCGCAATCGACGGCCGATCCCATTGTGTGTGGCGCGTCCATCGTCATGGCGCTGCAGACGATCGTGTCGCGCAACATCCACCCGCTCGATCCGACCGTCATCACCGTCGGCGGGTTCCATGCGGGTGCGGCGAGCAATGTCATTCCGGAGCGGGCGGAGATGGTGCTGTCGATCCGCTCCTTCGATCCCAAGGTCCGCGACCAGCTCGAGCAGCGCATTCGGGCGGTGGCCGAAGGTCAGGCGGCGAGTTACGGCATGGGCGTGACCATCGACTATGAGCGGGGATACGACCCGACCATCAACCACAAGGCCGAAACCGATTTCGTCCGCGATCTCGCGGTGAGCTTTGCTGGACAGGACAAGGTCTATGACCTGCCGCGCCCGATGATGGGGAGCGAGGATTTCGCCTACATGCTCGCCAAGCGCCCGGGCAGCTACTTCTTCCTCGGCACGCAACGGACACCCAACGATCCGCCGCTGCACCACCCACGCTATGACTTCAACGACGATATCCTGCCCGTCGGGACCACCCTCTGGGTGGAGCTTGCAGAGCGCTATCTCTCGAGGTCCTGAGCGGGCATTTTGCGCCGCTGGGCAAAGAGAATGATCAGGCCTGCGCCGGCGATCAGTACGGCGCCGGCCCAGACATTCGGTCCCGGGATGTCTCCCCATATCGCGTAGCCAAGCGCGAAGGCCCAGACAAGCGCCGTGTATTCCAGGGGCGCAATCACCGAGATCGGCGCGCGGCGCAGCGCCTCGAAAAAGCTCATCTGACCAAGACCGCCGATGAAGCCGACGGCCAGCAACAGGATCTGCGTCGGACCGCTTGGGGTTGTCCAGGAGAGGATGGCCATGGGTGTCGTCAGGGCCAGGAAGAAGACATTCGTCATCGTCATCTGAACCATGCTGCTGGCGCTCTTGCTGGTGGTTCTGAGCAGCGTCGTGGCGATCGCCCAGCAGACGGCGGCGATGAGGGCGAGGTAGACGGGCCAGCCGGTCGCAAGGCCTGTCGGATTGCTGGCGACGACCACGCCTACGAAGCCGGTGACGACGGCAATCCAGCTGCTCATGGGAACCCGTTCGCCCAGAATGGGGATGGCGAGCAGGATCGCTGCGATCGGTGCGGCGAAGTAGAGTGTCGTGAGATCGGCGAGCGGCAGGTGCTTTGCCGCGTTGAAATAACAGAGCCAGGCGGCGAGCAGGAAAAGACTGCGCAGCATCATCGGGCGAAGCGCCGGCGACGTCACCGTCTCCCGCGCGAGTGAGCGGCCACCGAGGATGCAACAGCCAAGCAGGATCGCAATACTGCGGCAAAACAGGATCTGCCAGACGGTTGTCGTTTCCACGAGCAACTTGATCATGGCGTCGTGCATGGCAAAGAAGAGATAGGCGAGACTGGAGAGCAGGATGCCAGCGCCAACGGCGGTTTTCACGGAAGCGTCTTTCGGGTCGGGCGGCGCAAGCAGATGGCCGCAAGGACTATCTGTGTCAGACGCCGGCTCGTCCCTGTCAATCCCCGTTCAGAACTCCCGACAATGTTGTCATGCGAAACAAAAATTTACAGTTGGGACGCGCGGGACATGTTGTCGTTTAAATCGATTTAATTACAGTGCGCCCGACTATGGGAGCAGGACATGAATGACATAGCCCACACCATCACTTCGCCGGCCGAACCAGCGCCGATCGTCACCAGGGAGAGGGCCGCTGTCGCCCTGCTTTTCTTCCTGAATGGCCTCGTCATCGGAGCCTGGGCGCCGAAAATTCCGTTCTTCTCAGAGGCGCTCGGCTTGTCTGAGCTGATGCTCGGTGTCATGATCTTCGTCTTCGGCGTCGGTTCTCTGGTGCTGATGCCGATCGCCGGCATGCAGATCGCCCGCTATGGCTCGCGGCGGGTCGTGGAGGTGACCACGCTCCTGTTCATCCCGACCATCGTGCTCGTCACGCTGGTCGACAATATCTGGACCGGTGCCGTTGCGATCTTCCTGTTCGGTGGCCTGACTGGGGCCATGGATGTGGCGATGAATGCCAATGCCGTTGCGGTCGAGCGCAACATGCGCCGTTCGATCATGTCCTCCTGTCACGCTTTCTGGAGCCTTGGTGGGCTCTGCGGTGCGGCGACCGGCGGTTTTCTGATTGCCTCGCTTGGTGTCACCGGTCACGTGCTGCTTCTGGCAGCCGTCTGCATCGTTCTCTTTCTTGTCGCCCGCCCGATGATCCTCTCGGACGCGCCGCATCCGAGTGACGAGCCGGCCAAGGCCAAGCTGCCGATGACGCCGCTGCCCTGGCTGATCGGCACGATCGCGCTGTTCTGCATGATCCCTGAGGGCACCGTGCTTGACTGGAGCGCGCTCTACCTGCGCAACGAGCTGAATGCTTCGACCGAGATGTCGGGCTTCGCCTTCGCGGCCTTCTCCCTCACCATGGCGGTCTGCCGCTTTGCGGGCGATTTCATCCGTGACCGCTTCGGTGCCGTGAATACACTGCGCTTCTGCGGTGTGGCTGCGATCATCGGGCTTGTCATGGCGGGCCAGTCTTCCAGCGTGACCTTTGCGCTTATCGGCTTTGCCATCACCGGAATCGGGATCTCGAACATGGTGCCGATCGCGTTTTCGGCGGGCGGCAACATTCCGGGGCTTGCACCCGGTGTTGGCCTCTCGGTCGTCACCACCATGGGCTATTCCGGCATCCTCTTTGCGCCATCGCTGATCGGGTTTGTGGCCGAGCACACGTCGCTGTCGAGTGTCTACACAGCGATCCCAGCGCTGCTGATCGTGGTTCTGGCTCTCTCCAGGCTCGCGCGTCATGCGGACCGGGCGACAGGTCACTGAAAGATGTGGGGACGTCGCTTTGGACAGACTTGCGCACGCGGGCATGTGAACGCGTAAAGGCGTCTTTCAGTTGACAAGCGATCGGCTTTGATCCACCTCCATGGCGATTGAGGCTTGCAGAGAAACAGCCATGACCGCACCCCTGATCCCGCCCGCCGATGCCTTTGACCCCAAACCGCGCCGTTCGTCGGTCGCGGTGGAAGTGGGTGGCGTCATCATCGGTGGTGGAGCTCCTGTCGTCGTTCAGTCGATGACCAATACCGATACCGCAGATGTCGATGCGACCGTTGCCCAGGTTGCTGCCCTCTACAAGGCAGGCTCCGAGGTCGTCCGCATCACCGTCGACCGTGACGAGAGTGCCGCTGCCGTTCCAAAAATCCGCGAGCGCCTGCTCCGGCTCGGCATGGACGTGCCGCTGATCGGCGATTTTCATTACATCGGCCACAAGCTGCTCGCCGATCACCCGGCCTGCGCCGAGGCGCTCGCCAAGTATCGCATCAATCCCGGCAATGTCGGCTTCAAGGACAAGAAGGACAAGCAGTTCGCCGAGATCGTCGAGATGGCGATCCGTTACGACAAGCCTGTCCGCATTGGGGTCAACTGGGGTTCGCTCGATCAGGAGCTCTTGACCCGGCTTATGGACGAGAACGCGGCCAATGGTTCGCCGCTTTCGGCGCGCCAGGTGACGCGTGAGGCGATCGTGCAATCCGCGCTCCTGTCGGCCGAGCTTGCCGAAGAGATTGGCTTGCCCCGTAACCGCATCATTCTCTCGGCCAAGGTCAGCCAGGTGCAGGACCTGATCGCCGTCTATTCGATGCTCGCCGAGCGCTCGAACCATGCTCTGCATTTGGGGCTTACCGAGGCCGGCATGGGCTCGAAGGGCATCGTCGCCTCGTCCGCGGCCATGGGCTACGTGCTGCAGCATGGTATCGGTGATACGGTTCGCGTGTCGCTCACCCCGGAACCGAATGGTGATCGGACCCGTGAAGTCCAGGTTGCCCAGGAACTGCTGCAAGTCATGGGCTTCCGTCAGTTCGTGCCTGTTGTCGCGGCCTGTCCGGGTTGCGGTCGCACGACCTCGACCGTCTTCCAGGAGC
Organism: Rhizobium sp. AAP116; assembly: GCF_001295785.1. Classification (NCBI taxonomy): domain Bacteria; kingdom Pseudomonadati; phylum Pseudomonadota; class Alphaproteobacteria; order Hyphomicrobiales; family Rhizobiaceae; genus Rhizobium; species Rhizobium sp. AAP116. The sequence goes on from NZ_LJIB01000025.1 coordinate 131,789, forward strand.
TCGCTCAGAAAATCCAGGACGACCTGCGCAAGAACATGCCGGTCTGGCGTGAAAAGTATCCGGGTGTCGAGGGCCTGAACGTTGCGGTCATGGGCTGCATCGTCAATGGTCCTGGCGAAAGCAAGCATGCCGATATCGGCATCTCGCTTCCGGGCACCGGTGAAAACCCGGCGGCTCCCGTGTTCATCGACGGCGAGAAGGCGATGACCCTGCGCGGCCCGAACATCGCAGCCGATTTCGAGGCGCTGGTGGCAGACTATATCGAGAAGCGATACGGTCAGAAGTCGGCGGCTGAGTGAGCTTGCTGGCCAACTTTTTGTTGCCGCAATTTCACGGTTGACGGATTATCAGCCGAATCCTGGAGGGACACCGAGCATGATCAAGAAGTTCGCCATTCTCGCGCTGTGCGCGACCTATCTGAGTGCCTGCACCACGACCGACCCCTATACGGGGCAGCAGAAGGTGTCCAACACGGCGGGCGGCGCGGCGCTGGGCGCTGCCGTTGGCGCGCTCGGTGGCCTCGCTGTCGGCGGTTCGCCGGAAGGCCGCCGCAACGCAGCCCTCATCGGTGCCGGTATCGGTGCGCTGGCGGGTGGTGCCATTGGCAATTACATGGACCAGCAGGAAGCCGAACTGCGCGCCCAGCTGCAGGGAACCGGGATCTCGGTCACCCGCGTCGGCGATCGCATCATCCTGAACATGCCGTCGAACATCACGTTCAACACCGATCAGGATGCGGTCATGCCGCAGTTCTACCCGACCCTGAACTCGGTTGCGATCGTGCTGCGCAAGTTCGACCGGACGCTGATCGATATCAACGGTCACACCGATTCGACCGGCAGCCAGGCCTATAACCAGGGTCTGTCCGAGCGCCGCGCCATGTCGGTTGCCGGCTATCTCAACAGCCAGGGCGTCGACCCGCGTCGTGTTTCGGCTGTCGGCTTCGGCCCGAACCAGCCGATTGCATCCAACGCGACACCGGACGGCCGTGCGCAGAACCGTCGCGTGGAAATCCAGATCTCGCCGCTGACCCAGGGCTGATCTGCGATCCAAACACTTGCAAGAGGCGCCGCAACCCATGCGGCGCCTTTTTCGTTTCAGCGGAAGGTCAGCATCTTCACGCCTGCGGTCGCGAACAGGACCGCGAGCGTTCCATCGATGTAGCGACGCGCCGCGCGGTAGATGCGCAGTGCCCCGGGCGTCGAGAACAGCAATGCGTAGCCCATGAAGACAATGAAGCCGGTCACAAGGCAGCCGCAGACGATGATCGCAACGGCAACCGGTGTGGCATTGGCCGGCAGGCCGAGGGAGATGATGGCAAGCCAGGCAAAGATCGCCTTGGGGTTCGTCAGGTGGATCGCATAGCCCATCAGAAAAGTGCGTTTCAGGCTCGAAGCGGCCTTGGTCAGGGAAAGCGGGTCAATGCTGCTCGCGGCGGAGCGGAAGGCGCGCCAGGCGAGGTAAAGCAGGTAGAGCCCGCCGAGGATGCGCATCAGGATCAGTGCCTGTGCATATTGCGACAGGATGGCGGCCAACCCCAATGATGCTGCGATTGCCCAAGTCATGGACCCGCAAAAGATGCCTGCCGCAATCGTCAGGCCATGCCTCCGTCCCTGGCCAAGTGAGGCGGAAGCGATCGCCATGGTGGCCGGGCCGGGGCTCAAGACCGCCACGAGGTAGACGAGATAGGCGGTCACGACCTGAGGCCAGTGTTGCAGGATTTCAGTCACAGGCACGCTCCGGTTCTCACTAAAGTTGCAGGAGCGTAGCGCTTTCCGACGCGGACGACACGTCAGATGATTTGATCGATCGCGTCCATAAACTGATGGCATTCCTCTGTCGTGCCGATGGTCACGCGGAGGAAGTCCGAAATGCGCGGCTTGTTGAAGTGGCGAACGAGGACCGCTCGCTCACGCAGACCTTTTTGCAGATCGGCACCCTGATGCGCCGGATGGCGGGCGAAGACGAAGTTGGTCGACGACGGCAGGACCTCGAAGCCACGGGCCTCGAGCGCCGTTGTCACCATATCGCGGTTGGCGATGATCTTGCCGCGGGCCTCATCGAACCAGGCTTCGTCCTCGATCGCGGCCTTGGCGGCGGCCTGGGCGAGCATGTCGACGGGATAGGAGTTGAAGCTGTCCTTCATCCGCTCCAGCGCCTCGATCAGCGGCCGCTGGCCGAGCGCAAAGCCGACCCGCAGGCCTGCGAGCGAGCGGGATTTCGAGAAGGTCTGGACAACGAGCAAGTTCTCGTAGCGCGGAATCAGCGAAGCTGCCGTCTCTGCGCCGAAATCGATATAGGCCTCGTCGATCACCACGACCTGATCAGGGTGCGAGGCGACCAGCTTTTCGATCTCAGACAGCGGGAGAGCGATGCCGGTCGGGGCGTTGGGATTGGCAAGGATGATTGCACCGCAAGGGCGGTCGTAATCGCCGATACGCACGCGCAGGCCCTCGTCCAGCGGGATCTCCTCGACCTTGACCTCAAAGAGACGGGCATAGGTCTTGTAGAAGCTGTAGGTGATGTCGGGATGGAGGAGCGGCGCGTCGTGCTTCAGCAGGCCTGCGAAGGTGAAGGCCAGCACTTCATCAGAGCCGTTGCCGACGAAAACCTCGTCCATGGTCAGGTCGAAGCGCTTCGCGATGGCCTCGCGCAGGGCCGTGGACGCCGGATCGGGATAAAGGCGCAGACGCTCACCGGAAGTGGCTGCGATCGCGTCCAGCACCTTTTGCGAGGGCCCGTAGGGGCTCTCATTGGTGTTGAGCTTGACCAGACCCGGGATCTTCGGCTGTTCGCCGGCGACATAGGGTTCCAGTGCGTGGACGGCGGACGACCAGAAACGGCTCATGCTATTTCTTCCTGTAGGCGATGAAATGGGCGGCTTCCTTGAGCGGCTCGGCCTGTTCGCCGTAGGGCTCAAGCAGTGCGTTGGCTTCTGCGACCAGCCGGTCGAGTTCGGCGCGGGCCCAGTCGGTGCCCTTGAGGCCGACCAGCGTCGCCTTGCCCTTGGCCGCGTCCTTGCCTGTTGCCTTGCCAAGGGTGGCGGCATCCGAGGTAATGTCGAGCAGATCGTCGGCCAGCTGGAAGGCGCGGCCGATGATTTCGCCAAAGCGGCGCAGGCGATCGCGGTCTTCCGCCAGGCGACCGGCGATGATGGCGCCTGCCTCACAGGCAAACCGCAGTAGCGCGCCCGTCTTCATGGCCTGCAGCGTCACGATGCCTGCTTCGTCGGGCTGATCCGTCTCGGCAGCGAGATCAAGCATCTGGCCACCAGCCATGCCGCCGATTCCGGCTGCTCGTGAGAGCTCGAGGACCAGGGCGAGTTTGGCTGTGTCGGGCAGGGGTGTTTCCGGTGAAGCGATGATGTCGAAGGCGTAGGTCAGCAGACCGTCACCGGCGAGGATCGCGGTTGCTTCGTCATACTGTCTGTGAACCGTCGGCTTGCCGCGGCGCAGGTCGTCGTCGTCCATGGCGGGCAGATCGTCATGGACGAGCGAATAGCTATGCAGGCATTCGAGCGCACAGCCGACCTGAAGCGCTGCCTCTTCGCTTCCGCCGAAAAGGCGTGCCGCCTGCATCACCAGATAAGGCCGAAGGCGCTTGCCGCCGTTCAGGGCGCCGTAATGCATGGCCTCGATCAGCCGCCGGGGGCGAGCGACTTCCGCCGAACGCGGCGTCGCGTCCAGCAGGATGTCCAGCCTCGCCTCGACGAGTGTGGCGTGGGCGTTCAGGCTTTTTTCAAAGGCATCGGCGCTTTTGGTCATTCCGGCTATTTGGCACGCTACCCCTGGTCAGGCAACGGGAAATTGAGCCGGGGAAAGAGGCGGAAGCGCGCACCCAGACTGGTCATTTGCCAAGAGGGCGGCTATGAGGGGCCATCATCGATCACGGACCCCACTTCATTGACACTGGAAGTCGAGGCATTGGAGCAAGACGAGAAGTTTGCGCCCGAGAAGAAGCGGCGGCGTCGGCCCCGGATCGTCCGGGCCGTGCTCATTGCACTCTTCATCTTCCTCGCCGCGCCCTACCTCCTCATTCTGCTCTACCGGCTGGATTTCGTCCGGCCTGTCTCGACGCTGATGCTGGCGGATCTCGCCACCTTGCAGGGCTATGATCGTCGCTGGGTGGACTTCGAGGATATCTCCCCGAATGTCGTTCGCGCCGTCATGATGTCCGAGGATGGCCAGTACTGCAATCACGGCGGGGTGGACTGGGCCCAGCTACAGTCCGTGATCGACGACGCAATGGCGGGTGAGGCGACGCGCGGCGCCAGCACGATCCCCATGCAGACCGCGAAAAACCTTTTCCTCTGGAACGGGCGCTCTTTCATTCGCAAGGGCCTCGAACTGCCCCTGGCGCTGGTGCTGGATGCTGCCTGGCCGAAGGAGCGGACGATGGAGATTTATCTCAATATCGCCGAGTGGGGTCCGGGTATCTACGGCATCGAAGCGGCTGCGCAGCATCACTTCAAGACGTCGGCCGCGAAGCTCAGTCGCCAGCAGGCGGCCCTTCTCGCCGTCTCCCTCCCAAATCCGATCGATCGTGTCGCGAGCAAGCCGGGGCCGGGTCTGAGGCGTCTGGCCGGGGTCGTCGATCGTCGTGCGCGCGCCTCGGGTGACTACATCACCTGTCTTTATGGCTGAGATCAGAAGCTTTCGTTGGTCGAAACCACTCCCACGCGTCTAGGATCGGTTCTCGACAACGCGGAGCGCGCCATGGACGACTTGATCCTCTATATCGCCAACAAGAACTATTCCTCCTGGTCGTTTCGACCCTGGATCGCGATGACGGCCGCCGGTATACCATTTCGCGAAGAACTGATCCCCTTCGGACCGGGTGCCACGCATCCTCAGTTCCGTGAGCTTTCGCCGACGGGCAAGGTGCCTGTGCTGCATCACGGCTCTGTCCGTGTCTGGGAATCGCTCGCCATCATCGAATATGTCGCCGAGCTCTATCCCTATGCCGGGCTCTGGCCTGCGGATCGGGAGAGCCGCTCGCTGGCCCGCTCCATCTCGATGGAAATGCTGTCCGGGTTCCGGGTCTTGCGTGGCGCTTGCCCGATGAACCTGCGGCGGCCCGTCAAGGCGATCTCGTTGCCCGAGGGGGTGGCGGCCGATGTCGCCCGCATCGAGACGATCTGGCGGGAGATGCGGAAACGGTCGGGCGGGCCCTTCCTGTTCGGCGCCTTTTCCGCGGCGGATGCCATGTTCGCGCCTGTCGTGAATCGCTTTGCAGCCTACGATCTGGTAGGAGATGCAGAGACGACCGCCTATATGGATGCCATGCGAGCGCATCCGGCCTGGCGTAGCTGGGAGACGGCGGCACTTGCTGAACCCTGGATCGTGCCCGAAGACGAGGCCTGAGCGGGCCTCGGTTAGATTCGAAAAAAGTGGCCCGGGGTCTGGTCAAACCGACTTCGGGCATGTATAAGCCCGCCAAATTCCGAGTTCGAGACGTGTTCTGTCCGGTCTCATCGAGGCCGAATAAACCCGTCTTGCCCGTCACGTGGAGTAACGAAAATGGCTGTACCAAAAAGAAAAACAAGCCCGTCCAAGCGCGGTATGCGCCGCTCTGCTGACGCGCTGAAGGCATCGACTTATGTCGAAGACAAGAACTCCGGCGAACTGCGCCGCCCGCACCATATCGATCTGAAGACCGGTATGTATCGCGGCCGTCAGGTTCTGACGCCGAAGGAAAGCGCATAATTCCTGCGCTTTGACTGACTAGTTTGAATGGCCGGCGCTTGCGCCGGCCTTTTCATTTGTCATTTGGCATAGTTAAATTGCGCCGCGCCCGCCGCGGAGCCGGACGGGATCGCAGTGCAAGGAAGGATTCCGCATGCTGATTGCCGTGCCGCTGATGATCGTTCCCTTCATCTTCTACAACGCCGTGATGCTCGGAAGCGGGATTGCCGCCTTCTCGACAGTGATCATGACCGTGCCGATGCTGTCGGGTGCCGTCTGGACGATGACGCTCGGCGATCTCGTCATCCTGTCGGCGCTGATCGCCCTGTTTTTCGAGGTGTTGAAAGCGACGCTGAGTACCCGGGGGTCGCTGATGAACCACATGTTTTCCATGGTGGTCTTTATCGGCTTTCTCGTCGAATTCCTGCTCGTGCGCGACGCAGCAACGCAGCTGTTCTTCAGCCTGATGGTCATCGCCTTCATCGATGTCGTTGCAGGCTTCACGATCTCCAATCGGGCCGCCGGACGGGACGTCTCGATCGGGCTCTGATCCCCAATATGAAAAAGGCCCCTTCCGGGGCCTCGCTCTTCAAAGATTGTCGAGTTTGTTCTGCAGGGAGCGCAACTGCTCCTTCAACTCGTCGATATCCTTGGCTTCCGCCTTCTTGGTTTCCTTGGCTGGCTGCTGGCCACCGAGGAAGGGCGAGAACATCTGCATGGCCTGCTGGAACATATCGGTGTTGCGTTTGACCTGCTCCTCCATCAGCTGGATCGGCATCTGCAGGTTCTTGGACAGTGGATGGTCACCGAAGGCCTTGGTCATCTGCTCGCGCATCTGGGTCTGCTGTTCGGTGAAGGCTTTCATCGAATGCTCGAGGAAGCTCGGGACGACCATCTGCATCTGATCGCCATAGTAGCTGATGAGCTGGCGCAGGAAGGAGATCGGCAGCAAGGTATTGCCGGTCTTGGATTCCTGTTCGAAGATGATCTGGGTCAGGACGGAATGCGTGATGTCGTCACCGGACTTGGCATCCTGCACAACGAAATCCTCGCCCTTCTTGACCATCTTGGCGAGGTCCTCAAGGGTGACGTAGGTGCTGGTCCCGGTATTGTAGAGGCGTCGATTGGCGTACTTCTTGATAACGATTTCGCCATCGGCTTTGGCCATTTCTGTCTCCTAACCCGTCGTTTTTCGATTGTTTTTGCTCTTCCCGAAGTCAAGTGTAAGCGCAAATTCAGTCCGGTGACAATCTCTTTGTGCGATGCAGGATCGGCATTTGACGAAAGACAGGAAAGCGCAACCAAAGAACGAGAATGTCGGGCTTATCTTGTTTGACACCGGCGGCAGTCTTTGTCAGTTTCTCCTCAATCACAAAACCCGAGGAGACCTCCATGAGCACCCCGTCCATCGTTATCGCGAGCGCTGCCAGAACCCCGGTCGGATCTTTCAACGGGGCGTTGTCATCCGTCGCAGCGCATGATCTCGGCGCCATCGCCATCAAGGCCGTGCTGGAGCGCGCCGGCGTGGAGGCGGGTGAAGTCGACGAAGTCATTCTCGGGCAGATCCTTACCGCAGGGCAGGGTCAGAACCCGGCTCGCCAGGCAGCGATGAAGGCCGGTATTCCGCAGGAGGCGACAGCCTGGGGTCTCAATCAGCTCTGCGGTTCCGGCTTGCGTGCCGTCGCCATCGGCATGCAGCAGATCGCGACAGGCGACGCGAGGATCATCATTGCCGGCGGGCAGGAATCGATGTCGATGGCGCCGCACTGCGCGCACCTGCGCAACGGCACAAAAATGGGCGACCTGAAGATGGTCGACACCATGATCAAGGACGGCCTTACCGATGCCTTCTACGGATATCACATGGGCACGACCGCGGAAAATGTTGCCCGGCAGTGGCAGCTGACCCGTGACGAACAGGACGCCTTTGCGGTCGCTTCGCAGAACAAGGCGGAGGCCGCCCAGGTTGCCGGCCGTTTCAAGGACGAAATCGTTCCTGTCATCGTGCCCGGCCGCAAGGGCGACGTCACTGTCGATCAGGATGAGTACATCCGCATCGGTGCGACGCTCGAAAGCATGCAGAAGCTGAAACCCGCCTTCGACAAGGAAGGCACGGTCACCGCCGGCAACGCATCCGGTATCAATGATGGTGCGGCGGTCGCCCTGCTGATGACCGAGGCCGAGGCTTCGCGTCGTGGTATCGCGCCGCTCGCCCGTGTCGTCTCTTGGGCAACCGCAGGTGTCGATCCGAAGATCATGGGCACTGGCCCAATCCCGGCTTCGCGCAAGGCGCTTGAGAAGGCCGGCTGGAAGATTTCCGATCTCGACCTCGTTGAAGCCAACGAAGCCTTTGCCGCACAGGCCTGCGCCGTGAACAAGGATCTCGGCTGGGATACCTCGATCGTGAACGTCAATGGTGGCGCAATCGCGATCGGCCATCCGGTCGGCGCGTCCGGCGCCCGCATTCTCAACACGCTGCTGTTCGAGATGAAGCGTCGCGGCGCCAAGAAGGGCCTCGCCACGCTGTGCATCGGCGGTGGCATGGGTGTTGCCATGTGCCTCGAGGCATTCTGATCCGGCCTCTTCGAATGGCGGCCGTTCGCCCTTGACCCGACGAATTTCCATCCCGGCTCTTGGCCGGGATGGGCAAGTCATGCCGTTGCGACGGGAACGCGACGGTGATCCAGATGGGAACCCATAGAAGAAGAACGGGGAGGACAGCATGAGCAGAGTGGCTTTGGTAACCGGTGGCACGCGCGGCATTGGTGCTGCGATTTCGGTCGCCTTGAAGAATGCAGGCTACAAGGTCGCGGCGAACTTCGCCGGCAATGAAGAGAAGGCCAAGGCCTTCGAAGCCGAGACCGGCATTCCCGTGTTTAAATGGGATGTCTCCAATTACCAGGCCTGCGTCGACGGTATCGCTGCGGTTGAGGCTGCACTCGGTCCGGTGGAGGTGCTCGTCAACAATGCCGGCATCACCCGCGACGCGATGTTCCACAAGATGACGCCTGAGCAGTGGGGCGAGGTGATCAACACCAATCTCACCGGTCTCTTTAACATGACCCACCCGGTCTGGACCGGCATGCGTGACCGCAGCTTCGGTCGTGTCATCAACATCTCCTCGATCAACGGCCAGAAGGGCCAGATGGGGCAGGCCAACTATTCTGCGGCGAAGGCCGGCGATCTCGGTTTCACCAAGGCGCTCGCCCAGGAAGGAGCCGCCAAGGGCATCACCGTCAATGCCATCTGCCCGGGCTATATCGGGACTGAGATGGTGCGCGCCATCCCGGAAAAGGTGTTGAACGAGCGGATCATTCCACAGATCCCGGTCGGTCGTCTCGGCGAGCCCGAAGAAATCGCCCGTTGTGTCGTGTTCCTTGCCTCCGACGATGCAGGCTTCATCACCGGATCGACGATTTCCGCGAATGGTGGGCAGTTTTTCGTCTGAATTACGATGAGGTTTCGACTTCAAGGCCGGCCTTGCGCCGGCCTTGTTCGTTCCTGGGAAGCGCCATGATCCAATCGGCCGTCGATATCGCGCAATTTGCCGAGCGCCTGACAAAAGCTTGGTCGCGTGAGACCTCCAGCCTTTGGTCATCGGACAATCCGGCAAGGGGCCAGTGTGGTGTCACCAGCCTTGTTGTTCAGGACCTGTTTGGCGGCCAGATCTTAAAGACGCCCCTTCAGCAGGGGCCGCACTTCTACAACCTGATTGCCGGTCGCCGCTTCGACTTCACGACAGTCCAGTTCGCTGAGCCGATCGACTACGAGGATCTGCCCTCGGACCTGGAAGAAGCGATGTCCGATACTAATGCGGTACAGTATCGCGCCTTGCGCGGAAGGCTCGGACTTCCCGTTAATGATTGAACTCAGCAGCTGCGTGCGAAATTCTTAATATCCACCGCTGCATATGGTTAACTGATTGTTATTCCACCATATATAGCAGTGAACAAACCGGGAAGACCAATGAGTCCGCGATTCGTCGTCTATTCGTTCCGGCTTTGGTCGACAGGTTAATGCAGGGCACGAAAAAGCCGCCGAACCCTGGGGATCGGCGGCTTTTGTGCAATATGCCTGTTAGCGGCAGCGTGCTTCGTAGGTCTCGCCGTAGCGGTTGCGGTAGACGCAGTAGCCGCGGCGTTCCTGCGAATTGCCGATAAGGGCGCCAGCAACGCCACCTACGCCTGCACCGATGGCTGCGCCACGAACATTGCCGGTCGCCACACCACCGATGACGGCGCCGGAAGCTGCGCCGATGCCGGCACCACGTTCGGTCGCCGTGCAGCCGGCGAGAGGTGCGATCAATGCGAGTGCCAGAAGGGTCTTTTTCATCGTCCTATACCTTTTCTCGTCGAGTTGGAGTTCAGTTCAGGTCAAATGCGACCCATCAACATCAGGATGATGAGGATGAGCAGTACGAGCCCCAGTCCCCCCGACGGACCGTAGCCCCAGCCGCGGCTATAGCCCCAGCTTGGCAGAGCGCCGACAAGAAGCAGAATTAGAATGACGATAAGGATGGTACTCATTTGGACCCTCTCCTGAGCCTGGATGAAAAACAGTTTGTTGTGCCGTCTGAACGCGAGCCGAGACGGTTTGTTCCGTTCGGCGAAGACGTAGACCCATCAGACGGAACAGATCAGCTGCGGGCTTCCCGGCTTGCGAGGTCATGTGGCGCGGCCGCTTCTCCTCGATCGTGGCCATGCCATCGACGAAAGCGCTGATGACCCCTGCCGTCAGGGTCTGGTGCTCGACCATCGGCAGATGACCGCAATTTCTCAGAAGAACCGTCTGCACCTGGGGCAAGAGCTTCGATACCCGTAACTGATGCGCCGAAGGAACGATGGCGTCCTCGGCTCCGACGATATTGAGCACCGGCCGCCGGATCTCGGATAGATCGCCGACCAGGCTTGTTGCCGACATGAAGCGAATGCAGGCTGCGATGTCCTCGGGCCGGGCTTGCTGCAACTGCAACCGCACTTCTTCCATGGCCGCCACGGCGCGTTCGTTTTGCCAGGGACAACCTTTGTCGAAGACGCATTCTATCGATCCCCAGCGGAATTGCTCGCTGGTGGAGATCCAGCGCCGGAAGAACTGGCGAAACAGGAGAGGGCCAATGCGTGGTACTCGCAACAACTTGGCTGGAAGTCGTTCCTGGCCTTCGAAACGACCGCAGGCAAAGGCGCCGATCAGAACGATGGACTTCACGAGTTCCGGGTAATGCCGGGCGATCAGGAGAGACACGAAGCCGCCGGTCGAATGGCCGATCAGCGTCACCGGCCTGCCGCCGAAGTCTCGCTGGATCGCTTCGGCGTAGGCGGAAGCGACGGCTTCGGGCGTTATCGCCTGGCCTGGCTCCGTTAGTTTCCAGGGATGATGTCCTGGCAGGGCGTAAGCGGCACTGCGCGCCCTTCGCACGACGTCTGGGGAATAGGTGCGCCAGAAGGACGGGGCCATGACCATGCCGTGAATCAGGACAAAGTCCTGCGGCAGGTCGTTAGCTCCAATCCATTCGGCAGGCGGCGGGGACAGTGTCATCAGGTTTCACCTCGGCGGCGCAACGTGAAGCTGTTCGCAATTGTTCCATCTCCGTGTCGTCGTCTCTCGGTGCAGCTCCTTGAGGTCCAGCGTTAACGTAATCCCGCTGCGCTCCTGATTGCGGCTCAAGAACAAAGCCTGAATCTGCCGGAGTCATCGATTCGTCGCTGATTCGTTCTCAGCCTGTTCCGGGTGTGCAAGGCTCTGATCGGACTCAGCTTTCTGCCGAATTCTGGGATGAATGCATCAAGCGCCTTGCCTTTACCCTCCTTCGTCGCCATGTGTTGGCCGAGGGTGCCGGTGTGCGGAAAAGCGCGGTCCCGACTAGCGGAGCGGTCTTTGAATACGCAACCCATGATCCTGAGTGGCCGCGGCGTCAGTGCTGTGCTGGGGCCAACCAATACCGGCAAGACCCATTTTGCCATCGAACGCATGGTCGCGCACGGGTCGGGCATCATTGGTCTGCCGCTGAGATTGCTTGCCCGTGAGGTCTACACGCGCGTGGTCGAGCGTGTCGGTGCACAAAACGTTGCACTCGTGACCGGTGAGGAGAAAATCAGCCCGCCGAAAGCGCGCTTCTCCGTTTGCACGGTCGAGGCGATGCCGCGCGAAACCAAGGCGGCCTTCGTTGCCATCGACGAGATTCAGCTCGCGGGCGATCTGGAGCGCGGGCATATCTTCACCGATCGTCTGCTGCATCTGAGGGGGCGCGAGGAAACCCTGCTTCTCGGTTCGGCGACGATGAAGTCGATCCTCATTCAGCTCTTGCCCGGGATCACCATCGTCGAACGACCCCGCCTGTCGCAGCTTTTCTATGCAGGCCAGAAGAAGATCACACGTCTGCCGCAGCGGACAGCCATCGTCGCGTTTTCCGCGGAAGAAGTTTATGCGATTGCCGAGCTGATCCGCCGCCAACGGGGCGGGGCGGCTGTCGTGTTGGGTGCGCTCAGCCCACGGACGCGCAATGCCCAGGTCGGTCTCTACCAGGAAGGCGATGTCGAATACCTCGTGGCGACCGATGCCATCGGCATGGGTCTCAACCTCGACGTCGACCATGTCGCCTTTGCGCAGGATCGAAAGTTCGACGGCTATCAGTTTCGCAACCTCAATCCGGGCGAGCTTGGCCAGATCGCGGGTCGTGCCGGGCGTCACATCAAGGATGGCACGTTCGGTGTGACCGGACGGGTGGCTCCCTTCGATGAAGAGCTGGTCGACCGGCTGCAAACGCATCAATTCGATTCCGTCAAAGTTTTGCAATGGCGGACTGAAAAATTCGATTTCTCGTCGATTGCTGGCCTGCAGAGAAGCCTCGATGCGGTGCCGCGTGTCGAAGGATTGACGCGCGCGCTGCCGGCGACGGATCAGCAGGCGCTGGAGTATCTTTCGCGCTATCCCGAGATCGCCGACATCACCAATCGACCCGAGCGGGTGGAAAAACTCTGGGAAGCCTGCGCGCTGCCCGACTATCGGCGCATTACGCCTGCACAGCATGCTGATCTGATTCAGAGTCTGTATTTTGATTTGGTCAGGCGGGGCACCGTCAACGAGGACTTTCTCGCCGAGCAGGTGCGCCGAGCCGATCGCACCGACGGCGAAATCGATACGCTGTCGGCGCGGATCGCGCAGATCAGAACGTGGACTTATGTGTCGAACCGGCCCGGCTGGCTTGCCGATCCGACACACTGGCAAGAAAAGACGCGGGAAATCGAAGACCGATTGTCCGATGCGTTACATGAACGGTTGACGAAACGCTTTGTTGATCGCAGGACATCTGTGCTCATGAAGCGCTTGAGAGAGAATGCGATGTTGGAAGCTGAAATCAGTGTGAACGGCGATGTCTTCGTGGAAGGCCATGCCATGGGACAACTTGCGGGGTTCCGGTTCACGCCGATCTCCGGCATGGAGGGCCCGGACGCGAAGGCCGTTCAGGCGGCCGCCTACAAGGCGCTAGCGCTGGAATTCGAGGCGCGCGCGGCGCGCCTGCACGCTTCCGGCAATAATGATCTTGCCATCGGCTCGGACGGTCTCGTTCGCTGGCTGGGCGATCCGGTTGCGCGTCTGATCGGGACGGACCACATCCTGCATCCCCGTGTCATCCTGCTGGCCGATGAACAGCTGACCGGCATGGCCCGGGATCACGTTGCCGCCCGCATCGAACGTTTCGTCAATCACCATATCTCGACGGTCCTGAAGCCGCTCGACGATCTGTCGCGCGCCGAAGACCTGCAGGGCCTTGCCAAGGGTCTGGCCTTCCAGCTGGTCGAAAACCTGGGCGTTCTGTTCCGCCGTGATGTCGCAGATGACGTCAAGACCCTAGATCAGGATGGCCGCGCATCGATGCGCCGTTATGGTGTGCGCTTCGGTGCCTACCACATCTTCATGCCGGCCCTTCTCAAGCCGGCGCCGGCAGAACTTATCACGCTCCTTTGGGCGCTGAAACATGACGGTCTGGACAAGCCGGGTTACGGCGATCTGATCCCGGTATTGGCTGCCGGCCGCACCTCCGTCGTCACCGATCCGAGCTATGAGCGCATGTTCTACAAGCTCGCCGGCTTCCGGTTCCTCGGCAAGCGTGCAGTGCGTATCGACATCCTCGAGCGTCTCGCCGACCTCATTCGTCCGCTCCTGCAGTGGAAGCCGGGTTCGCCGGCGCGTCCGGACGGTGCATATGATGGTCGTCGCTTCACCACGACGACTGCCATGCTGTCGATCCTCGGTGCGACCCCTGATGATATGGAAGAGATCCTGAAGGGTCTCGGCTACCGTGCGGATAGCGTTTCTGCCGAAGAAGCGGCCGCGTTCCTTGCGGCGCATAGTGGCTCGGCCCCCACGGAGGCCGCAGCTGCCGAAAAGAGCGAAGACGACAGCGTCGACGATGCCGATCAGGCTGGTGAAACGGCAAGCGAAGGCGAAGCCCCTGCGGCCGTTGCCGAAGAGCAGCCCGCGGCAGCAGCGGAAGATGTCGCCTCGGCGGAGCAATCTGCTGAAGCCACCGAGCCGAAGCCGGTACTCCTCTGGCGTCCAGGTGGCCGCAGCGACAACCAGCGTGGGACGGGCCGCCCCGGCGGCGATCGTCGTCCGCAGGGTCAGCGCAACCAGGCGCCACGTGAAGGCGGCGAGGCTGGTGGCGAGAAGCGTGGCGAAGGTCGCCGTGACGATCGGCGCTCGGACAATCGTGGCGAGCGTCGTGACGACAATCGCGGCAAGTTTGCCGGCAAGGGCGACCGCCAGGATCGTGGCGACCGCAAGGACCGTGGTCCGCGGCCGGAGCGCGACAACAACAAGTCGCAGCCAGCACGCTTCGAGGCGAAGCCACCGCGCAAGGAGAAGCCGCTCGATCCGGATTCGCCCTTCGCCAAACTCGCGGCTCTCAAGGAACAGCTGAAGAAGTAATGGACGACAAGCAGCCACCAAGCGGTTCGCGCCAGCGCATCGACAAGTGGCTGTTCTTCGCCCGTGTGGCAAAGTCACGCAGCCTCGCGCAAGAGCGGGTGGCTGCGGGCCATGTCAGCGTAAATGGGCAGAAGGTTCGTCAACCCAGTCATCAGCTCAAGGTCGGCGACCGTCTTGATATCGCCATGCCCGAGCGTGACCTGGTGCTGGTCGTGAAGTTGCCGGGTGAGAGGCGTGGTCCCTACCAGGAAGCGAGGCTCCTCTATGAGGATCTCACGCCGCCGCCCGAGAAGAAGCCCTTCAGTCCATCCGAGCCGGGCGTCCGAGCCCCAGGCGCGGGCCGGCCGACCAAGAAGGAGCGACGGGCGCTGGATGATCTGCGCGGCGAGCCGGATTGGTCTGCTGATTAGAAAATTTCTACAAAGGCGCCCGAATTGAGGGTGTTTATCCTTGCCTTGGCAGGGATTCCGCATTAGCTCACTTGCCGTCCGACAGAAATTTCCGGTAGGGCGCGGGCCGTTCCAAACGGGGTAGTATTCCCGTCAGAACCACCCACGTTCGTCTTTCTCCTGCCGTTCGAGAACGCCATCCTGGAGTGCCGCATGACCTATATCGTCACCGATAACTGCATTCGCTGCAAATACACCGATTGTGTCGAGGTCTGCCCTGTCGATTGCTTCTATGAGGGCGAAAACTTCCTCGTCATTCACCCGGACGAGTGCATCGATTGCGGCGTGTGCGAGCCGGAATGTCCTGCCGAGGCGATCAAGCCCGACACGGAGCCGGGGCTGGACAAATGGCTGAAGATCAATGCGGAATACGCAAAGATCTGGCCGAACATCACGGTCAAGAAGGAACCGATGCCGGAAGCCAAGGAAATGGATGGCGTCGATGGCAAGTTCGAGCAGTTCTTCTCGGACAAGCCGGGCTCCGGCGACTGAGGCCTTTCGGCGCGGCGTCGTGAGATGGAAGCCTGCCCAAAATTCCATCACTTGGCTGCGGATTCGCCGTTGCGTGCGCCATGATTGTGGCGCACTGCACTAAAATATTGATTTCCTCGTCTTTTTGTGATAGCGTCTCGGAACTGTTCCACTTTGCGGCATAGCTATGCCCTGAACCATCACGAAAGCAAACTCACTACCGCGCGATATACGTGACATCGGCGACACTTTTGTGTCGTGTCTCAGTCGCGACGAGGGTGGCGTTTGATTGTGTCGCGGACTGGATCAGGATGACAAGTCTCGCAACCTTGTCGTCTCATCCGGGCCTGACCGACCCGGCGCCGGCATCACGCCGGGAGCAAAACAGGGAGTATTTGAATAGAATGACGACCCAGCAGAAGAAGACTTCCTCGGCACGCCACGGCTTCAAGACCGGCGAGTCGATCGTATACCCGGCCCATGGCGTGGGTACCATCACCACCATCGAAGAGCAAGAAGTCGCCGGCATGAAGCTCGAGCTTTTTGTCATCGATTTCGAAAAGGACAAGATGCGTCTGAAGGTTCCGGTTGCCAAGGCCGTGAGCATCGGAATGCGCAAGCTGTCCGAGACAGATTTTGTCGATCGCGCGCTGAAGGTGGTTCAGGGCAAGGCTCGCGTGAAGCGTACCATGTGGTCGCGTCGCGCTCAGGAATATGATGCCAAGATCAATTCCGGTGACCTGATCTCCATCGCTGAAGTCGTTCGCGACCTCTATCGTGCCGAGAACCAGCCGGAGCAGTCCTACTCCGAGCGTCAGCTCTATGAAGCTGCTCTCGATCGCATGGCACGTGAAATCGCTGCCGTGAACAAGATGTCCGAGACGGAGGCCGTTCGCCTTGTCGAGGTCAACCTTGCCAAGGGTCCCAAGCGCGGCAAGACGATCGAAGAAGACGATACACAGGAAGAAGCGGCGTAAACCGCTTCGACTTTTGGTCATGAAAAAACCTCCGGCGAAATCCGGAGGTTTTTTTGTGCCTGCCGTCGGCCGAAGTCGATTGCCAGGCAAAGAAAAACCCCGCCGAAGCGGGGTTTCCCAGAGCCTGCCTTTAACCGTCAGTTCCGGTTTCCAAGGAAACGCAGGAGGAACAGGAAGAGGTTGATGAAGTCGAGGTAGAGACGCAGAGCGCCCATGATGGCGTTGCGGCCAGCCATCTCGCTCGAATTGCTCTCGTGATAGGACTCCTTGATCGACTGCGTGTCATAGGCGGTGAGACCGGCAAAGATCAGTACGCCGATCACTGAGATCGCGAAGTCGAGGGCCGAGGAGGCCATGAACAGGTTGACCAGCGAGGCGATGATCAGGCCGAAGAGACCCATCATCAGGAACGAGCCCATGGCCGACAGGTCACGCTTGGTGGTGTAGCCATAGAGCGACAGGGCACCGAACGAGGCGGCCGTGACGAAGAAGGTCTGCACGATGCTTGCGCCCGTGTAGATCAGGAAGATCGACGACAGCGACAGGCCCATCATTGCGGCATAGACCCAGAAGGTCGTCTGCGCGGCTGCGACGCTCATCTTGTGGATCCTGAAGCTCAGGAAGAAGACCATGGCGACCGGTGCCAGGATGACCACCCACTTCAGCGGGCTCAGGAAGATCGCCTGGCCGAAAGCCGTGAGTTCGCCGCCGGAAACCGCCAACTGAAAGGTTGCAAAGGCTGCGATACCGGTGATGGCGAGGCCCAATGCCATCAGGTTGTAGACCTTCAGCATATAGGCGCGCAGACCTTCGTCGATCATCGTGGCCGACTGGGTCTGACCCTGACGGCTCTGATAGTTGCGAAGTTCGGACATGTTTTCCTCTCTCAAAGCTTCGATATTGGACAGCAGAGCCCGGATGGCTCCCGCGCCGCTGCGAAGCCCAGCATGCGTGCTTTCAATATGAGAGGTTCCCCCGTCCACGACAAGGGCCACAATCTTAAATCGCGGTAATACTGCGGGCGGCGGGGTCTTGCCCGCCGCATCCGACCTTAAAGCTCGCGAAGGACAGGGGCTGCCTTCTGACCGAGGATGCGCCAGGTTCCGGCCAGACCGATACCGATCGTGACCACCAGCGCGATCACGAGGGTCATCGCTGCGACATCGGGCAGGAAGTTGGACGGCAGCTTCATGATCTGGCTGAGCACGAACCAGGCGATCCCGCCACCGGCTACGAGCGCAAAGAGCGCCGTGGCCGCGCCAAGCAGCATGTATTCGTAGGTGAAGGCGCGGATCAGCATGGCGCGGGTCGCCCCCAGCGTCTTCAGGATGACTGCATCATGGGTGCGTGCCCGGTTGCCGGCTGCCAGTGCACCCGACAGAACCAGGACGGACGCAATCAGCGCGATGGCAGCGGCCGCACGGATCGCCGTTGCCAGCTGTCCGACGAGGCGATCGACGACATCGAGGGCGTCCTTCACCCTGACGGTCGTGATTGTCGGGAACTGTTGTGTGACCGAGCGCAGGATCGAGGCTTCCTCCGCGGAGGTCGCGTCCTGGTCGATCAGCGTCGCCAGCCAGGCATGAGGGGCGCCGGCGAAGGTGTTCGGCGAGAACACCATGACGAAATTCATCGACAGGCTTTCCCATTCGACGGTGCGGAAATTGGCGATCTTCGCCGTGATGTTGCGGCCGAGGACATTGATGGTGATCGTGTCGCCAATCTTCAGGCCGAGCTCGCGCCCTTCCTGCTCTGCAAAGGAGACGAGCGGCTCCCCGGTGTAGCCGTCCGCCCACCATTCACCCTCGGTGACGGTGCTGTTTTCCGGTATGTTCTTCGCATAGGTCAGACCACGGTCGCCGCGCAAAACCCAGCGGCCTTCCGGCGGCACCTCGACCTTGGCGACATCGGTGCCGTTGAGCTCGACGATACGGCCGCGCAACATCGGTACCTCGATCAGCTTGCCTTCGGGTGCCATGCCTTCGACGAGATTGCGGAAGCCGTCAATCTCACCGCTCTGGATGTCGACGAAGAAGAAGTTCGGTGCCCGCTCCGGCAGGTTGCCGGTCAGCTCACGTCGCAGGTTGCCATCGATCAGCGCGAGCGCCACGAGCAGGCTGAGGCCAAGGCCGAGCGACAGTGTGACTGCAGGGGTCAGGGCGCCGGGGCGGTGGATATTGCCGACGGCAAGCCTCAAGGCTGCGGAATGGATCGGAGGGCTGCGCTTCGCAAGCCAGGCGATGCCCATGGCAACCACACGGAGCAGCACGAAGCCTGCCGCCATGGCGGCCAGGAAGATCGTCGCGATCCGCCGTTGCTCCGAGGTGAAGATGGCAAGCGCCGCCAGGGCGCCGAGCGCCAACGCCATGGCAAGCAGGTATGGCCAGGACGGAAGGCCCGAAGCTTCGAAGCCCTGCTCGCGGAACAGGGCCGTCGCCGGCACCTTGCGGGCATGGCCAAGCGGCAGGATGGCAAAGGCAAAGGTGACCAGCATGCCGAAGACGGCCGCCAGAAGAAGTGCGCGCGGATAAAGTGTTGCTTCGGCGGAGATCGGCAGGATGCCGGAGAGATAATTTGCGACGATTGGTGGGGCGATTGCACCGAGCACGAGGCCGGCGAGGATACCCACGGATGCCACCAGAGTGATCTGGATCAGGTAGACCATGACAACGACCGAGGCCGGTGCGCCGACGCATTTCAGAGTGGCGATGACGGTTCGTTTGGAATCGAGGAAGGCGCGAACGGCATTGGCGACGCCGACCCCGCCGACCACAAGCGCCGTGAGGCCGACCAGAGTCAGGAACTGCGAGAAGCGCTCGACATTCTCCGTCAGGGCGGGAGCCGCCCGATCACTGCTGCGGATCGACCATCCTGCCGTCGGATGCTCGGCTTGAGCGCGCTCGCGAATGGCATCTGCCGTCGGTGCGGGCTCGTTATAGCGGATTTTGTAGGCGTGTTCGACGAGGCTGCCGGTCGCCACTAGGCCGCTTGTGAAGAGGCCTTCGCGGCTGGTCAGGAAGCGCGGGGCAAAGCCGAAACCGTCAGAGATCGAATCTGGCTCTGTGACGATCGTGCCGTTGATCCGGAACCGAGCATTGCCGACGAGCAATTCGTCGCCGACCTTCATGTTCATGCGTTCAAGCAGAAGAGGGGCGACAACCGCGCCATAGGCGCCATTGTCCGCAACGAGCAATTCGGAAAGCGGCTGGTCAGGGGCGGCGATCAGTCTGCCATAGAGCGGATAGGCTTCATCAACCGCCTTGATTTCGACCAGTGACTGATCCGATCCGTCCGGCAGGCGGGCCATGGAGCGCAGATTGGTGGTGACGGAGACCGTGCCGAAGCCTTCGAGGAATGCCAGTTCGTCCGAGGTCGCCTCGCGATTGTCGAGTTCGAAACGAACGTCGCCAGCCAGAAGCGTCCGTCCTTCCGAGGAGATGGCATTGGTGATTGCTGTCGATACGGAGTTCACGGCTGCGATCGCACCGGTTCCCAGCGCAATGCAGGCGAGGAAGATGTAGAAGCCACTTAGGCCGCCACGCAGTTCGCGCAGGGCGATACGGAAGGCAATGGACAGACGCGTGCCGAAGGATGTCATGCGGACACCGAAGCGAGACGGGTCTGCTCGGTTCGGCTGTCTCCGGCGATGCGGCCGGATGCCACCTTGATCTGCCGGGTGCAGCGGGCGGCAAGCGCCGTATCGTGGGTGACGAGGATCAGTGTCATGCCGCGTTCCTGCTGCTTGGAAAACAGAAGGTCAGCGATCTGGCGGCCGGTCTCTGTGTCGAGATTGCCGGTCGGCTCATCGGCGATTAGGACAGCGGGAGACGGCGCGAGCGCTCGGGCGATCGCCACGCGCTGCTGTTCACCACCGGAGAGCTGGCCCGGATAATGGCTAAGGCGCTCCCCGAGGCCGACGGACTCCAGTTCCTTGCGTGCTATGTCGAAGGCGCCCTTCACATTGGCGAGTTCCAGGGGAACTGCGACGTTCTCGAGCGCCGTCATGTTGGCGATCAGATGGAAGGACTGGAAGACGATGCCGATGTTCTTGCCGCGGAAATCGGCGAGCCGGTCTTCACTCAGGGTGTGAAGCGGCGTGTTGCGAACGTGGATCTCGCCGCTGTCGAGGCGTTCGAGGCCGGCCAGCACCATCAGAAGCGTCGACTTGCCGGAGCCGGATGGCCCGACGATGCCCACGGCTTCACTTTCAGCGATCGAAAGATCGATGCTCTTCAAGACGTGAACGGATGCTGCGGCGTTGCCAAGGGTGAGATCGGCGCTTTTCAGTTCGATGATGCTGTTTCTCACACTCATCCATCCTATATCTGCGGGACTGAAGCTTCGCCGCACTGCGGCATTCTTGCCAATCTAGGGAAGCCACCATGACATTTAAAGCAGTGCTCCTTCATTTCGCCGTGATCCTGCTGGCCACCTTTGCCGGTCCGCGGATTGCTGCGGCCGAACCGCTCCAGCTAGTGGGCCTCGGTGACAGCCTGATGGCAGGCTATCAATTGCCACAGGAAGACGCTTTGCCGGCCCAGCTGCAGCGCGAGCTTGTGGCCAAGGGACATGACGTCGTGATCAGCAATGCCGGCGTTTCTGGCGATACGACCTCCGGCGGTCTTTCTCGCGTCGACTGGTCGGTGCCGGAGGGGACCGACGGCGTCATCCTCGAACTGGGCGCCAACGACGCACTGCGCGGTATTCCGCCGGAGCAGACCGAGAAGAACCTGGAGCAGATCATTATCCGGCTGAAAGAGCGGGATATCCCGATCCTGCTCGTGGGTATGCTGGCGCCGCCGAATATGGGTGATGACTACGGCAAGAGGTTCAATGCGATCTATCCACGGCTTGCCGAAAAACATGGTCTGCCGCTCTACCCCTTCGTGCTCGACGGCGTGATCACCGAACGCAGCCTGCTGCTCGAGGACGGGATGCACCCGAACACGGAAGGCCTGAAGCTTATGGCAGAACGCATCCTGCCTCTCGCCGAATCTTGGGTGGCAGGCATCAAGGGGCAGTCAAACTAAACGCTTGCGCCTGATGTCATTGCATGATTCGCTGTGAGCACCTGCAAAAGATTCGGGGAGCGCTCCATGCCGAGATTGTTCACTGCCCTCGAAATTCCGCGCAGCGCTGCAATGAGCCTTTCATTGCTGCGCGGTGGCCTCCCCGGGGCTCGCTGGATCGATGTGGAGAATTACCACATCACGCTGCGCTTCATCGGTGATGTGGACGGCCGAACGGCAGACGAAGTCGTCGACAGGCTCGACCGGATCGACCGCCCCGAATTCTCCCTGACCCTGAATGGTATCGGTTCCTTTGGTTCAAAGAAGCCGCATTCGATCTGGGCAGGCGTCTCTCCTGCGCCCGAACTCTTCGCGCTGCAGAGCGAGATCGAGCGCATCTGCCAGCGCATCGGCTTGCCGCCGGACCCACGCAAGTTCACCCCGCACGTGACACTTGCCCGCTTGAAGGCCTCGCGCGTCGAGGATGTCGTTCACTACCTGAGCGGCCGTGGCAACTTCCATACCATGCCATTTTGCGTTGGACGCTTCGTGCTCCTGTCGTCCCGGGAATCCGTCGGCGGCGGTCCCTATCTCACCGAGGAGATCTTCCCTCTCTACGAGACGGGTGGTTACTCGAATTTCGAGACGACCGCGCAGCAGCCCGAAAAAAGCATGCTGTAGACCCGCTCGAAATCTTCAGTTTCACCGTAGTAGGGGTCGGGCACATCTTCTTGCCTCCCGAATGCGAGCTCGGCGAAGAGATGCAGGGCAGCTGTCGCGTCCTGCGGCCGAAGCGTTTGCAGGCTTGCCAGGTTGCTTCTGTCCATCGCGACCACCAGATCGAACCGGCCGAAGTCCTGTGGCTGCACCTGACGGGCGCGCTGCCGGGAGATGTCGATCCCGTTTGCCGCCGCGGCCTTGATCGACCGGCGATCCGGCGGATTTCCGACGTGCCAGTTGCCAACTCCGGCCGAAGCGATCACGGGCTTTTCGCTGGTCCCTGCGGCAAGGTGGCGGTAGATTCCTTCCGCCAGCGGTGACCGGCAAATGTTGCCCAGGCAGACGAAGAGAATGGATGGTGCCGGCATCGGTTGATCCAGAAGGAGGAGTTTCAGCATGAAATACGAGAAACTGGATACGACGTCCATCGCAGCGCGGTTGGAGGAG
Organism: Rhizobium sp. AAP116; assembly: GCF_001295785.1. Lineage (NCBI taxonomy): Bacteria > Pseudomonadati > Pseudomonadota > Alphaproteobacteria > Hyphomicrobiales > Rhizobiaceae > Rhizobium > Rhizobium sp. AAP116. Next base: position 154,474 of record NZ_LJIB01000025.1, read on the forward strand.
TTGCATGGCTGGGCGCTGGGGCGTGATGGTGCCGCGATCGAAAAACACTTCGTCTTCCGCGATTTTCGCCAGGCCTTTGGCTTTATGGCGGAATGTGCGCTGGCTGCGGAAAAGCTCGATCACCACCCGGAATGGTTCAATGTCTATAAAAAGGTCGATGTGACCCTCACGACCCATTCTGCCGGCGGTGTGACGGAACTCGATTTCAAGCTCGCCGTTCTCATGGAACTGGCAGCTGCCCGGAACGGATGACGGTGATTGAAGTTGCAGGCTGCCATTCACATATGATTGATCGGGTCCGAACGAAAGGATCGATGGGCTATGGATGACGTGAAGATCGGTGAGATCCTGCTTCCCGGCGACGAGGAAACCCAGGAGCGACAGGAAGCGAAGGTTCGTAGCCGTTTTTGGCCAACCTTCAAAAAGGCTGCCCGACAGATACCGTTTTCGCGGGATCTTGTGGCCGCTTACTACTGTGCCACTGATCGCGAAACGCCCTTTCGTGTCAGGGGTATCCTGTTGGCGGCTTTGGGCTATTTCGTCCTGCCGATCGATGTCGTGCCAGATATTCTCGCGGTTGTCGGCTTCACCGATGACATCGCGGTACTCACCACGGCGATCGCCCTGATCAACAGGCATATCAAGGATCGCCACTATGAGGCAGCCGACGTCGTCCTGGCGGACAAGGAGAGGCGGGCCTGAACTTTGCCACAGGCTGCCTTGATGCCCAAAGCAGCCCAACTCTTGCCTTTTTCTTTCCTTCTACATCATCGGCAGGACCGAGGTCCCAAAACCGTTTTTTGCCGGATTTCGGGGCGCTAGACGGTATGCCGACACCGAATGTGACAACAAGGCGTGCGTCGTTCACCGTTTGGTAAGGTAAATTAAGTCAAACTGAACACAGGTTTTGACGATGAGCGCCCGGTCTTTTGGCTGGGTGATGGATGGAAACAACCGGCAGGAAGACATGTTCGTAAGAAGTAGCGTAACCGCACTGGCAATCCTCCTGGCGAGCAGCGGGCTCGCCAACGCGCAATCGCCCACGCGAATCGAGCAGTTCAGGGCCTGGGGTGCCTACTCCTACAAGTCGAATGGCGGCACCGTGTGCTACGTGCTTTCCGTTCCGACGGCCAAGGAGCCGGCGAGTGTCAATCATGGCGACATCTTCTTTGTCGTCTCGCAGCGCCCGGGTCAGAACATCTCGTATGAGCCACAGGCCATGATGGGGTACCCGATGAAGGGCGACTCCAAGGTGAATGTGACGATCGACAACAAGAATTTCGTGCTGTTCGTCAAGGACAGCTCGGCATGGGTCGAAAACGCAGCCGAAGAACCGGCACTCGTTGCCGCCATGAAGGGCGGCTCGACCATGACCGTCAAGGCGACGTCGGCTCGTGGCACGGCCACAAGCTACACCTACTCGCTTTCGGGGATCTCTGCCGCGCTGCAGAAGATCGAGAACTGCAGGTAAGCCTGCATTGCATGTTTGGTTTGGGGAAGGCCGGCGCAACATCGCCGGCCTCCTTCATTTCTGCATGACCGCCCTTCGTGAGGTCGGGGTGACGGAAGGCAAAAAAGCTGCTATTGGCCGCTGCAAACGAAAGCGATGGGGCCGTTCCCCTGTTCGCAAGGTCCACGAATCCATATCTGCCAGCCGGGAAAGCGCTCCATCCGAGCGTCCTTGTCCTGTGGTCCAGAGGTCCAGACGATGACTGTCACCGTGACGCTTCCAGAGCGTAGCCAGACTGCGGCCCCGCTTCGCCCGGCCGCTTCCCTTGAGAAACCGAGCCTCATCGGCCTCGATCGTGAAGCCTTGGGCGCTGCTCTGCGGGACAAGGGTGTGCCCGAGAAGCAGATCAAGATGCGCGTGGCGCAGATCTGGAACTGGCTCTACGTTCGCGGCATCTCCGACTTCGATCACATGGCGAATGTCTCCAAGGACATGCGTGAAATGCTGAAGACGCATTTCACGATCGCGCGCCCGGAAATTGTCGAGGAGCAGGTGTCCAACGACGGCACTCGCAAGTGGCTGCTGCGCTTTCCTCCGCGCGGTGCCGGCCGTCCGGTCGAGGTGGAAAGCGTCTATATCCCGGAAGAAGGACGCGGTACGCTCTGTATCTCGAGCCAGGTCGGCTGCACGCTGACCTGTTCCTTCTGTCACACCGGCACCCAGAAGCTGGTGCGCAACCTGACGGCCGAGGAAATCCTCTCGCAGCTTCTGCTTGCCCGTGACCGTCTCGGCGATTTCCCGGACCGTGAAATTCCCGTCGGCACGATGATGCCGTCGAGCGATCGCAAGATCACCAACATCGTCATGATGGGCATGGGCGAGCCGCTTTACAATTTCGAAGAGGTGAAGAAGGCGCTGCTGATCGCGACTGATGGCGACGGCCTGTCGCTGTCCAAGCGTCGCGTCACGCTGTCGACTTCCGGCGTCGTACCGGAGATCTACCGGACCGGCGAAGAGATCGGCGTGATGCTGGCGATCTCGCTGCATGCCGTGCGCGATGAGCTCCGCGACATGCTGGTGCCGATCAACAAGAAGTATCCGCTGAAGGAGCTGATCGAAGCCTGTCGCAACTATCCGGGCTTGTCGAATGCCCGCCGCATCACCTTCGAATATGTGATGCTGAAGGACGTCAACGACAGCCTCGAGGATGCCAAGGGGCTGATCCAGTTGCTCAAGGGCGTGCCGGCGAAGATCAATCTCATCCCGTTCAATCCCTGGCCCGGCACCAATTACCAGTGCTCGGACTGGGCGCAGATCGAGAAATTCGCGGACTTCATCAATCAGGCCGGTTTTGCCTCGCCGATCCGCACACCGCGTGGCCGCGATATTCTTGCTGCCTGTGGTCAGCTGAAAACGGAATCGGAGCGCATGCGCAAGACCGAGCGTCTGGCGTTTGAAGCGATGATGATCGCCAATCACGGCGAAGACGACGATTGAGGGTGAGGCGGGACGGTTGTCCCGCTTTCGATCCTACTTGGCCTGCGTCATGAAGATCTTCACCGCGAAGATCGAGAAGACGCCGGCGAAGGTATAGTCGATGCCACGCAGCACCTTGCGGTTCGTCTGCAGCCAGCTCGACATGAAATCCGCTCCATAGACGATGCCGACGCCGATCGGCAGCGACAGGATGATAGACCACATGCCGAGGAAGATCAGCTTGCCCGTCACGTTTGGGTCGGTGGCGGTGACGAATTGCGGCAGGAAGGTCATGAAGAAGATGATGACCTTGGGGTTCAGGAGATTGACCCAGAGCCCGTTCAGGAAGGCGCCCTTCTTCGAGACGACCGCATCACCATCCGCCTTGATGACGAAGTTCGAGCCGTGCCTGACAGCCTGCAGAGCGAGCCAGAGCAGATAGGCAGCTCCCCCGGTCTTCAGGAGCATAAATGCCGTCGGCGAGGCGACAATGAGGGCCGAAATGCCGAAGGCGACCAGCATGGTGTGGATCGAGATCCCGAAGCTGGTTCCGGCGAGCGTCATCAGGCCAATCGTCCGACCGTCGCGTAGGGAGCGGCTGATCCACAGCGTCATGTCGGGACCGGGCGTGATCGCTAGCAGCAGAAGTGCAAGACTGAAGGCAAGAAAGACGGGAAGGCTCGGGATAAAATCCATTGATGTCACCGCATGTCGAAGCACCCGCGACCTGCGGGTGCTTCATCCTTAGCGGCCTTCATCTACCTTGCCAATCAGCCTTTCGGGACGGAGAGATAGGTCTTGAAGGCGTCAGCATAATCGGGATGCCAACGCGACAGCGGCGGCCGGTTCTCGATGATGTCACCGGCAGCCCAGGCGATGCGCTTCTCGTCCAGCGCGCGGTTCACATCGTTATCCGGGCAGAGAATATAGAAGTCGCCACTGACAAGGCTTTCCAGCATGAACTCGACAGTCTCTTCCGGCGTCCATGCGCCGGACGGCTTCTCGGTGCGGCCGTTCGCCGTCAGGCCCGTGAAGACGAAGCCGGGGATCAGCAGGTGGGCGGTAACATTGCAGTCCGGCGTGTTGCGCAGCTCGTGCTGAAGCGCTTCGGTGAAAGCTTTCACGCCGGCCTTCGAGATATTGTAGGCCGGGTCGCCCGGGGGCGTCGTGATGCCCTGCTTGGAGCCTGTGTTGATGATGAGGGCCGCATCCTTGTGGGCGACCATGCCCGGGCCGAAGGTGCGGGTGCCATTGATGACGGCCATCAGGTTGACGCCGAGCACATTGTCCCAGTTGGCTTGCGGACCGAACAGCGCACTGCCCGGCTGGATACCCGCATTGTTCATCAGCACATGCACGCGTCCGAAACGCTGGATGACGGCGCGCTCCAGCGCTTCGAGTTCGTCCAGTTTCGACACATCTGTGCCTATTGCAACGACATCCGTGTCACCACTAGCGGAAAGTGCTGCAACCTCCAGGGCTGCCGCGGCCAGCTGGTCGCCTTCGAGGTCAACCAGAACGACGCAGAGACCCATGCCAGCAAATGCCTTGGCGGTGGCGAGGCCGATGCCCGAGGCGGCGCCGGTGATGACGGCGACATGACCTTTTTCGAGCGCGGGATGCTGGGTCGTCATGGCGAACTCCTTCAGAACCTGTAGTGTTGTGGCTGGTCGCGATATGGTACCCTGCCCTGACATCGTCAACGTGACAGCGCTCGATGGAGGCAATGCTGCCCATGAACAAGTTTACGACCGTCACGGTCTCGGGGGAACTGGCGGAGTTCATCGAAGCCAAAATTTCTGCTGGAGATTATGCCTCGGAAGCCGAGGTCATTGAGGCTGCCCTCGCATTGCTGCGCGATGAGGTGGATGGCCTGGCCGCTATCCAGGCTGCTATCGATGAGGGTGAGGCCTCTGGTCAGCCGCAGCCGTTTGACTTTGATGAGTTCATCGATCGCAAGCCTCGCCGCTCCGCCGCCGAATGAAGCCCCTGATTGTTTCGCCGCGGGCTGCTCACGACCTCGACGCGCTCTTCGACTACACCGAAGAGCGTTGGGGTTTGGATCAGGCGATTGCATACACGCTTGGGATCAGGCGCAACCTTCAAGAAATCTGCGAGGGACGACGCTATGGCCGGAAAATTCCCGGACTTAGGTAAGCCTATCTCAGCGTAGCGTATCAATCCCACTACCTCATCTATCGAGAGACGTCGCATTCCATAGTGCTGATCCGGATCCTTCACCGGCGCATGAATATCGGTCGCCATCTCTAACCCAGTTGCCTCCCGCCCTTGCACGTCAGCGGAATCTCGCTAAAAGTGCCGCCATTCTTGATCCAGGCGGGGTTTGAGCCTCGCTCCTTCCAGACGGAACATCGACATGGCACTCCCCAAAGACGTGAAGAAAGTCGTCCTCGCTTATTCCGGCGGTCTCGACACCTCGATCATCCTGAAATGGCTCCAGACCGAACTCGGTGCTGAAGTCGTGACCTTCACCGCCGATCTCGGCCAGGGCGAAGAGCTCGAGCCGGCCCGCAAGAAGGCCGAGATGCTCGGTATCAAGGAGATCTTCATCGAGGACGTGCGCGAAGAGTTCGTGCGTGATTTCGTCTTCCCGATGTTCCGCGCCAATGCCGTCTATGAAGGCGTCTACCTGCTCGGCACTTCGATCGCCCGTCCGCTGATCTCCAAGCACCTGATCGACATCGCCAAGAAGACCGGCGCCGATGCCATCGCCCACGGCGCGACCGGCAAGGGCAATGACCAGGTTCGTTTCGAACTCTCGGCCTATGCGCTGAACCCCGACATCAAGATCATCGCACCCTGGCGCGACTGGGCGTTCAAGAGCCGCACCGATCTGCTCGCCTTCGCCGAGCAGAACCAGATCCCTGTTGCCAAGGACAAGAAGGGCGAAGCGCCGTTCTCCGTCGATGCCAATCTCTTGCACTCCTCGTCCGAGGGCAAGGTTCTCGAGGATCCGTCCGTCGAAGCGCCGGAATACGTGCATATGCGCACGATCTCGCCGGAAGCCGCACCGGACAAGGCCACGATCATCAAGGTCGGCTTCGAAAAGGGTGATGCCGTCTCGATCAATGGCGTCCGTATGAGCCCGGCCACGCTCTTGGCTGAACTCAACACCTATGGCCGTGACAACGGTATCGGCCGTCTCGACCTCGTCGAGAACCGCTTCGTCGGTATGAAGTCGCGCGGCGTCTACGAGACCCCCGGCGGCACGATCCTTCTTTCGGCACACCGTGCGATCGAATCGATCACGCTCGACCGTGGTGCAGCCCACCTCAAGGACGAGATCATGCCGCGTTACGCCGAGCTGATCTATTACGGCTTCTGGTTCTCGCCGGAGCGCGAAATGCTGCAGGCTCTCATCGACAAGAGCCAGGAGCATGTCGAAGGCGAAGTGACGCTGAAGCTCTACAAGGGCAATGTCATGGTCATCGGCCGTGAATCGACGAAGTCGCTCTATTCCGACCAGCTCGTCACCTTCGAAGACGACCAGGGCGCCTACGACCAGAAGGACGCCGCCGGCTTCATCAAGCTGAACGCGCTTCGGCTGCGCACGCTCGCCAAGCGCAATCTCGGCAAATAAGCCAGTTCAGACATTCAAGATCGCCCGTCTCCCCCTCGGGGGAGGCGGGCTTTTTCATGCCTTGCGTTCGAGGTGGCGGAGCCAGAAGAAACCGGCGACAGCGCTCAGTTCCATGAAGGGTATGATGATGCCGAAGGCGGTCAAGGGATCGCCGATCGATGCGGCGATAACCCCGCCGGCAAAGCCTGCGCTCATCTGCAGGAAACCGGTTAAGGCGGATGCCGATCCCGCAATATGCGGGAAGGGAGCCATGCTCGTCATCACGACATGGGGGCTCAGGAAGGCCAGACCGAAGGTGCAGACGGCCACCGGGGCCATGACGGAAAGGAAGAAGGGCGGCACGAATGCGACCGAAAGCGCCATGATGACAGCGCCCAGGCCGCAGAGGGCTATGCCGATCCGAGACGCCGTCAGCCCCGAAATCTTTCGGGAGACGAGTTTCAGGGTGAGCGATCCTGCGAGGTATGCGCCTGATTGCATCAGCATGCCCAAACCAAACGCGGTCGGTGTCAGGCCGACCTCGTTGATCAGGACGAAGGGCAACATGGTCGACTGCGCATAGAGCGCGCCGATAGTGCCACTCAGGACGAGCGATGCTGCGAGGAAGCGGGCATTGCGGGCGACCTCGATATAGTTGCGCCACAACCGGCTGGGCCGCAAACGACCCATGTCCGGGACGATTGTTTCCCGGAGCAGAAACACCGTGAAGGCCATCGCCACCAGGCCGAAGGCGACCATCAGCAGGAAAACCGCATTCCAGCCGAAAGCGGCGAGCGTCAGCCCGCCGAGGGTTGGCCCCATGGCCGGGCCCACCGCGAGAAAGATGCCGATCGTGTTGAGAATGCGGGAGGCATCCGCGCCGGTGTAGAGGTCTCGAACGATCGCGCGCCCGACGACAACGCCGACGGAAGCGCCGATGCCCTGAACGAGGCGCGCGGCGAGGATGAACTCGACGCTGGGGGCCAGCGTCGCGAGAAGTGATCCAACGAGATAGATTGCCAGAAAGATCAACGTCGCCTTCTTGCGTCCGAGCGCATCAGCGAGGGGGCCTGCGACCAGCTGGGCAAGCGCGAATCCGGCAAAGAACATCGAGAGGCTGAGTTTGATTGCTGCATCGGTCGTGCCGAAGGCGCGTACCAGCTCTGGCATGGCCGGTGTGTAGATGGCCATGGAGATTGGGCCGAGCGTGGTCAGGAAAGCACCGAGGAAGGTGGTGCGACGCTCGCTCATGCGCATCGGTGTCATCAGAACTCGTCCGGAATCAAGAAGAAAGGCGCCACTGCGGCGCCTCCTGCTGATGACTTAGTGCGATTGTGGTCCGGGATCGAGTGCCAATTGTCGCTTCCTGCGCGATCAGGTCGATTTCGAAAAGAAATCCAGAACCTTCGAATAGGAGCCCGCCATGTCCATGTCGCCGATCATCTCGGCAAGCGACTGCTGTGTCCGGTAGTATTCAGCATAGTCGAAATGGGAGTCGTCGGTCAGTGTGGACAGATCCATCATCTTGCCGTTGCGATCGACGATCTGCAAGGGCAGCTCCGTCGAGAGTTCGCGATAGGTGTCGGCGTCGATCTCTTCCCGCTGAAAGCTCTCCGACGCAATCTCGCGCAAGCGGCGGGGCGTCATGTTGGCGAAGACCGACAACGCCTCTTCGAAAACCTCGGTTTCTTTCGAGACCGCTACCTGCGGCGAAAGCTCGGGTAGGCCGACATTGGATTGCGGGCTGCTTTCTTTGACGCGAAGGGAGGATGCGCCTACCGGTTGGATCGGAAAGATTTCCATGGCCGTGACCGTCCTTTCATAGGATATATCGATCTATGTTCTTATTCGAAACTACGTCAATCAGCGCCTGAACCCGTGGTGGAAAAATTCTGCCTTGTTCACCGATTTTTGCGTGCTCACCCATATGTTGCCGGGATAACATGGAGGAAAATCAGTGCTTCGCTCCTTTGCAGCGCGAAGCTTCAGGAGGTTTTCGCATGGTCCAGTCGTATGTTTTCAATCCCGCCGTCACCGAGTGGCAGGGGCCGCATGGCCTGCCGCAGTTCGAGAAGGTTGGCGACAACGACTATGCGCCGGCCTTTGACGCGGCGCTGAAAGAGCATGACGCAGAAATCGATGCGATCGCGAACAATCCTGAACCGGTGACTTTCGCGAACACGATCGTTGCGCTGGAAATCGCGGGCGACGCGCTCTCCCGTGTGTCGGCCCTGTTCTGGAACCGTGCCGGTGCCCATACCAATCCCGACATCCAGGCTCTGGAGCGCGAGATCGCGCCGAAGATGTCGCGCCACTATTCGAAGATCGGCATGAACGCGGCGCTGTTCCGCCGCATCGATGACCTCTGGACACGCCAGGCGGATCTCGGGCTGACGGTTGAGCAGACCCGCGTTCTGGAACGCCACTGGAAGGGCTTCGTGAAAGCGGGTGCCAAGTTGCCGAAGGCCGAGCAGGAGCGTCTGGCGGCGATCAACGAAAGGCTCGCGAGCCTCGGTGCCAGTTTCGGCCAGAACGTCCTCGCCGACGAATCGTCGTGGACCCTGCCACTTGTCGGCGAGGAGGATCTCGCTGGTATCCCCGCCTTCCTGCGCGATGCCATGGCGTCTGCGGCTGCCGCCCATGGCGGCGGACACAGCCATGTGGTGACACTGTCGCGGTCGATCATCGAGCCCTTCCTCACCTTCTCCGAACGTCGCGACCTGCGCGAGATCGCCTTCAAGGCGTGGACCTCGCGCGGCATCAATGGCGGGGCAACGGACAACCGGGAAATCGTCAAGGAAACCCTGGCTCTCAGGGCAGAGAAGGCGGCTCTGCTCGGCTACAAGGACTTTGCCTCCTACAAGCTCGACAACACGATGGCGAAGACACCGGAAGCGGTGAACGGTCTCCTGATGCAGGTCTGGGAAAAAGCGGTCTCTCAGGCGCGCGCCGAAGAGGCCGAGCTTGCCGCCTTGATTGCTGAAGAGGGAAAGAACCATGACGTCGCGCCTTGGGACTGGCGCCACTACGCCGAAAAGCTCCGGGCACAGAAGTTCAATTTTTCCGAAACCGAACTGAAGCCCTATCTGCAACTCGAAAAGATCATCGAGGCCTGCTTCGACGTCGCGGGCCGCATCTTCGGCATCCGCGCCGTGCCGCTTGCCAATGTCGTTGGCTATCATCCGGATGTGCGGGTCTTCGAGATCCGCGACCGGAACGACAAGCTGGTGGCGCTTTTCCTCGGTGACTATTTCGCCCGTTCATCGAAGCGCTCGGGTGCCTGGATGAGCAGTTTCCAGGCGCAGCACCGGCTGCCGCTGAAGAACGGCCGCCAGGGTGAGCTGCCGATTATCTACAATGTCTGCAATTTCGCCAAGCCCGAAGCCGGCAAACCGGCGCTGCTGTCACTCGACGATGCCCGCACACTCTTCCACGAATTCGGCCACGCCGCGCATGGCATGTTGTCGGATGTCACCTATCCTTCTGTCTCGGGCACGGGCGTATCACGAGACTTCGTCGAACTGCCGTCGCAGCTCTACGAACACTGGCTGACGGTGCCGCAAATCCTCAAGACCTATGCGGTCCACTACCAGACCGGCGAACCGATGCCGCAGGCATTGCTCGACAAGGTGCTCGCCGCCCGAACCTTCAACGCGGGCTTCAACACCGTCGAATTCACCTCGTCGGCGCTGGTTGATATGGCCTTCCACACACGCGGGGCGGTCGAAGACCCGATTGTGGTGCAGGCCGAGGTGCTCGAGAAGATCGGCATGCCCGCTTCGATCGTCATGCGCCACGCCACGCCGCACTTCCAGCATGTGTTTTCCGGTGACGGCTATTCTGCCGGCTACTATTCCTACATGTGGTCGGAAGTCCTCGATGCCGACGCCTTCTCGGCCTTCGAGGAGACCGGCGATCCCTTCGATCCGGAGATGGCATCGAAGCTCAAGACCCACATTTATGCCTCGGGTGGATCGGTCGATCCGGAGGATGCCTACAAGGCATTCCGCGGCAAGCTGCCAAGCCCGGAGGCGATGCTGAAGAAGAAAGGGCTTGCCGCTTAAGGCTTGCAGTGCATCCGAATTTGCCGTCGGCGGTAACCATCGCCGGCGCATCGGGCGTTTCCCCCTTTCGCAAATGCAAAAAACAAGGTATGAGCGCGCCAAAGTAAATCGGCGCCACTCTCCCGTATTGCGCCCCAGCTATCAGAGATCACAAACATGAAAATGCGCAACATCGCGATTATCGCGCACGTCGACCATGGAAAAACGACCCTTGTGGACGAGCTTCTGAAGCAGTCGGGGTCCTTCCGTGAGAACCAGCGCACCGCCGAGCGCATGATGGATTCGAACGACCTCGAAAAGGAACGTGGCATCACGATCCTGGCCAAGGCGACTTCGATCGAGTGGAAGGGTCACCGCATCAACATCGTCGATACGCCCGGTCACGCCGACTTCGGCGGTGAAGTTGAGCGTATCCTCTCGATGGTGGACGGCGCGATCGTTCTGGTCGACTCCTCGGAAGGCCCGATGCCGCAGACCAAGTTCGTCGTCGGCAAGGCGCTGAAGGTCGGTCTTCGCCCGATCGTCGCGATCAACAAGATCGACCGTCCGGACGGCCGCCACGAAGAAGTCATCAACGAAGTCTTCGACCTCTTCGCCAATCTTGATGCGACCGACGATCAGCTCGACTTCCCGATCCTGTACGGCTCTGGTCGCGATGGCTGGATGAACGTGAACCCGGAAGGTCCGAAGGATGCCGGTCTCGCGCCGCTTCTCGACCTCGTGCTCGAGCATGTTCCGGAGCCTAACGTCGAAGAAGGCCCGTTCCGCATGATCGGAACGCTTCTCGAAGCCAACCCCTTCCTCGGTCGCATCATAACCGGTCGTATCGCTTCCGGCTCGATCAAGCCGAACCAGGCTGTCAAGGTTCTCGCCCAGGATGGCAAGACCGTTGAAACCGGCCGTATTTCGAAGATCCTCGCGTTCCGCGGCATCGAGCGCCAGCCGATCGAAGAAGCCCATGCTGGTGACATCGTCGCCATCGCCGGCCTTTCGAAGGGCACGGTTGCTGATACGTTCTGCGATCCGTCGATCACCGAAGCCATGACGGCACAGCCGATCGATCCGCCGACCGTCACCATGTCCTTCCTCGTCAATGACAGCCCGCTTGCCGGCACGGAAGGTGACAAGGTCACGAGCCGCGTCATCCGCGATCGCCTGTTCAAGGAAGCTGAAGGCAATGTCGCTCTGAAGATCGAAGAATCCGACGGCAAGGATTCCTTCTTCGTGTCGGGCCGTGGCGAATTGCAGCTCGCCGTTCTCATCGAGACCATGCGTCGCGAAGGCTTCGAGCTTGCCGTTTCGCGTCCGCGCGTCGTCATGCACAAGGACGAGAGCGGCCAGACTATGGAGCCGATCGAAGAAGTCGTGATCGACGTCGATGAAGAGCATTCCGGTGTCGTCGTTCAGAAGATGTCCGAGCGCAAGGCTGAAATGGTCGAGCTTCGCCCGTCCGGCGGCAGCCGCGTTCGTCTGCGCTTCTACGCACCGACCCGTGGCCTGATCGGCTACCAGTCGGAACTCCTGACCGATACGCGCGGCACGGCGATCATGAACCGCCTGTTCCACGACTACCAGCCTTACAAGGGTGCGATCACCGGTCGCGTCAACGGCGTTCTGCTGTCCAACCAGTCGGGTGAAGCTGTTGCCTACGCGATGTTCAACCTGGAAGACCGCGGCCCGATGATCATCGAGCCAGGTGAAAAGGTTTATGCCGGCATGATCATCGGCATCCACACGCGTGACAACGACCTCGAAGTCAACGTTCTCAAGGGCAAGCAGTTGACCAACATCCGCTCTGCCGGCAAGGACGAAGCCGTCAAGCTGACCCCGCCGATCCGCATGACGCTCGATCGTGCGCTCTCCTGGATCCAGGACGACGAGCTGATGGAAGTCACGCCGAAGTCGATCCGCCTGCGCAAGATGTTCCTCGATGCGAACGATCGCAAGCGCATGGAAAAGTCCAAGGCTGCCATCTGAGGCGCAAGTCTCTGAAAATATGTTTCGTTTTGAAACCCCGGTCCAAAAGGCCGGGGTTTTGTTTGTGCATCCTCCGCCTTCCGCCTTGCGAGTAATCTTAAAAAAGCGTTAAATTTTCTCGTTGGGCCGATGCAGGTCCAGGCTCCGCGTCTCATCAGGAGGCGCGCCAGAGTGGGTTTACGTTATGAAGACGTTGTCGATCGACATGCGCTTGGCAGGCCCCGGTGATGCCGCCGCGATCGCGGATGCTCATCGCAATGCCTGGATGCACGCCTATTCCGGTATCATTCCCTATCGTGCGCTGACCCGTATGGTCGAGCGCCGCGGCGAAAGCTGGTGGCGCAAGGCAACGCGCGGCCCCGCCACGATCCTTGTTGCCGAAGTGGCGGGTCAAGTCGCTGGTTATGCTTCCCTCGGCTACAACAGAGCGCGCGTCTTGCCGCATGAGGGCGAGATCTATGAGTTGTATCTCCGGCCCGAATATCAGGGTATCGGGCTCGGTTACCAGCTGTTCCACGAGGCGCGGCGGATTTTGAAATCGCTGGGCTGCAACGGCATGGTCGTCTGGTGCCTTGAAGACAGCGAGATTGCCGCAAATTTCTTCCGGACGAACGGCGGTACGGATGCCGTCGAGGGGATGGAAGACTTCGACGACGTGCACCTGAAGAAGCTTGGCTTCATCTGGAACTGACCGCGTTTGCCTCAGTCAACGACGTAACCCTCGGGCCAACTGAAGGTGCGCTCACTGGTCAGGTCGCCGCGCTTGCCATACCATTCCGGTGGCTGCATGCCGCAGTCGAAAGTGTCAGCAATATCGTCTGCCACCTGTCTGGCCACCCTGTTTGCGTCGGCGGTCGCCTTCGCATCCACCATCCCGACGAAGCAGGAGCCCGGATAGGCTGCCGTTCCGACGCGAGAAATGACAAGAACCTGGCCTGTGCTTTCCGGGCTGGGTGATCCGCTGGGTCCCGGGTTTTCGATGAACCAGCGCAAGATTGCCGCCACCGGCGTGCCCGTCCCATTGAGTCGCCACTCGATCTTCGTATTGACCCGGTTGAAGGCAGAAAAGCTCTCGAAGGCGCCCTCGATGAGTTCCCGATCGACCTTGCCGAAGATCACGCTCTGCCGAAGGTCGCCCTCCTTGAAGTAGACGGGAAACTCGCCGTAACCATCGCACTTCAGCGATACGCCCATCGGGTCCTCTGCCAATGTCTCACAGGCATCGAGGTCAAGATCCGTATAGCTGCTGTCGTTTGCGGGAGCGGGGCTCGCAAGTGTCAGGACGGTCAGAAGCGACAGGCCCGCCATCACTCCATTCTTCTTGTTCATGCTGTCTGCACTCCCCGTCTTTTGGCGTCGTGCCCGGTGACCTGCGACTCAGCCGAAAGCCGTGTTGCATTGCGCCATAATTCGCATTAGGTAGCGCAGGAATTCAACACTCTACGGGGTCCAATAATATGCGTATTGATGCAATTGCCATCGGCAAGAACCCGCCGGAAGACATCAACGTCATCGTCGAAGTTCCTGTCGGCGGCCAGCCGATCAAGTATGAGATGGACAAGGACGCCGGCACGCTGGTCGTCGACCGCTTCCTCTACACCCCGATGACCTATCCGGGCAATTACGGCTTCGTACCGCACACGCTCTGCAAGGACGGCGACCCGCTCGACGTTCTGATCTGCAACACGCGCCCGCTCGTTCCGGGCTGCGTCATCAATGTTCGCCCGATCGGCGTGATGATGATGGAAGACGATGGCGGCATGGACGAGAAGATCCTCGCCGTGCCGGTACCGAAGCTGACGCGTCGCTATGACAAGATCACCAACTACACGGATCTTCCGGAAATCACGCTGAAGCAGATCCAGCACTTCTTCGAGCACTACAAGGATCTGGAGCCCGGCAAGTGGGTCAAGATCGGCGACTGGATGGATGTCGATGCTGCCAAGCAGATCATTCTGGACTCGATCCAGCGCGCCAAGGACGAAGGCAAGTAAGTTCTCAGGCGGACGCGAGAGCGTCTAACCGCGATTTCAAATCCTCCGGGTCGCCCTCGATCCGGAGGATTTTTTGTCTTGAGGTTTCGCCGGAGACGACTGTTATCGTCGATTTCGGGACCTTCAAGGATTTCGAGAGCAGGGCGACAAGGGCCTTGTTGGCCTTGCCCTTTTCGGGCACGGCGGTCACGCGGGCCTTCAGATGTGCGAGGCCGTCGGCGGTGACCTCCACCCCGTCAAACGCATCGCGCCCGCCGTTCGGTGTCAGCCGGACGGCGGGCAGGAGATGGTCATGGCCTAAACGGTAGGGGCTTGTCACGCCACCAGCGGGTAGATGCTGTTCCAGAGGAACGAACGCAGGAAGAAGATGATCAGCAGCAGGACAATCGGCGAAATGTCGATACCGCCGAGATCCGGCATGAAGCGGCGGATCGGGCGGAGGGCCGGTTCGGTGACGTTGTGGAGGAACTGTCCAAGCGTCGCCACGAATCGATTGCTGGAGTTGATCACGTTGAAGGCGTAGAGCCAGGAGAAGATCGCACTGCCGATCAGAATCCAGGTAAAGATGCTCAGGGCAAGGTCGATCGTCTGAAACAGTGCGTACATTCAGGTCTCCATTTCTCGGTTGCGCAACATATGCGTTGCGCTATTTCGTGTCAATTCTGTTTCCCATTGATTTCATTGGGAAATTTGAGATTTCGCGTCGATGTCGCACACTCTCATGATGGTTAGTTCTCAGCGTGAACATATCATCAGCCAGTTAACGATCGACTTTGTTCCCCGCATGTAGTTTCGATGTCGTCAGTTTCCAACGATCTGGATCTGTTCGATCTGCAAGGCGAATGATCATTCTGCCTGCGCAGAGAACCTGTAGCTGACTATCGACGCTTTGCCGTAGCGCGGTGGTTCCGCTGCCAACATTAAATAACGAAACATCTGGACAGAGAGCATCTGCAAAACCGAAGGCAAAGCGTCCATCGGCATATGGCAAATCGCATAGGCTGATCGCGGCAGAGTGAGGTGCCCAGCGCTTCGGATCGGAAACAGCGGTGCGTCGCCCTTGTTCAGCTTATCATCGGGCAAGAAGGTGACTTCGATCGGCTTTCCCGCAAGCTTCTCGGGCGCAAGGAAGTTGCCGGAGACCACAAGATGCCGGTAGTCCTCGTAAGGAGCGCCCTTCAGGGTGTTCTTTGACACGGAAAAGAAGAAGTCCCAGTTCCAGGATGTGATCTCAACGGTGTAGCGCACGTCGTCGGCAGTTATGCGCGTCTTCTTTCGTTTGGCGCGAGGCTTTGTTTTTTCCTTCATGCGTTCACCCTCAACTCTTGGCTCGCCCTTTTGGCGGTCGGCTGTATCCCGGACATAGGAAACAAATCGGGAAAGGAATTGGCATGTCTCATTTGAAGGCCCTCAAGCTTACCTCAGCAGTTCCGGCTCGTGCATCCGCAGATCCCGTTCTCCGCGCACGCGAAAAGGTAGCGGCCGCGTTGGTGGAGCAGAAGCAGATGGCCGAAGCAAAGATTGCGGGTCGGATTTTCGCACCCACGCACGTCGTTCGGAAGAAGAACGCCGAAGGACAGCGTGTCGAGGTGGAAACCCTCAAGCGCGTCCGTCAGGGCTGGTTCGCTGACGAAGGCGGCAAGGTGTTCTTCTCGCTGCGCTATGCTGGCAAGTCGGTTGAATTCGCCCAGGGCAAGAACGCAATCGAGGTCGGTGAGCTGGCCGCGTTGCCCAAGATCATTGATACGCTTGTCGAGGCTGTGCGGGCTGGCGAACTCGACGCTCAGCTGACCATGGCTGCTGCTGAACGCGGCAAGCTGCTGCGCAAGTCCGCGTAAGCGAACGCTTGCAAAACTGCATCTTGAAAGCCATCGGATCATACTGATCCGATGGCTTTCAACCTTCTGGGGGGATGGTTTGGAAGGCTGGGGAAGCCGCCATAGAGCCCCCGGGAAACGCGTGGACGCCGGGATGCGACGCTGACAAGCAAACGGCCATAAACGCGCTGGAAGACGTGCGTACGCGTCTTGCTGACGTGCTTTAACGCTGCCCAGTGTTGCTGGTGCAGCCACGCCACGCTTGCTCCTGATGAAGGTAGCTCGCTCAGAATTCAATTTCATCCAAATTTAACTATGATTGTGTCAGTCTCCGTTGAAATCATTCGTGAAAATACAATAGCTCGAGTTTTATGAGTAGCATACATACCAACCATTCTTCGATCGCAGCACTTCAAAACCTTCGCTCCGTCAGTTCCCGCATGAGCGACACACAACAGCAGATCTCATCTGGCCTTCGTGTCGGTCAGGCAGCCGATGACGCCGCCTACTGGTCCATCGCAACGACGATGCGCTCGGAGAACCTTGCATTATCTGCGGTATCCGACAGCATCGGACTAGGACGCGCAATCCTCGATACGACCTACGCCGGAATGGAGCAGGTTCTCGACTATTTCCACGAGTTCAAGAACCTGCTGGTCATGGCAAAAGACCAGCTCCCAGCAGTGACGAACGGGACCTGGTACGATTACGAGCGAGACAGCGTCTATGACGGCACAGCGCTAGGCAAACTTGACCTACAGATGCGGGAGTTGTTCGACGCCATGACCGACACCATTGCGGCGTCAAGCTTCAATGGCGTCAATCTTCTTCAAGTCGAGAAAGGTGGTCGCAGTCTTGCGGAGAGTGTCAGCTTCGTAACCGGCATCCAGGGATCAACGATCCTGACCACCGACGTCCAGCTCAAGGACGTTGTGTTGATCAACTATAATCGAACCGGCGACTTTTACGACAACCAGCCGGGCGCGGAAGAGCAGGGAATTCTGGACGGGAAGGTCGATATCGTCACCTATGAGCTTTTCGCGACATACTTTAGCAGCTCCACCGGAAAGGTTGAACGCAACGGCGACCACTACATCATCCGGAACGGCTTGTGGAACTACAACAACACCCCTCCGTTTTCGTCGCAACCGTTGGAGACCTACTTCGACGACTTCATGAACGGGGTCGAAGGGAAGATCGAAAAGCTGACGCAGGCAATGGCAACGGTCGGCTCGCTCCAAACCCGTATGGCCATACAGGACAAGTTCGTTACCCTGCTTTCGGACCATGTCGAGAGCGGGATAGGCCGCCTGGTGGACGCAGACATGAACGAAGCCTCTACGCGGCTCAAGGCACTACAGACCCAAGAGCAGTTGTCGGTCCAGGCTCTTTCGATTGCCAACACGAGTGCCGACGTGATCCTCTCACTATTCCGGCAGTGACCGCGATCAAGGGCGCGCACAAAGCCTCTCAGGCAGCCCTTGGACGCGCGTATCAATTGGAACGCAATCACGTCCTGCCCCACGCGACAAACGCGCTAGACGGGCTCCTGTACGTCTTGTTGACAGCTTCAATTGGTCCGCATGCCTTTGCCAATTGGGCCGGACACTCAGCCGCTTGCCCTTGATCCGCCACGGGTGCAGACACGGGTTGTTGGAAGGCTAGGTGCCGTGTGACTGTGGAGGGGTGAGGTCAAGTTGTCAGGACAGGGACCGGACGAACGCTCAAAGGCAGCTTCGCCTCAGTTCGGAATAGCCCAGCAGCTCTTACGCACCAAGCGTCCGAATTCGAGCCTTCTGCTGGACCTGATCATCGACGGGAAGCCTCTGCGCCGTCGATACCATTCGCCGAAATACTGGGCTGCCCTTTTTCATTTCGCGGTCACTGAGGATCGCGAAGTCATAGTTCGAGAAATGGATTTGCGCGGCAGGTTCACGAAACTGTTTCCGCCGAGCCTGATGGGTCAACTTCGCTGGTTCGAAAAGTACCACGGCGAATGCCCGCCGGTCGCACGTCTATTCGATCCAGATGGGACAGCCGACATCCGCCTGCTGCGGTCTGCTGCAGGGGGGCTCGCGGTAGACGTAATTCACAACCTGAAGCCTGACGGGTATGCCCGGGATACCCTATGGCTGGCTGATGTCATGAGCCTGAGACCGCTGTGCGGCATCAACCTTATCCGCGATAGACCGAGGCGGAGCTGTTGATACTGACGTACCCCGGCGCATACGGCCGTAGAAGCAGACTGTTGAAACCGTTGCGACCCTCGAATATGAGCGATTTCAAGACGCGACGAAAGTAAGCGGTCCGCGTCGAAGCTCACTGAATACATGAGGAAATGGATCGTGCCGTCCCCTGCAAACCGCCTTTATCTTGCCCTCGCGGAGCTTCGCCACCATTGGCGTAACTTCCCTGTCGCACATATGATGCTGTTCCTTGAGGTAGCGCGCAACGATCTTGAGAAGCACGGGTGGGGCGTACTCGAAATTGGTGAACGGCTCGACATCACGCAAGCGACCGTATCTCGGGGAATTGTTGACCTTTCAGCTCGCACTGTTCCGTCCGGGGGCACCGAACCTATCGATCTTGTAACGACTGAGGCGGATCCAAAGGATCACCGGAAGCGGATACCGGTACTGACGGCTAAGGGGCGCAGGGTTTACGACAAACTCATACGCATCATGGATGAATAGGACCAGTCACTTCAGCCCCCTCGGCGGGCACGTATCCGTTCGCCATAGGCCAAAATGCGCTGCACGCGCTCGGACAGTGTCTCAAGTCCTGTAGTGCTGACAGGAGGTGAACCAGTGGTCTGTGTAAGAGGCTGCAAGACCGCGGGCAAAGCGGCGTGAGTGGGCTCAAGCTCGGTGTCATCAGTCCAGTTAGTATCTAGTATATTATTATTATACCTTACACCATCTGTTCGAACAAACAGAGCATCAAAGTCAACATCACAAATCCCACGAATACTCGACTTGTTTCCATCTGAGAGATGTTTACGACGGTCAGACATGGTCTTCCCTTTGACCATTCCCACCGTGGTGACTGTTGAGTTCGCCGATACCGCGCTCTTTCCCTGAGCTGATTTTGGTCCCATCACAAAGCGCAGCGACTGAAAGCCGCTTAGTTCCGACCGCAGCCATTCCGCGTATGCCCGAATGTCCTCATGTGGCCACCACATCCGCGCCTCTTCGCATTCGAGCTCTGCCTTTTCAGCTGCCACATAGTCCAAGGGATCGTCCATCGGACGAGCGTCTTCAATGCGGAACTTCATGCTGTATCGGGTGAGATTCTTGATGTTGATGTTCACACGTCGGTTTGGATTTAGTGGCCGGATATCCACCTGATACGGCGCCGTATGGCCATCCTTTCGCAAGGCCTTCGCGATCTCCTGCTCGGTCAAGTCGCCTTTGTTAACGATGGCGTGGAGGTGAGGAAGCCAAACCGTGGTATCGTCGGCAGCATCAGCTGGAAAATCAAGCTGTGCCAGGGCAAGCTTGGTGTTTCGTCCTGCTGCGTCCAGCTCGCCGCGTTTCATTCTCCCCATCTCCCAAAAACCGACCAGAACGAACTTGTCCCAGCGAGCGTCCAAGGAGCGTTGCCGTTCAACAAAGTTTCGCAGCCGACGCTTCTCCTTTTCGATCACCTCGGTCACGTCGGTCAGGTCTAAACGAGCCGGTAGGAGGATTGTCGCAAACGCCAAGTCCTCGTTGGTCGCATCCTTGAATGTCTCCCTGATTGCCTGTTTGGTCTGCTTACCACGCGCCCGCATGAAGCAGCGTGGGCAGAGGGGCATGCCGCAATAAAACACGTTGTTCCACTCGTCGACCTCGCCACACCGCTTCATCCTTGGCACCAATGGGTGATTATCACCGAGTGCATCCATGACTATCGCACGCTGTTCGTGATGCTTGGGCGACAGCCACTCCAATCGCCGCCGAACCCGCTGTGGGAACTGACGTGTGGACATAAGGGCGGCTCGGACTTCATCAATCTTTTTCTTCATTGGAAACTCCTAAAGTATGGCGGCCTGCTATTTATAAAGTAGCCTAATGCCGCCACCGTCGGAAAATAAATATAAAAAACAGGAGGATGGCGGGAATGAAGATCACTGAGCTTTATGAGGGTTTGCACGCGTGTTCGCTCGCACGATCCCAAGTCGAATTTTCTAGGATCTGGCTCGGTCGCAGCGACCGATACTATTCGTACCTGGTCGCAACACAGCGGGAGCCCGGTATTGCGGCGCTCCTCGCCGTGCTTTGGCGACTGGAGCGCCTCCAGGCTCTAGGCACTCATGCCGCCGACGCAGTCGACAGAATTGTCGACCAACTCCGTCGCCACATCGAGCTACGATCCATCAGAAGCCGCCGATCAAGACGACTGCCCCCTCAGGGCCGCGTATAGTGCGTCGCCCGTGAAAAAGCGGGCTCCAACTTGGTCGGCAATCGTGGTCGCCTCGGCCTGCCACTCCGGCTGTAGCGCCCGGCCAAGTGCCGCACGCATGAACGCGACGAGTTGCAATTTGCAACGTTGGTAGTCGGCTTCGCTTTCCGTCCACTCGCTCGGATAAAGCACTTCCGCCGGATACATTTCCGCATACGAGAGCCTGTTTGGTGCGATGGGCATGGCCCCGCACAGCAGCCCCTCATACATCGCGATACCGAGGGTTTCTTGCAGACTGCACGAGAATACCGCAGCGGCCTCGACCAGCAGGGCGTGATACTCTTCCTTGGAGAGGCGTTGCTCCTGGCAAACCCGAAACTCAAATTCCGGGAACTCGTTGCCGAGATCGCGAAAGATCTCAACCTGTTTCTCTGGAGCCAGGCGGTGCGGAAACAGAACCAGCTTCCGCTTGGGATGCTTCTGCCTTTGGCCCAGCACGTTCGTGAGATACTCCATCGGCCATCCAGCTTGGAGAACCTTGCCATCCGGTGCGTAGACATGAACCTCCCTGTAGAGGTCAATATGGAAACGGGTCGCGAAGACATTCGCATCTATGGCCTCGAAGATCGACCGTTCGAAGGGGCGCAGCCAAGGCGTATCCCCAAGTCGCCCTAGGAAGTCATGCGGATCATGGGAGCCCGCATGATGCAGGCCGACTATGCGGACAGGTATACTGAGGAGATCGCTTGTGTAGCGGGTCGCGATGACACCGAAATGCCAGGCGTCCGTGAACAAGAATGTGTCGCCGGCTGCCACTTGCCCACTTTGGAACAGGCGTCCGATTTCCGCGCATTGTTCCCCTTTGAAAACGTTCGTTCCGGCGAAATCCAGGAATGCACCCGGAGAAGTGACTTGGTGGTCGTGAGCGCCATGCACGATTTTCACGCGTTCGTTGGGGTATGCCTGCCGGATTTGCTCCGGCAGGTTAGAAGCCCACTCAGTGGTGTAGCGCTGTTCGTGTCGCTCCAGGCCGACGATGTGAATGGTCATGCCGCGATCCTCCGGCCACTGCCAACGCTCAAGGCGAGCCAGATCAAGAACGTTGCGAGGAGCTTCGCGACGATCCCCACAGCCAGGCTATGCGGGTCGAGGATGCCCAGCGCTAAGAAGAAGACGGCAGTATCCACCGGCACGGCCACCAGCGATGACAGCAGAATGCGCTGCTTCAGGGGCCGCCTTGTCGCCGTAAACACGGCCCAGTCGGCGATCTCCGAGATGACGAAAGCGGTGACACTGGCTGCGGCAATCGTAGGACCTGCAAGCCCATAGGTTGCCAATGCTGCCGCCGCCATGACGGGAAGGATGAGGTGGCCGACGGCCTGCTGCGCCAAGTCTCTCAGGATGAAAACAAAGCCGAAGACGAGGATGGCCGGTGGGATCGAGGTGCCAGCGACGGGCATCATCGGCAGCCACACCATCAGTAGGTTGCTGAGCAGGATGACTGCGAAATAAGCTGCGGGCCAGCCCAGCTTTGCGCGAAGAGCGACGAGTTGGCGAAGGGTTTTGTTCAGAGTACGCATTACATTTCTCCTTGCCGCGATGCGGCGGTTAAAGACCGAGGGATCTATCGTCCGTCAGGCTTGTGTTGCGGCTCTTGTGAGCCAGGCTATCGAGCAGCATGTGTTGCTGCCGGATCAGGGTCATGGGGCGCTCGCTGACGAGCACCTCGCGAATGAAATCGGTGAGGTCGATGAGCAGAATTGGCAGGTGTTGCCGCGCCTGCCGCAGAGGCAGTCGCAGCGCGTTCACAGCGGCAGCGACGGCGTCGGTTTGGATCCAGACGTTGTGCGCGGCGAGCAGGGCATGGGACAGGTCATCCCAAACAGCACCTTGTCCCGCAGGTCTGACATTCAGGTCTCCGAGTGTGAGACGGTCTGCAAAAGGACTACTGACGGGCCATGGTTGATGGCTGCCAACAAAGGACCGACACTCGGGCATCGGCACGGCCTGCACGGTGATCCCATTCTGGGAGCGTGTTGGTTCCCGCAGCGCGCGTTTGTAGCGTCCCGCCAATAGGAACGGCGTCGCCGTGTCGAACGAGACGAGAATGTTCGCATCGATGGTCGCACGCAGGGCGTCTTGGATAGCCGTCAACGCGCAAGCAATCTCGGGGCTTCCCACGCCAAGGAAATGCAAGAAGGCACCCGGCTTGATCAGCTTCTCGTCCCGCATCCTTACGAGCAGGTTGAGCACAATCGAAAAGTGCGTCCGGGTCGCGCCAGCAAACGCCCAGTCTTCGAGGGCATAGTCGCCAAAACGTCTGGGATCGTTCAGGAACTTGATATTTTCATACCATCCAAGCGCCTGTGCGCGGCTCAATCCTTGAATGACATTCAACAACCGTGTGCGGCCGGGCCTGCGGTTTGAGATCGCATACTTGCCATTGGCCAGCGTGAAGTCGAAGCACTCGCGTGCGGTCTTGAGCTTGCTCTTCGGGTTCTGGATTGATGACGTCGGACCATCAAGGATTGGTGCGGCATCGAACTGCTCGCAGTAGCGAAGGAGTTCGTACATAATCGCCTCGGAGCACTCTTCGGCCCCGGTCGAGATTTGATAACCGCCGCTATCGATCAATCCGCTGGTCAGCGTCGCGTCTCGCCGACCTACCATCGGGTCGCGATTTTTGACCCCGCAAAACGCAGACTGCAGAAAGTGGTCCAGCGTTAACAGGCCGCCACCATTCAACAGATCTAGGTCCGCCGCCGACAAACGCTGGCCCGTCCGTGCGGACACGTCATGTCGGCCTATGGCTTGTGAGTACCACGGCTGAATTGCTGCACGATAGCGAGCGCCATCGTGGCTCGGCGGCTGATAGGTCCGCGCGACCATTGGTCTTCTCCAAAAATGTTTGAAAGTTGGGGACCGCGCTTAGCGGTCCGTGCTGTTCACAGCAAGAAAGAGATGAAGCTGCCCGTTGATGACGCGACCCTCAAAGGTGAACTGGTCACCGCTGAGGCACTCAGGGACATCCACGATCAGGACCAGTTGCCTGACGCCCTCAGAACAAGTTTTGACTGTCGCAGCCGAAGCAGACACCACGGGTCGCTTTGCGACGCCACCGCTCGAAACCGCAGCGTCGATTGGTGGCCCTGATCTTGCAGGATCAGCCGCATCCACCGAGCCTGGCGCAACATCCGCTGTTCCTTCCGGAGCAACATCGCTCGGACGGGGCTTCGATACCTGCTGATCGACTTTTCGACGCTCTCTTGCCAACGTAATGAGCTTATCGCAACTGGATGTGGACGCTAACGCCAGAACTTCGTGAAACGTGCCAAAAGAGGGAGCAACGCCGTTGTCCGTGCAGAGGATCTGGAGCCCAGCCAACGCTGTCGCTGCTCGCGAAACCTCGGCTTTGTCCATATGAGCGTCAGTCACTTGAGACGTCAGAAATCGGACGACGGCAGCGTTCAATGCCTGTTCGTTGGCAGTATTGGTGGCAATTGCCACCCCACTATCCGACATCAGTTTTTCGAGGTAGCCCTCTATCTTCGCGGCCTCTGCTATCCAGCAAGCAGCCCGCGACAGAAACTGAAGCTTCGACTTTCGAACCAGCGATCCGACGATCAGTTCTGCTCGCGCACCATCTTTGCGGATGTGTTGGGCGACCTTTTCAATCTGATCTTCGGTGACTGTCGTATAAGCAGCACCGATGTCCGATCCAAACGGTGCAGAGCCGTTGACGATCGCTACAAGGTCGTGGATGTCCGAAGCTGTCGGTTCAAACTCGGCTGCGGCAGCCGTCTGTTTGGTGTCGTGATCTTCCATAAGCGAAAATGCCTCCTTTAGTTGCGAATTGGAGGCAATTGTGACGCGGTTCATCGCATTCGAAACGCGAGGGCAAGTCTGCCAAGACGTTGATACGGAAGAGGAATTTAAGGTTTTATTTTCGGCGCTTTTTTCTGGTGTGCTTTTGCAGCCGAATTCGATCGTAAAGCTCCGCGATTTTTCGGACATCTGCCGCTTTGACCGAATACTCTTCTCCGGCTGCATTATAGTTGGCAGCCATTATGCACGCAGCAAGGATGTGAAGATCGGCGTAGATCGTCCAAGCTGGCTGGCCTATGAATTTATCAGCGCCAGAGCGCTTCTTAAACTCTTCGGCTTCATCAGGATAATGGGTCTGCTGATGTTTGAGAAATGCAATCAGCTTGTCCATGGCGCGTAAGCCCGGGTCGAGATCCTTGGCGGTCCAGTTGCGCCACCACTGGTAAAGCGTGCTGTCCCTCACATCGAGCGCAGTGGAGAACAATGCGTTCTGGTTATGATAGGCCGTGTGGAGGTCGTCGAACATCCTTGCGGGATCGCCGCCCTTCAAGCTGGCAAGAACACGGCGAAGTTCCGGCGAATAGGTCTGGGCTTCGTCTGGCAATTCGTCAGAGCCCGAAAACAAGCCCTCAAGATCCTGCTTGGCCTGATCTGAGATCTCGTCAACATGTTGCGCGACCTGCTGCGGGCTCATGCCTTTGCCGTTGACCTTGAGCGCGTGCGCGACCAAGCCCGACTGCATATCAAAATCGCGATGGGCTAGCTTGTAGATTAGGGCCTGGTCCCGACTTACGATGGTGGACGTTTTCTCAAGCCGTCCATCAGGCATAGCCGCCATGATCGGCCAAGCATTCTCGAACGCCTCTTGTATCGAGCGTGTGATGTTGTCGGTCGTGTCACGGAGCAGACGGTTCCTCGGTCTACGAGCTTTGCGAACCTCATCAATGCCCGCTGTGGATGCCTTTGATTTCCGTGCCATTTCACGCCTCCCTCAACTGGGGGCAATTCTTCGATGCTGCCGCTAAACCAAGCCTTAAAACATCCGTCTCAATGTCGGGTCGTAGACGTTGCAATTTGCAACGTGGGAAACGAAGGGTGAACGAGTGACGGATTTCGCGGCGTACATTGTCAGTTTTCGCCCTGCTGATCCAACGGACCGATCACTCAGGCTTACAAATCTAATGCGGCAAATCACCTGGTGGCAGGCAAAAACTTCGGTGCCGATCAATCTGTTCGCGTCAGGATGGACGGAAGCCGAATTCGAGCGGCATCCGGTCATGAGAGACTTTGGAAAGGGTGCAGGAAAGATCATTTTCTTGCCATCTCAAAGCCTGGTGATGAACAGGCACGCCTGTTTGTCTGCGTTCTACGAAAGCAGTTTCAGCTGGGGTGTCATGATGGATGACGACGCGATCCTTTATGACACCGATCATAATTGCGGACCTCACCTTTTCGATGAAATGTCGAGAAATGGCGTCCATGCCTATGACGGGGTGGATGTGTTCTTCCCCATCGATCCCCGAAAGCAGCCCTTCACCAGAAGGTGGGAAGCCGATCCCGATCTCTACGGCAAACATCATGTGTTCAATAGAGACTTGGACTTGAAAGGGAGCATGTTCGTGGTCCGCAATTTCCAGAAAGAGGGACGGGCTCCGGTCTACCCTGATCCAAACTTCGCTCTGCATGGCGAAGACACGCTCTTCGCGCTCACCTGTGTAGCTCAAGGCTATACGGTGATGCGCTGCTGGAACATCGTTTTAAAGGAACTTCCGGGGCCGAGTTTCTTTGGCGACAACCGGATTGCAGCCATGAAAGCCGGAAACGAAGAGCTTGCGCGGCGCTTTGCTCATCTTGGACTGAATATGCGTCCCGATAGCCATCTTCTGGATAGACGGGATTTTCAGGAATCCCTTTGGAGGGAAAAACCAAAAAAAGCCGTCGTACGAAAGAGCGCATGATGGCAGTTTAAATTATTCTAGGTTGCAGGCATACATGAGGAGCCGACTATGCTGGTATACGCGAATAGCTTCGTTTTACAGCCGGAAGGAGGCTGCCATTCGATTATTCAGAGTATCGCAGCTTGGGTAGGCGATAAGCGGAGCTTCCCAGTAGATCCGGTTAAGCTGGCAAGTGGAATTAGAGAACTCAAGTTCACGGACGGTGCGGCAGTCAGTTCGCGGGCCACCGTCGATGCCAATGGAGACCCGCATTATCCCTACTACTTCTGCGCCAGATTGACCCATGGTCAGGAGGGCGTGCCCGGTCGGAGATGGATTACGGAAATTGGCTTAAAGCAGGATACGTACGACGCTCCTGTAAAGTGCTCTGTGTTGCTCGAAACCAGTGAGGTAAGTGCGAAAGTCGTGGCTCCGATCCAGGTCACTAGGCCTCGGATCGTTCAAACACTGATCGAAAAATGCAGACCGGCCAGTGACACACCCAGTCTTTCAGTGCTCCAGCTTACCGAGCATAACGCCGCTGGGTTCGCTTATGGGATCGAACACCGATCGAGAAGATATCCGCTCATCCTAATAAGCGGAAATCGGGATGGCATTTTTCCGATACTACCAGAAAGATTAAGATCGCTCACTGTCGGATTGGCTCAGGTTGTAGAAATCCCTCATGAAGCCGATACGTTCAAGATGCAAGCGATGCTGGGACGTCGGTACATTTCGTTCGGTGGAGCCATAAACATTATTTTCCCACCGAGGGTAAGTGGGGATGGGCTATTCTGCAAAACGGTCTTACTCCGACCGGACCGCATTGAGGAGCTGGCATCAGCTGGGACCACCGCCGAAGCGGAAGTTATGGCGACAATCACTCACTTCACCAATCTTCCAAATTCTTGGCAGCACACCTCGAGCGACATTGTCGGACAAGCTATCCTGGCAAAGCGGTTAGAGAAGGCGGTATCGGAAGCCGCTGCTTCGGGCGACGTCAGCATTTATGAAGAATTGCTGCAGGAAGCTGCGGAAAAAATGCTATCTAAAGACGATCAAATACAATCTCTGCGCGAAGACCTTGAGGAAGCCGGTGCCAGATTGGATTACGCGGAGGCGCAGACAGACGCTCTTAAGCACGCACTAAGTGGTGTCCAGTCCCGCACTAGCGATCCCTCGGATCAGATCTCAGAGACGGTCGCCCCACTGCGGGAAGTGTTGAGGACGGCCCTCAATCAAACCCCTACCTTGGAGCAGGCGGTGAGGCTCATTGGGGGGCTGTATTCTGATCGTATCATCGTGCTGGACTGTGCTTACGCATCGGCTAGAGATTCTGATCGGAGCGGCTTTGTACACGGATATCGTGCGCTTCAACTGCTTCGAACACTCGCTGAGGAGTATTGGGAGGCGCTTACCAGCGGCAGCGGTGACCAGAAAGCCCGGGCAGCATTCGGCAATGCTTTCGCGGCCAAGGAAGCCGAAACGCTCAGCAAGGGTGGACGTGACGCTCGCACGTTTCGATACATGGGGCGCGATATGCTCATGGAGAAGCACCTCAAAATCGGCATCAAAGATAGCTTCGCCGAGACGCTTCGCGTACATTTTGAGTGGCTACCGGAAGAGCAGAAGATTGTCATCGGTCACTGCGGAAAGCATCTTAATTTCTAAAGTGCATAGCAGGCGGCAGGCCATACCGACGCAGATTGGGTGGTTCACGGGGAGCAGGCCTCCGTGAACACTTTGCTTGTATCAGCCCAAAGCTGTAGGCACTGAGAGATCGAACATTTCTAGTCGGAATTGCTGATCTGTGAAGTTCGGCCTTCGTCCACCGCTAGTGAACTGAAGAGTACTCAATCTCAATGAACCGTCCCAGACTGCGCAGATGGGCGACAATATCGAGAAGAAGGTGATCGCGATCCCCGTATCGGTCACAGATTTCCTGCACCTCCCCAGCCACCCGGTCGACATCTTCCTCGGGCAAGTCGATCTCCGCGAAAACGTACATATCGTGCCCTACCGCACTAATCGGGCAGCCGGTGGCAATGACCTCAGCAACGAATTGGGGGATCTGGTCTTTGCGCATCTTGGCACAACCTCGGATGTTTGCAATAAATCAGTTTAGCCCGGAATGGTGGTGATTGAACCCGGCAAAATTATGGGCAAATGCTGGGTATCGATAGGCGGCTGGAGTGGGCATGTTGGGGAAGTGGATTGGACGGGTTTTGGTCGCGGGCGTCGTTGGCTTTGCAGGGTACGCAGGTTGGGACTACTACAAGGCCGGCTTCCACTACCTGCCAGACCTGCCTCCAGGCGCGTTCCCGATATCATTCACATCCGGACTAAAGGCGGTAATCGTTGATATCCCCGATGAGCGGGAGACCCGCCGCTATTTCGGCTTTCCTCTTCAAGTGCCTTACTATCTGGAAGACGTTTGGAGCTTCTGCCGTCGTCCGACCGAGGAAGAACTTGCTGACGCCGAGAAGTTCATTGCTGATCGCAATATGCCGGGCGAGCGTTTCGAGGCGGTCTGCAAAATCCAAGCTGATAAAGATACTGTTGTCCGAGGGCTGATCTCCAGCGTTCCCCGTCTTTAGTCCCCTTCTATCTCGTCTTCCCGGATGCCACACCAGACATCTGCTGCCGGGACTATAACCTCACGGGGTTGGATCAAGATGGTGTATCGACCGAAAAGCCGCTGCACGATACACGCGGTAATGTCTTTGCGGGCCCGGTCTCGTGCTTCCGCGTCCACTCCTGCCCAATCACGTGCAACGCTATCTGATACGCCCAGCAACACATCGGCGACGTGTCGCGCGATACGGCTGCGAATAACCCGCTCGCCGTCCCTGTTGAAAGCCAGCGTGATACATATGTTCGCAACTATCTCATCCGCAATGCTCGGGACCAGATAGAGATCACGGCGACGGCTTCGACCGCGTCCAGCGAAGGCACGAACGGTTGTTGGTCGCAAGCATGCCAGGGCTATGCCGACATGAAGGCCGAGTGTCTGAAGCGGATCTCTTTGCATTGAAGCGGTGACCTTTGGCAGAGCGAGAGGATGTCGTTCTCATTATGTTCTCTCGTGCCTCAAGGTCAACAACTGCCTTCGTCACCCTAACGAGAACGTCAGAGTGGTGGCGGTTCACAAGCTCGAAATCACAGAAGCTCGACGGCAGCCTTCATCATCTCGTCGCGAACGTCGATGTAACGCTGTGTGGTCGTGAGGTTCCGGTGGCCTGCCAAAGTCATTATGACCTTGGGGCTGACCCCGGAATGCGCGAGCCTCGTGATGAACCAGCGTCTGCCACTATGCGACGTCGCTCCGTCGATCCCAGCTTGCCGGTAGATCTGTCCCATTAATTGGCAGAGCGTATTCGCGGAAAAAGCCGTCTGTTTCTGCGTCAACAGTAGTGGGTCACCTGGACTGTGAGTATTACTCCAGCCGGTCTTGTAGCGCTCGATCTCCCGGCGCAGTTTCTCATTGATGAAGACGGTCCGAGCATGGCCGCCTTTGGTGATGGCAGCACTGAGGCGCAGTTGTTCACGGACATTGCCGTCGGCATCGAAGACGTCGTGCAACGTCAAGGCCGCGATTTCCCCCACGCGCAAACCGGTAAGATGCGACAGCATCACCGCGAGCCGGTTTCTCGGCGCGTGCTTCATCTGCGCTATGACCGCCATCACACGTTTGAATTCCGTCTCCGTCAAAACCTTTGCCTGCTTCACCAACGAACCTCACGAAAGACTGCGTTTTCCTACCTTTCGTTATGTTGCCAGTCGTGAAGAAGGGCGAGCGCTCAGGTGGGGGCTGGGAAGTCGCTGCAAAATCAAGGCTTCAGCGGCGTCAGCCGGGCACATGTCAGAAAATGTGCATTTTATGAGGTGTGGCTCGAGACGCTTTATGTCACGCTTAGCCCGGCGGCCAAATCCGATCACCACGCCACACATGGCCTCAAAGTCTGGCTAAGCTACATGCTCCTACGCAACCTCAACGGCACTGCGACCGGTTCCCGAGGAGCCCCGAGCACGATTTCGACATTACGTGATCGTCACATCTGATCGTGTACCCACCATTTACGATCTGAGCTAACTGGCGGCCGTCAAGCGAAATTCCCTCGAGTGTATGAGCTGGGTTTCTCGCACATTGTTCGAAGAATGCCGTCAGATTTGGAGAGATAAGAGCCGTCCAGCGATCTGGTTCTTTAGTACTCTCAGCAGGCCGAAGCTCGCAGGCCGATGCCGCTGCTTCAGCAGGCTCTTTAGTTCCGGCATGAAACAAGAAACACGCATCATCATCTGTTACAGCTCGATCTAGCTTACGGACTCCTGCGAAAACGCCGACACATGCGGAGAAGCAACGCGCCCCCCTGAACAGCCTCAAAGTTACGTTTTCGTGTTCCGCGAACACCCGTACTATCTCTTCGGCGCCGGTCCCCGTGCCACCTGGGCTGTCGATAAACACGGTGATGGATGGCTCTTCGGAGCTGTCAATGAGACTGTCCAGTTTTCTCGCCATGCTCTTGCTTATGGCTCCGTTCAGATAGATTTCGTTGGGGTTGAGGCCATACTTAGCTTCGAAGCTGTATTCTTGTTCGTAATGGGCCAAGCCATGTTTGGCGGCTACCCAGAGCAATCCTGCCAAAGGAATGCAAAATGCGGCACAAATGACCTGCAACACGCGTGTCTCGCGATCCAAGAAATTCTCCTAGGATTTCCGAATGAAATAAAAGTGCCCCGCGGCTGAGCCGCGAGGCAAAGGTCATGATTCAACAGAAGTTAAGTTCTGTCGTGCACCTGCGCGGTAGGCGCAATCCGCTTTGCAGCGTCGACGCCACCCTGTGCAGACTGCTTGGAAGTATAGACTTCCGAGTGGCATATGGTTTCGCCATTGCCCCCCTTAAGGCGCCAAAAATAGCCACCAGAGCTTGCGCGGAGAATCTCGAACATTGTTTGTTTGCCCTCCTTGGGGCGAGAATCTAACCCGGCCGAAGCATCCGGGTTGTTGATTTTTAAGGAGGGGGCCGCTACGATACGTTTGCTTAGGACGTCCTAGCGGGCTTCGGCCCCGGGTATCGGAAGTCGGCTGGTTTACGAGACCAGTCGGTTTTCCATCCATGATGCCTTTGGAGTCAGATACGGCCCCTTAGGTGGCAGCTCATCCAGGCTTGCAGCGATAAGATCTGGAAACCGACTTCCGTCTTTGATTTCAGCAATCCTGCCCTGATTGAGTCCAAAGAAAGCTGCGATGTCATGGTGGCGATCGCCACGATTAATCATTCCCTTGATGAGGGATGCATCGCTTTCCGAAATTGAAAGGCCGCTCGGCCTCGCTCTTGTCTTCATTTATTTCTCCGTTTTGGTCCAACCCTCGGACTGTGAGTCCGATTGGGCCAGAATGCCAGAGATTTTCCGGATGTCAACGGCATATTTTCTAAATCCTGCTGACAGTATTCGAATACGGTAGATGGCGACGATATAAATTCGTTGACTTCGTAGCCGAATACGGCGAATATGTGCGTCATGATTAGCAAAAATGATAGACCCGATCGAGAGCTTCGCCTTGGTGATGTAGCCAGGCTATTCGCCGGCGCCAGCACCTCACGGAGCGAAAACCCGGATGGAATCCCTTTTGCAGTGGTGGGCGTCCGCCACTTGGATGACGGACTGGTCACGCCCCTGGCGGAACTAGACATAATGTCGTTCTCCTCAGAGGCTCGCGCTCTACCTTTTCAGTTGCAGGAGGGAGATGTTCTAATCACCGGCCGCGGGACCGTGCTAAAATTTGGCATCGTTGGCACTGAGACGGCTGGGGCTATTGCTAGTGGGAACATCATAATTGTGCGCCCCGCCCCGCCCGTTCGCGGCGAGGTGCTGTTTGCAATCCTGTCTAGTGAGGGTTTCCGGCCGAAGATCGAGGTGCTCCAACGTGGCGCGACCACTCTGTTATCATTGTCGCCAAAAGATCTCGCAAAACTCGAGATCAGTTTGCCTCCGTTTGAGGAGCAGGACCTAATCTCCGAATTTGTACGGGCGTCATTAGCCACGTATTCAGCTGCCATTCGAGCTGCGACTGCTCGTCGCACGTTAGCGCGTAGCGTTTTAAACACGCGCCTATTTGGAACAAAGAAGAAAGACTGATTATGGCCAAACTCACCCGCTCGGAACTCGAAAGTCATCTCTGGAAATCCGCCGACATTCTACGCGGCTCTATCGATAGTTCCGACTACAAGATCTACATTTTTGGCTTTCTGTTTCTGAAGCGACTGTCTGATCGTTTCGAAGAAGAAGCCAAGGAGGCTATGCGGCAGGGTCTACCGGAAGATGTCGCCTACAGCGACCCGGACGAGCACGAGTTCTTTCTGGTTGAGCGTGCGCGCTGGTCGTCGATCAAGAAGCTGACGACAGGCATTGGCGACCACCTGAACAAAGCATGCGCCGCGATTGAGGACGCCAATCCCTCGATTGAAGGCGTGTTGGCCAATATCGACTTCAATTCCGAATCGCGGCTTGGCGATGCCAAGAACCGTGAAGGTGTTTTGTCGCGTCTGATCGATCACTTCTCGCGCATCGACCTGTCCAATGCCTCGCTGTCTGAGCCGGATATGCTTGGTCGCGCCTATGAATATCTGATCGACAAGTTCGCAGACGACGCGGGCAAGAAGGGTGGCGAGTTCTATACCCCCCATCATGTGGTGCGGCTGATTGTCGAGTTGCTAGATCCCCAGCCCGGCATGCGCGTCAGCGATCCCACATGCGGCTCAGGCGGGATGCTGGTTCAGGTCGCAGAGCATGTGGCGAAGCTCGAAGGCAAACGGCTGGGCGAAGCGCTCAACATCACGCTTCACGGTCAGGAAAAGAACCTTGGCACATGGGCCATCGCCAAGATGAACCTGCTGCTGCATGGGCTTCGCGATGCGCGAATTGAAAAGGGCGATACGATCCGCAATCCGCGCCTGCTCGATCAAGACGGCAATCTCTTCCTCTACGATCGTGTCATCGCCAACCCGCCTTTTTCGCTGGATAGCTGGGGCGCGGAGGACGTTTCAGGCGACACTGAGAAGAAGGGCCATAACCGCTTCATCTATGGTATTCCCCCGAAGAACATGGGCGATCTGGCCTTTGTTCAACACATGGTGGCGACGCTCAACGCAACGGGTGTATGCGGCGTGGTGATGCCGCATGGCGTGCTGTTCCGTGGCTCCGGCGACGGCCGCATTCGCGAGGCGATGCTGAACGCCGATCTATTTGAGGCGATCATCGGCCTGCCAGAAAACCTCTTCGCGGGCACCGGCATTCCAGCGACCGTTTTGATCCTCAACAAGGCGAAAGCGCCGCAGCGTAAAGGCAAGGTGCTGTTCATTCACGGCGCTAAGAAATTTGAGGAGAAGCCCAAGAAGAACATCTTAGGTGAGGGCGATATCAGCGACATCCGTGAAGCCTTCCACGCGTGGAGGGACGAGGACCGCTTTTGCCGTGTCGTGGATATGAAAGAAATCGAGGAGAACGATTTCAACCTTAACATCTCCCGCTACATCGACACGCTTGAGCCGGAAAAGCCGATCGACGTGAAAGTTGAGCTTGGCAAACTCTGGGCCGCTGAGCAGGCACGCGACGAAGCCGCCGCGCGCATGAATGCCCTTCTCAAGGAGATGGGTTATGTTGGGTGATACGAAACGATTGCGTGGGCTGATCATTGAACGGTCGCAGCGCTTGCGCGAAGGCGAAGTGTTGCCCGTTGTGAGCGTAACTAATCACAACGGTATTCAGCTGGCTTCGGAGACGTTTTCCCGGCAAGTCTACAGCCGCGAGTTGATTAATTATAAGATTATCAAGCCTGGCTGGTACGCCTTTAATCCATCAAGGGTGAATGTCGGTTCTTTAGCCCGAAACGATCTAGGATATGACGTTTGCGCATCACCGATGTACACGGTTTTTGAATGTATCTCTCCGGAACTGGACGCAGACTATCTGAATGCTTTCCTGACAAGCTCGAGATTCACTGAGCGGGTAGCAGCCAATCTGCAAGGTTCGGTTCGGGATGCGCTCAGCTTTGACGCACTTCAGACATTTCCGATCCATCTTCCCCCAATCTACGAGCAACGTGCCGTCGCCGAGGTTTTGAGTAAGGTTGAGGGTACAATCACCAAGACGGAGTCGCTGATTACTGCGCTCATCGACGCGAAGCATGCCACTATGCGGGAAATTCTGACGCGTGGCATTCGACGCGAGAAGGCGCAGATGAAGCCGTTACCGGCGCGCTGGGTCCTTGGGCGCGTGGCCGAGGGCGTCACGCATATCCCGTCAGATTGGGAACTCGTGACGCTGACTAAAGTTGCTAAGCTCGAAAGTGGCCACACACCCGACCGAAAGGAGCCGACCTATTGGGACGGCAACATCCCTTGGATATCACTGCAGGATGCCAATGCACTCACCAAAGTGACTATATCTGAAAGCGCGGAAACCATTGGGCCTTTGGGTTTGGCCAACTCATCAGCACGCATGCTGCCGTCGGGAACTGTTGTGCTTCAGCGAACTGCAAACGTTGGTCTTGCTTCGGTTATGGGGCGTGAGATGTGTACCAGTCAGCATTTCGCGAACTGGATCTGCGGAAACAAGCTTGATCCCTATTACCTTCAGCAGGTCTTTCGACATATGTCGCGTGAGTGGGGGCGTCTCGTCGCTGGGAGCGTCCTGCCTGACATCTACATGGGAACCTTCAAGGCATTGCAAATCCTTCTCCCTCCGTTGGAGGAGCAGAAGATAATCGGCGAGGTTGGCGTCGCCTTCGACTTGAGGATTGAAGAGGAGCGAGGCACGTTGGCGGCCCTAAAGGATAATCGCGCGGCTCTCGCCCAGGAACTTCTCTCCGGTCGCATCAGCCTTCCCGATAGCGTTATTGCGCGGCATCGTGACAAAGCCGAGCAGGCAGCATGAGCGAAACTAACGAGCAGCTTGAGCGCGATTGGGTAGAGGAGCCGGCGACTGACCTGTTACGGGTGCTGTTCGACTATAAGCCCTTGTCCACGGAAGATGTGCGGCGGTTGCGTGACGGGCTGGCTACGGAGCCGGTTCTGACGGTTCGCTTGAGCGAATGTCTAAAGCGCCTTAACCCTTGGCTTGGCGACGACGGCGTTCGCCGGGCTGTGGCGGCTGTCACGCGCGTCACCGCCGTAGATTTGATGGAGGCCAACGAGAGCGCCTATACGGCTCTCACCTATGGCGTGACGGCCCCTCACACTGAAGGCGGCAGACGACAGGACCGAAATGTGCGGTTCTTCGATTTCGATGATCCATCCGCCAACACGTTCGAGTTCGCCCGACAAGTCGCCATCAAGGGCGCGCGTCAGGACATCATCCCCGATATCGTGGTCTACGTGAACGGCCTTCCGCTCGCGGCCATCGAATGCAAATCGCCGTCATTGGCCGACCCTATGAGCGAGGCGATCCGCCAGTTCCGACGTTATGAAAGCCGTGATGAATTTGCCGGGCTTGGCGCTCCCCGCCTGTTCGAGACGGCGCAGATTTCCATCGCATTAGCGCGCGATGTGGCAAAGTACGGCACGACGCTGACGCCAGCTCGCCAGTGGGCCGAATGGAAAGACCCCTATCCGCTCACGCTCGATGCGTTGTCGGCGCAATTGGGTCGAACGCCAACCGGGCAAGATATTTTGCTCGCTGGGCTTCTCGCTCCGGCCAATCTGCTCGATCTCATCCGCAACTTCGTCATGTTCGAAACCATCGACGGGCGGCGCATTAAGAAGCTGGCGCGCTATCAGCAGTTTGTTGCCGTCGGCAAGGCCATTGAGCGCATCCGGACCGCGCCCAATCCGCAGCGCCGTGGCGGCGTCATCCACCATACCCAAGGCTCCGGTAAGTCGCTAACTATGGTGTTTCTGGCGACCAAGTTGCGTCGCCTGCCCGAAGCCGAAAATCCGACAATTGTCATAGTCACGGATCGAAACGACCTTGACGACCAGATTACCGGACAATTCCAGCGCTCAGGCTTTGCCAATCCCATACAGGCCGAAAGCGGAGACGCGCTGCGTAAGGCTCTATCGGGCGGCGCTGGAACAACCGTTCTGACGACCGTCCATAAGTTTCACAGCGCCGTGCCGAAACACTCGCCGGTCATTTCTAAGGCGCGGAACGTCTTCGTCATGGTTGATGAAGCGCACCGTACGCAATATGGCGCGCTTGCCGCCCGGATGCGCGCCGGCCTACCCGATGCCTGCATGATAGCCTTCACCGGCACGCCCATCGACAAGAGGGACCGTAGCACGCGTGAGGTGTTCGGCGACTACCTGCACCGCTACCTGATCGACCAGGCTGTGAAGGATGGAGCGACCGTCCCGATCTACTACGAGATGCGCGATGCGGAACTTCGGATCGACGGGCGCGATCTAGAACGGGATATTCGGGCCACTTTCCCGGAACTATCTGACGACGAGATTGAAAAGCTGAAGCGCGGCATGCGACTTCAAGAGAAATTGGCCGGAGCGCGGGTTCGTGTTGAGGCCATCGCTGGGGATATTCTCGCGCATTATCGAAACACTATCGAACCGAATGGTTTCAAAGCCCAAATAGTGACGGTCAGCCGAGACGTCGCCGTTACCTACGTCGAAGCTCTGCGGCAGCTCGGTGCTCCAGAATGCGCGCTGATCATGTCCGCATCCAATAATGACAGCGCCCGGCTGCAAGCCCATCACCTTTCCAAGCGTGACCGCGATACCTTGATTGGTCGGTTCAAAAAGCGCGACGATCCGCTAAAAATCTTGGTCGTGTGCGATATGCTGCTGACCGGTTTTGACGCCCCGGTAGAGCAGGTTCTGTACCTCGATGCCCCTCTGCGGGAGCATACGCTTTTGCAGGCCATCGCCCGCGTGAACCGGACCGCTGACGGTAAGACCTATGGGATGGTCGTTGACTATTGGGGTGACAACCGACGCATATCCGATGCCTTGGATATGTTCTCGGACGAAGACGGCATAGCCAGTGCTCTTCGTCCACTGTCCGAAAAAGTCCAGCTTCTTGAAAGTCGGCACCGAGCGGCCACTCGCCTCTTCGAAGGTATTGGCCGCGAGGACGATACGACGTGCGTCGAGCTGCTGCGCCCCGACGACATCCGCGCCAAATTCGAACTCGACTTCCTGCGCTTTGCCGAGGCCATGGACATGGTATTGCCTGAGCCAAAGGCATTGGAAGAACCCTATCCCTCCGACCTGAAACGGCTATCGCGCATCCGCGTTCTCGCCCGCCGCGCCTATCATGAGGAGCCGTTCGACCCGAAGGACTACGGCGCGAAAGTCGGCGAGATCATCACCAGTCATCTCTCGGTGACGGGGGTCGAACAGTTGCTGGTGAAGTTTGACATTCTCGATCCTGCCTTCCGTCCGCATTTGGAAAGTCTTCGTTCTAGCGATGCCAAGGCGGCAGAGATCGAGCACGCAATTCGCCAGGAAATCCACGTCCACCGCGACGAAAATCCCACGGCCTACACTTCTCTCTGGGAACAGTTAGAGAAAATCGTCAACGACAGGCGGGAGGCTCGCATTTCTGCCGCCAGCGGGTTGACCCAGCTTGAAGCAATGGTGGGCCAAGCTGCGGATATTCGTTCAGGTATGGGGGGCAGAAGTGACGGCCTCACCGGAACGGCTGCCGCCATCCTGCCCTTCAT
Source organism: Rhizobium sp. AAP116 (assembly GCF_001295785.1). Classification (NCBI taxonomy): domain Bacteria; kingdom Pseudomonadati; phylum Pseudomonadota; class Alphaproteobacteria; order Hyphomicrobiales; family Rhizobiaceae; genus Rhizobium; species Rhizobium sp. AAP116. The sequence continues at coordinate 192,654 of NZ_LJIB01000025.1, forward strand.
TGACATCGACCTGCCAGATGCTGAGCGCTCCCGGAGCGCTGCCGGTATCACCAAGGCGCTCGAAGAATATGCCGAAGTCGTTGACTGGCACCAAAAGGAGGACGTGCAGAGACAGATGCGTCGATCCATCAAGGAGCAGTTGCGCAGCTTGGGACTGGATTCGCATAAGGTCGAAGCCACGACTGCAAAGATCATGGATGTCGCCCGTGCGAGGTACGCGGGATGACGGACGCCGCTCAGCATTCCATCGTCTTTGGCGGAGAAACGTTTGCGTTCCAGATCGAGCGAACAGCGCGCCGAAAAACCGTGGCGATATCTGTTGGCTTCGATGGGGTGCGCGTGCTCGCACCGCCAGACCTAGATGATGACCGCGTCCTTGGCATCGTTCGCAAGAAAGGGGCTTGGCTGCTTCGCAAACAGGCGGCTTATCGAGAACTTGGTGGCCAGCCGGTTGCCAAGGAGTTTGTGAGCGGCGAGACGTTCCACTATCTCGGCCGCCAGTATCGCTTGAAGCTCATTCCAGATGAAACCGCTGTTGTAACCCGAATTGCAGCGAGAGGTTCGACACTCATCGCGCCGGTTCTGCCGAACGGACATGCATCCGTGCAGCGCACCGCTGTCCGCAGCGGGCTCAGGCATTGGTATCGAGCCCATGCGATTCAGCATTTTCCCGTCCGTGCACGATTGATCGCAGAGACGCTTGGCATTCCGACACCAATTGTCAAAGTCGTCGACCAGTCCAAACGCTGGGGAAGTTGCGACGCACGGGGACGCATCCGCCTAAACTGGCGCTTGGTCATGGCACCGATGGCATTGGTCGATTACGTTGTTGCCCACGAGGCTTGTCACGTTCTTGAGCACAATCATTCACGGCGATTTTGGCGCTCTTTGGAAACGATCATGCCGGACTACGAGGATCGTTTGAGACGGTTGGACAAGATGGGGCATTTATTCGTCTGGTGACGTGTGAAAAAAGCATAGTCCATATGAGGCTGCTCAAGAATTGAGATCTAGACCTATGGCCTTACGCTGCCGCTTCCAGGTGCCCCATCTTGGTATCCGGTTAGCGGCATCCAGCGCTGACTAAGCCTTTGAAACTGGTTTATTTTTTTCTCTGGCCTGCTTTGTAATCTTCGCAATCAGCGCCGCGCGCTCCCGGAAATCTTCGGGGTCAGATCCGTTTGATGATGGCACTCGCGCGAAATGTTCAGCCCTAAGGCTTCCACCATATACTAGCGTAGATTTCTTCCTATTAGGTTTTCCCTTAGCAGTTTTTTCGTACCAGCGATGTGGTGCGATACTGCGCCCAATAAGTGGCTCAAGATCCACTTTGTCGACAAGCTCTCCGTTTTGAGCGAACTTGTAGGCTCTCAAGCCGCCCGCAATAATAACAGTTGCCGTGCGGGTCTCGAAGTCGCAATCGATGAAGTCGATTGTTCGTTGCAGCGCTTGTGATAGCCGCGATCGGCTTTCGTAGATCTCTAAATCGTCTGCATGTCCCCAGGATCTCCGTTCAATCGCAAGTCGCAATGCAACCTCAGACGCGTCTTGCTCCCCGCTGCTGATTTCGCCAATTTCCTCGTTCAGTTCATGAATTCTGTCTTGAAGCTCTTGTTCCTCGCTCTTTCGCTTCGTCAACTCTCTAAGAATATCCTGCCGCACGGCCGGTACATCGGACATCTCTGCGATATCAATAAGGTTCCTGATTTTCGTTTTGTGCTGTTGCATTCTCGTCTGAGCTTCACCGATCAACGCGTTCAATTCTTGCACCCGAGAAAGCGGTGAGCGGCGCAGGAGTTGGGCGTCCAGATGAAATTCAGGAACGTTGTCAAGTACTGCAGTTTCTAGGAGATCGTAGCGAAAATTACCTTTGCTCGCGCAACCTCCACCTCGATAGGAATTGTCGCAACAGACATAGCGCTGGGGTTTGCCCTTGTATCCGCCGTTTCGCATCCGAAGGCGGGCTCCGCAGTGAGTGCAGCGCAGTAACTCCCCAAGCATGTTCGACATCTTTTTGCCCTTCCGACCATTGCTGATCGGTCGTCTCCGTCGGTTGGTTTGTACGCGCCAGAATAGGTCTTCGGGGACCGCTGCCGGCAGATATCCTAGGAGCGGCTGTCCAAAGGGCACTCGTTTTCCGTCGATCATCTCAGTAGGTTGATACGTTCCTATCACAGCTTCATTGCGAATGAGAGCGCTGACGTAACCCTGCTGCCACAGGCCTGATCCGCGAAAGGTCCGAGTTTGCGTGGAGTTCAGCTGTGCGGCTATGGCAACCTGCCCTAGGCCGCTGTCCGCCAGATCGAACACCCGTCTAACGGTTTCAGCGTGCTCGTTGAGGCGGTACTCAAAGTGGCCGGGTGCAGTCTCGACTGTGTCGATCCAGCTGAACATTCGTCCCGAGAAGCGACCAATACCTCTAGAGGCATTCTCACGTTGCTTTGCGTGTGCGGCCTTTACACGCTTTGATTTCTGCGTGCTCTCTTCGTGAGCGCGACTCATGATTGCCAGTGACATCATGAGCTGGGTAAAATTGTCGTCAACGCTGGTCTGCGAGTAGGCTTGGCCGTCCGCTAGCGTGACGACAGTTATCCCAGCGTTTATGAGTTCAATGAAGGGTGGAATGGCGAACCGCACTTGTTGTCGGGAAAGCCTGTCTAGGCTTTCAACGAGGAGATAAGATCCAGCCTGCACCTCGCCCGTTTTGACCATGGCGAGGAATTTGCCTAACGCGCCCGACTTGAGATTGTCGCCGGCCCAAGCGCTAACCCCGATATCTTGCAGTGAGGCGTCAAGGATTAGATTATGAGCTTTGGCGTAGGCCTCGCTGAGCTCCAGTTGCCTGCGCCTGCTATCGCCTCGCAACTGCTGCTTCGAACTCATGCGAACGTAGGAATAGGCAATAGGCCTAGCGCTGTTAATCATCTCGCACCCTCAAGCTGAGAAGTCAGTCTAAGGGGAACACGTTTTACGCCGAGTTACCGTGTCTCGACGAAATAGCGCAAAACATATTTCCGTGTTGACAGTGATGTAGACATTGGCGACTTAACGGACAAGTGGATGGGGCCCACGCAATCCGAATCATGTTTAACGGCGGGCCTGTCCGCAGCTTAAGGTCACTTCGATGCACCCGTCCTCGGCCGATGATCGTTTCGCCGCGTTTCGGCATTCCTCCTACACGCGTTTCTTCTTTGCCCGCTTCCTGGGAGCCTTCGCCACCCAGATCCTCAGCGTCTCCGTCGGCTGGCAGATGTATGACATGACGGGCAATGTCTTCTATCTCGGTCTGATCGGTCTGGTGCAATTCCTGCCGTCACTGCTCCTGATCCTTGTCACCGGTTCCGTCGCCGACCGCTATAACCGCCGGGCCATCGTCTCGATCTGCATGATCGTCAGCGCCATCTGCGCCGGAGCGCTGCTTGGGCTGACCATCGCCGATGCCTTCGAGCCGACGATCGTATTTGCCATCCTCGTCGTCTTCGGCATCGAGCGCGCCTTTGCAGCGCCCGCCGTGCAGTCGCTTGCGCCCAACCTGGTGCCGCAGAAGGATCTCTCCAACGCGGTCGCCTGGAATTCGTCCTCCTGGCAGACAGCGTCGATCGTCGGCCCCGTGGCCGGTGGTCTGCTCTACGGAGCGAGCCCTGTTGTCGCTTATTCCGTGTCCTTTGCTTTCTTCGCGGCCGCGGCCATCCTGGTTTTCCTGGTCAAGCGTCCGCCGCAGCGGAAGTCGGAGAAGGCCGTCAGCCTCGACACCCTGTTTGCTGGCTTCCGTTTCATCTTCGGTGAGAAGGTGGTGCTGGGTGCGATCTCGCTCGACCTCTTCGCGGTCCTGCTCGGCGGAGCCGTGGCGCTGATGCCGGTCTTTGCGCGTGACATTCTCGATCTCGGCCCCTGGGGGCTCGGTCTCCTGCGCGCCGCACCCGGGATCGGCGCCATCATCGTTGCCATCGCGCTGGCGACCTTCCCGATCCGTCACAATGCCGGGATCTTTATGTTCATCGGTGTTGCGCTGTTCGGGGCCGGCACGATCGTCTTTGGGTTGTCCGAATATGCGTGGCTTTCGATCCTCGCCTTGATGCTGATGGGTGCCGCCGACATGGCGTCCGTCTATGTGCGTGAGACGCTGATCGCTCTCTGGACTCCAGACGAGGTGCGTGGCCGGGTCAATGCCGTCAACATGGTCTTTGTCGGAGCTTCCAACGAGCTCGGCGAATTCCGCGCCGGCACCATGGCGCATTTCATCGGGCCTGTGCCAGCTGTCGTGATCGGTGGTTTCGGCACGCTCGCCGTTGCGGCCGTCTGGGCGCTCGGTTTCCCGCAGCTGCGCAAGATCGACAGTCTCGAAGTGCCGGAGCGTCAGGAGGCGCGCTGATCACGCTCGAAGATCAGGTCGAGGAAATCCGAAAGCCAGGCGCGCAAGGGGGCGTCGAAGATCATCCGGCCTTCCAGATGTTCCCGGCCTTGCTGGGCATTCGGTAGCACGAATCGATGTGCACCATGGACGACCCAGCGGTGCATCATGGCGCGGGTCAGTTCGGCATGGAACTGCACGGCCCAGGCGTTTTCGCCATAGCGGAAGGCCTGGTTCGGGTAGATATCCCCGCTCGCGAGCAATTTTGCACCATTGGGCAGGCTGAAACCCTCGCGATGGAAGTGATAGACCATCTTCGGCCAATGCATCAGCAGGCGGCCATGCTCCGTCGGCCGGATCGGATACCAGCCGATCTCGGTGCGTTCCTCGCGGTCGGCCTCCACCTTGCCGCCGAGATGGCGGACCAGCATCTGGGCGCCGAGGCAGATGCCGAGGAACGGCTTGTTTTCCTTGAGCGGGACATCGAGCCAGTTGATTTCGGTCTTGATGTAATCGTCGGGATCATTGGCACTCATTGGCCCGCCGAAGACGACGGCGCCAGCGTGGTTCCTCAGGCTCTTCGGCAAGTCTTCGCCGAGCACCGGGCGGCGGATGTCGAGCGGGTAACCCTTTTCTTCCAACATCTGGCCGACCCGGCCGGGGCTTGAGCGTTCCTGATGCAGGACGATCAGGACAGGCAGCTTGCGATCGCGTGAACGCGACCGTTCCTCACGTGGCATCGTCGATTGCTCCAAGACCCGCACGTTCGGCTGCTTCCTGCCGCTGGACGATGCGTTCACGCCCGGAGACACCGAGCAGATCGGCAACCCGCCAGATCGCGTGGTCTTCCATTTCGCTGCGGGTGCCATCGGCATAGACAATGTCCCAGAGGATGCCCACGAGGTGCTGGCGCTCATCTTCATTCAGCTGGCGCTTCAGCTCTGTGGTGAAGCGATAGTAGTCGACCGCCTCGCTTTCCGCGTCCTGACCGGCTTCGATCAAGGCGTCGAGGGCGCTATCTTCAAGCCCGTATTCTTCTTTCAGGATTTCCCGCAGTTTCATCCGCTCGGTATCGCGCACGACGCCGTCTGCCTCCATGACCTGAAGACAGAGGGCAGCGACGGCGATCCGGGGATCGTCGGGGGCGAAGACCGCCTTGGGGCGGTCCTGCATCACGGATTGGAAGAAGGCTTGCAAGCGGTCGAGCATGCGGATCCCGTCAGAAGAGTTTCAGGCGCGTTTTGGCTTCGGGTGCGGCGAGCGCCGGATCCTTGACCCCGGGGTCATCGGGCGGCCGGCCGAAGAATGGCTCGACCACAGCTGGCTCCTGCGCAGCGGCAGTGGCCTCTCTGGATGCGATCACCGCAGGTTTCTCCGGCTTTGTCGCTTTGGCCGGAGGTGCCTCCGGTTCGATTGCTTTTGCTTGAGGCTCGGCATCGATCACCCGGGCTTCCGGTTGCACTATTTTCGGCTTTGCCGTCTCGAACTGAGGTTCGGGCTGCGCAGGCGCTTCGGTCCTTGCAACAGGTGGCAGGGAGGCAAGTGCCTTTTCGCCTTCGGAGACGCTGCCTTCTTCGATCGGGCCGGCCAGTTGGTCGAAGGGTGTCTTCCATTCGAAGGCATCGAGACGACCGGTGACCGGCGATATCGGCATCCAGCGTTCAGAGACATGGCCGTCGGCCACCCAGGCGGGGTCGCGCGGCGCCTTCAGGGCCTGGCCCATCCAATGACGGATACGGCCCTGGTCGCCGGTTTCGGCCTCTTCAATATCCGCAAGGAGCAGATAGACCCGTTCGCGCGAAGCGATACGGGCAGCAGCTTCCGCCTTTGTCCGAGCCTTCTTGAAATCCTGGGCATCGAGCGCTGCCTCGGCGACAACAAGCAACGACTCGTAATTGTTCGGCTTCAGGGCCTCAAGCTTCTCCGCCTTCTTCAGACGATCGACGGCGCTGTCACCGCTGCGCGCCCGCACATAGGCCCGGGCAATTTCCGGGTGCGGTTCGATCTTCCAGACCTGTTCCAGCGTGTGTGACGCCTTGCGGAGGTTGTCTTCGCGCATATAGGCCTTGGCGGCCACGATCGCAGCCGGGACGAGACCCTTGGCGAGCTTCAGTGCCTTCAACGCGCTGTCGCGTGCGCCCGCCGGTTCGGCTTCGAGCTGGTCCTCGGCCTTTGCGGTCAAAAGCACGGCCTTCAGACGTTCGGCCTCATGGCGTTCCAGGACATGGGCGATCTTCTGCTGGTCGAGCAGTCGGATCGCATCGTCCCAGTGCCCGGCGCGGCAGCGGTGTTCGAGCGTCGCCTTGGCCGCCCAGGGCAGGTAGGGAGCAGCTTCCGCTGCGGTTTCGGCATATTGCCGGGCTGCCTCATGGGCCCCCAGACGATTTGCCTCGACATAAAGGCCGCGTAGGCCCAGCTCTCGGGTCTCCGGATCTTCGGACATCTCCTGGAACAGCCGGCGGGCCTCGTCATGGCGGCCTTCGATCAGAGCGGCCTGGGCATCCAGCACGCGGATCAGGGGCTCCTGATCCGCGCGTATCAGGCTTCTGGCGCGGGCGCTCATCTTGCGGGCCAGGATCGCGTTTCCAGCACCTGCGGCAATCAGACCGGTGGAGAGCGCCTGATAGCCGCGGTCGCGCTTGCGGGCGCGGAAGAAGCGGCGAACAGAGTGAGGCGAAGTCCAGAGCGTGCGCAGCAGCCACCAGGTCACCATGATCACGGCGACGAGCCCGACGAGCGCCGTCACGGCGACTATGAGATCGGTATTGTACTGTTGACCTTCCCAGATCAGCGAGATTTCGCCGGGACGATCCGCGATCCAGGAGAAGCCGAAGCCGAGCGCCAGGATGAAACCGAAGAAGAAGAGGACCTTGAGGATGGTTGTCATGCGTCAGCCTCCGTTTCCGGCCACGGTCTGAGACAGCGCCGCGGCTACCCGCTCCTCGGCCTCGATCCGGTTCTTAAGAGTTGTCGCAAACTCCGATGAGGCCGCCTTTCCGGCTTCAGGCAGTGTTTCCCATTCCAGGGCCGCGCCCTTGAGGTCGCCATTCTGCAGCTTGTTTTCAACGCGCGCGACGATGGCCTCCGGCGTATCGCCCTCTACATTGCCGACGGGCCTTACCTTGACCAGCGAGCGGGCGCTCGCCATCAGGCGATCGGTCCAGCCTTCGCCTTGCTCCGGCTGGTGGATGGCGGCGAGGATCTCTTCCGCCACCTGGTTGAACTGCCGTGTCAGATCCGATCGAGACGGTACGCCGTTGCTTGCAAGCGGTGTGAGTGCGGCAACCGCCGGATCCTCGGGCGAAACGCTTTTCAAGGCGTCTAGCTCCGACAGGAACGGGCCGCCGCGATCGATTGCGGTCTTCAAACCGGAAAGGGCGATGGCACGCGCCATTTCAACGTCGCTGCGTGGTTCGTCCAGCTTGCGCTCGGCTTCATCAAGTCGCGTGGCGCTCTGGTCGAGCGCCTGCTTGTTGCTGGCGATTTCCGCACGCAGGGACTCGATCGCCTGTTCAGCAGCGACCAGCTGCGTCTTGAGTGCTTCGACAGCGGCGGCATCGGCGGTCGGCTCGGAGCCCGCATTGGCGACGCTGGTTTCAAGCGCTGTTATCCGCTCGGCAAGTGCAGGGTCGGTGGCGGGCGCCGCGGGTTGTGCCGCCAGGCGCGCGACTTCGGCCTTCAACGCGTCAAGCTCTGCCGTGTCCACGGCTGGAGCCTGGACCGCCTGTTCCGGGCCCAGGCCGGGAACGATCCCGGCATATTGCATGCTGCCGGCCAGAGCGAGTGCCACGAGGCCGCCGAAGATGCCGGAGGCAACCAGGGTCGAGGTCGGAGGGGACTGGCGAACCGGTTCCCGGCTGGTGGTTGTCTCGCTTTTCGCTGCCGTTTCAGCACGCGTTTCCGTGTCATCGACAGGGGCGGTTTCAGCCGTCCGCTCCGGCGTGGGCGTCCAGGGATCTGCTGGCGTTTCAGGGGGAGCGTCGTTCGAAGCCGTGGCACTTGCGGTCGGCTCGTCGGGCACGGCAGACGAGGCAGGGGTATCCGATCGCAGAGCATCGGCCTCGGCATTGCCGGAATCCGCGGCGGACTTGGTTTCCTCAGCGGTCAGGTCGATTGTCACCGGATCATCGGTGGCTTTCGATCGACGGGGTGGCTTTCCGGAAACCATGGCAACCTCTTCATTTCGCGCGTGTGATTAAACCTAGTCAGTCCTCAAGGCGAAGGGAAGGCCCGAGGTTCCATTTCACGCGGCACTGCATCAAAGCAGAAGAAGGAGCAGATCCTCGCGAGGTTCCATAGGCCAACGGCTTCTGGCGTGAAAATCTGCCGGCAGGGTGTCTGCAATCTTTTCACTCAGGCAGAGAAAGCGTGTCCGCGGCCAGTCGAGCACTTCGCTCGTTCGGTCGTGCAGCTCCCCGAGACGCCTTGCCGTTTCGGAGGAGTAGACCAGAATTGCTTCCGGCATCGGGGTGAGCTTGTCGATTACCGCGGTGTCGGGATAGGTGGACGGAACCATCCGGTAACATTCTCGTACGTCCACCATGCGTCCCGCCTCTCGCAGCTTGGCTTCGAAGTCTGGAGAGCGTGGAGTTCCCGTCAAATAGAGGATCGATGCGCCCGGATGTTGGTTCGACTTCGCGATGAGCAGTCCAGCCAGGGAGTGTCCGTCACCGTCGGCAACCGAAACATCCTTGAAACCGGCCTCTCTTGCTGCACGGGCCGTGGCGCGACCGACGGCGAAGAGGGGCGGAGCCAGGAAGGGACGTCTTGCATTGTCCGGAAGCGTTTTCAGCACGCGCATCGCTTCGGCACTGGTCACGGCAAGGAAACCTGCGTCGGGCGCGGGAGGGGAGGCGAGTGCCTCGGGCTGTTGCATCGCCTGCATCAGGGGCAGGAGCACGGGCTCATGACCACGGCGTTCGAGTTCGGCGGCGGTTCTGGCCGAGGCCGGCTCCGGACGCGTCACGAGAACGCGCATGCCTCAATTCCAGCTATCGAAGAAGTCGCTGCCGGCCTTGCTGCGAACTGTGCCGCCGGCTCTCGCGCCGAGTACGGCAGCCTCTGTCCGGCTTCCCTCGATCTCCACGTCATGCCAGCGGCTTCCGTCGGGCGTCAGGATCATGCCGGCAAAGCGGATTGCGTCGCCCTGCACCGTTGCAAGGCCTGCAATCGGCGTTCGGCAGGAGCCATCGAGCGCGCCGAGAAAGGCGCGTTCGCAGCTGACAGCGTCAAAGGTATCGTGGTCATTGATCGCTTCGAGCAGGTCGTTGACCCTTGCATCGCCGATGCGGCTCTCGATGCAAATCGCGCCCTGCGCCGGTGCCGGGGGAAAGTCGCTCGGGTCGAGCAGTTCGGTCGGGATCTCGGGCTTGCCGAGACGGCGCAGGCCGGCATAGGCGAGCAGCGTCGCATCCACTTCGCCATCGGCAAGCTTGCGCAGGCGGGTGTCGACCAGGCCGCGGAAGGTGATCACGTTGATATCTGGGCGGATGCGGCGGATGAGGGCCTGGCGACGCAGCGAAGACGAGCCGACGGTTGCCCCTTCCGGCAGCTCCTTCAGCGTCGGAGCGGTGCGGCCAACGACGGCATCACGAACATCTTCGCGCGGCAGGAAGGCCGAGAGGAAAAGCCCTTCCGGCAGCTTGGTCGGCATGTCCTTGGAGGAATGCACCGCGAAGTCGAGATCGCCCGAGAGAAGTTGATCCTCCAGCTCCTCGGTGAACAGTCCCTTGCCGCCGATTTCGGACAGCGCACGATCTGTGATCCGGTCGCCCTTGGTGGAGAGCACCACGATCTCGAACATCTCCTCCGGTAGCCCATGGGCGACCATGAGGCGCGCGCGTGTCTCCGAAGCCTGGGCGAGAGCGAGCGGGCTGCCCCGCGTGCCGATGCGGAAAGGTTTTGTTTGCATCCGAACTTGTCCGTTGTTACCGACAGATTTCGTAGACCGGTTTCTCGGCGACCGCAATCAATGAACAGGCTCCATGACATCCAAACTGCGCATCCTCGGCATCGAAACGAGCTGTGACGAGACGGCAGCGGCCGTCGTTACGCGGCTTTCTGACGGCTCGGCCGTCACCGAGGCGGATGTCGTATTGAGCCAGCTCGACGAGCACAGCGCCTATGGTGGCGTGGTGCCGGAGATTGCCGCCCGCGCCCATGTCGATGCGTTGGACACGCTGATCGAGGAAGCGCTCAAGCGCGCGAGCATCACGCTCGCCGAAGTCGATGCGATCGCCGCCACGTCCGGTCCCGGCCTGATTGGCGGCCTGCTTGTGGGGTTGATGACCGGCAAGGCGATTGCGCGCGCAACGGGCAAGCCGCTTTATGCCGTCAACCATCTCGAAGGCCATGCGCTGACGGCGCGCCTGACGGATGGCGTTCCCTTCCCATACCTCATGCTGCTTGTTTCCGGTGGTCATACGCAGCTCGTTCTGGTCAAGGGCGTCGGAGACTACGAGCGCTGGGGCACGACGATTGACGATGCTCTCGGCGAGGCCTTCGACAAGACAGCGAAGCTGCTCGGTCTTCCCTATCCTGGGGGGCCGGCTGTCGAGCGGGCCGCAGCCACGGGCAACCCCAAGCGCTTTGCCTTTCCCCGGCCTTTGGTCGGCGAGGCGCGTCTCGACTTTTCGTTTTCGGGCCTCAAAACCGCCGTGCGTCAGGCGGCAGAAGGCATCGCGCCTGTCACCGATCAGGACATTGCCGATATCTGCGCCTCCTTCCAGCATGCCATTTCGCGCACGCTGAAGGATCGCATCGGCCGTGGCCTGCAGCGCTTCAAGGAAACATTCCCCGAAGTGGCCGAGCCCGCGCTGGTCGTCGCCGGCGGTGTGGCTGCCAACAAGGAAGTACGCCAGACGCTCGACACACTCTGCGGCGAGCATTGCTTCCGCTTCGTCGCGCCGCCGCATCATCTGTGCACCGACAATGCCGTCATGATCGCCTGGGCAGGCCTGGAGCGCATGGCGCTCGGCATGCCCTCGGATGATCTTGCCGTCGCACCCCGCTCGCGCTGGCCGCTGGACCAGGATGCCAAAGCCTTGCTTGCCTACGGCAAGCGGGGAGCCAAGGCATGAGCGGGATGCAGCGTATCGCCGTGATCGGCGCCGGTGCCTTCGGCACGGCGCTTGCGGCCGTGGTGGCGCAGACGGGCAGGGCGGAAGCCCTTTTGGTCGGTCGCGATGCCTCGGTCATGGCTGATCTCGCTGCAAGCCGAATCCATGAGGCTGCCTTGCCGGGCATTCAGTTGCCTAAATCGCTGTCCTTTTCCGCACGGCCGGAAGATCTCGGCGAGGCCGATATCGTGCTCTTCGCCATGCCGTCCCAGGCGCAGATCGCGGCTGCAGAATCCTTTGGGCCACACCTGAAGCCGGGCGTGCCGGTCGTCATCTGCGCCAAGGGGATCGAGAAGCAGAGCTCACGTCTGCTCACCGACGTGCTGGAAACGGCTCTTCCCGGCCATCCGATCGCCATGCTTTCTGGTCCCGGCTTTGCGGCTGATATCGCCAAAGGCTTGCCGACGGCCATGGCGATCGCTGCAGAGGACCTGTTCCTTGCCGAACAACTCGCCAAGGCGATCTCCGGCCAGACCTTCCGTCTTTATGCATCGGACGACCGGATCGGTGTGCAGCTCGGCGGCGCGCTGAAGAACGTACTCGCCATTGCCTGCGGCATCGTCGAGGGCATGGGGCTTGGTGATTCGGCACGGGCAGCCCTGATCGCCCGTGGCCTTGCTGAGATGTCGAGACTGGTCGATGCGATGGGCGGGCGAGGCGATACGGTGCGGGGTCTGTCAGGCCTCGGTGACCTAGTGCTGACCGCGACCAGCCACCAGTCCCGCAATCTGCGCTTCGGTATTGCGCTCGGCAAGGGCGAACCCATAGGCTCCCAGCAGGGATCGCTCGTGGAGGGTGCCTTTGCGGCTGCGGTCGCTGCACGCCTCGCCGAAGGTCACCAGATCGAGATGCCGATCACGGAAGCCGTTGCCGCGATCATCGATGGCAGACTGGACATCCCGACCGCGATCACCCAACTGATGTCGCGACCGATCACCACCGAATAAGAGACCCTTGAGGAGAGAAAAGATGCTGTTTGCCGTCATCTGCGCCGACAAGCCTGGACACCTGAACCTTCGGATGGAAACGCGTCCGCCGCATGTCGAGTGGCTGAACGGGCTCAATGCCGCCGGCCAGTTGAAGATCGCCGGCCCGTTCCTCGACGCGGACGGCAAGCCCTGCGGCTCGATGCTGATCATCGCAGCCGACGACATCGAGGCCGCCAAGGCGCTGGCAGCACAAGACCCCTATGCCAAGGCCGGCCTGTTCGAGACTGTTGAGATCAAGCCCTATAACTGGGTCTTCAACAATCCGGAGGCGTGAACGGCATGGCATTCTGGCTCTACAAGTCCGAACCCTTCAAGTGGTCCTGGGAAATGCAGAAGGCCAAGGGCGATGTCGGGGAAGAGTGGACCGGCGTTCGCAATTATCTCGCGCGCAACAACATGCGGGCGATGAAGATCGGCGACAAGGGCTTTTTCTACCATTCCAACGAGGGTCTGGAAGTCGTCGGGATCGTCGAAGTCTGTGCGCTCTCTCATCCGGATTCGACCGCCGAGGGGGATGCCCGCTGGGACTGCGTCGACATCCGCGCCGTCTGCGACATGCCGAAGCCGGTCAGTCTTAAGGATGTGAAGGCAAACGAGAAACTGTCGAAGATGGCGCTTGTTACCTCTATGCGGCTCTCGGTCCAGCCGGTGACGGACGACGAATATTTCGAGGTCTGCCGCATGGGCGGTCTCGACAATCCGCCCGTCTGATCTCCTCGTGAAGACAGATCCTGATCGATTCATCCTCGAAAACACCAGCGTGTTGTCTCCGCCGCATGTGCCGGAGATACGTCTGCACCTTGCAAGCGAGGTGCATGATCTCTGGATGAAAACCGAGGAGGATCTGGAAGCGATCGGTCTGCCGCCGCCGTTCTGGGCCTTTGCCTGGGCGGGCGGCCAGGGGCTCGCGCGCTACATCCTCGATCATCCGGAAACGGTGAGGGGGAAACGCGTTCTCGATTTTGCCAGCGGTTCGGGAATGGTGGCGATTGCAGCTGCCCTTTCGGGTGCAGCCGCCGTGGTGGCCGCCGATATCGATCCCTGGGCGAAATGTGCGGTGCGGCTGAATGCCGCTCTCAATGGCGTGAGCATCGATTTCACCAATGACGACCTGATCGGCCGATCCGTCGATGTCGACGTGATCCTTGCCGGCGATGTCTTTTATGAGAGCGATTTTGCCAAGGCGCTGGTCGCCTGGTTCAGCGCCACTGCGAAGGATGGATGTCTCGTCCTGGTCGGAGATCCCGGACGCAGCTATCGCCCGATTGATAATCTCGAGCCGCTGGCGACCTATGAGGTGCCTGTCACGCGCGTTCTGGAAGACAGCGAGATCAAGAAGACGACCGTCTGGCAATTTCTCTAGTTTCTTGGCCGGATCACGCAGACACCGGCCTCGAACGAGCAGGCCTCATCCGGATTTTCGGTAGAAATTTCAATGATTTTTGCCTTGGGCGCACGATAGGCAATGACTTGCGGCCTCAAGCCCCTGTCGATGGCGAGGAACACCCCGTTGCCCTTGATGCGCAGCCCCGAGACGCTGCCAACGAAGGTGCCGATGCCGGGGATGACAGACGGAAGACCGTTGCTGCCGATCACCGCCTGGCCCTGGGATTTGTAATGGCCATGGCCTCGGTCATGCCGCTCCCCGGCGAGGCCGACATCGGCGGTGGAGATGAGCGCGATGGCCGCAGCTGTCAAAACGGAACCATACTTTAGCATGCGGCAACCTCCGGGACGCAGTTAACAAATCGTTAACCCCAACATGCCGCAACTGGTTGCTAAAGTCATCCATCTCAACGCTTTTTTCGTATGGAAGAATGCGGTTCGCATGGACGCTAAAGGTCTGTTCACGCGAATCGATTAAATTGAAATCGTCAAGCGAATGTGCTTGTCGTCCGGGGTTTCGAGGATTAAACGTCCCCCTGATGCAATGCCACAAACGTTATGACGCATTGCAAACAATATGTCCGGACTCTCGGACCGCATCGAGACGCCGCGAGGTTTAGATGGCGAATGTGACTAAAAACCGGCCTCTGTCGCCGCACCTGCAAATCTACAAGCCTATCCCCACAATGATCATGTCGATCCTGCACCGTATCACCGGTGCGGCGCTTTATTTCGGCACGATCCTCGTGGCTTGGTGGCTTGTGGCAGCCTCAACGGGCGCCGAATACTTCGAGTGGGTCAGCTGGTTCATGGGAACCATCATCGGCCGCCTGATCCTGTTCGGCTATACCTGGGCACTCATCCATCACATGCTCGGCGGTCTGCGCCACCTGATGTGGGATGTCGGCTACGGCTTCGACAAGCATTTCTCCACGAAGCTCGCCAAAGCAAACATCATCGCATCCGTCGTCCTGACGATCCTCGTCTGGGTCGTTGCCTATATCATTCGCACCTGAGGCACCATTCCATGGATATGCGCACTCCGCTCGGCAAGGTCCGCGGTCTCGGCTCGGCCAAGGAAGGCACCGAGCATTTCTGGCGCCAGCGCGTCACGGCCGTCGCCAACATTCCTCTGATCCTCTTCTTCGTCGGCTTTCTGGTCATGTACAACGGCCAGCCCTATGCCGAAGTGGTTGGCGCATTGTCGCACCCGCTTGTTGCCGTCGTCATGGCTCTGGTCGTGCTGTCGGCACTGATCCATATGAAGCTGGGCATGCAGGTGATCATCGAGGACTATGTCCATGCCGATATCGCCAAGCTTTTGCTTCTGATGCTGAACACGTTCTTTGCAATCCTGATCGGTGGCCTCTGTCTTTTCGCCATCTTGAAGATCGCATTCGTAGGGTAAATCAACATGGCAACCATTCATAACTTCGCCCAGACCGGCAAGGCCTACACCTATGTTGACCATTCCTACGACGTCGTGGTCGTCGGTGCCGGTGGCGCCGGACTGCGCGCGACGCTCGGCATGGCCGAACAGGGCTTCAAGACGGCTTGCATCACCAAGGTTTTCCCGACCCGTTCGCACACGGTCGCAGCACAGGGCGGTATCGCCGCCTCGCTGAACAACATGACGCCCGACTGCTGGCAGTGGCACCTTTACGACACCGTCAAGGGTTCCGACTGGCTCGGCGACGTTGACGCCATGCAGTATCTCGCCATGGAAGCGCCGAAGGCGGTCTATGAGCTCGAGCATTACGGCGTGCCCTTCTCACGTAACGAGGAAGGCAAGATCTATCAGCGCCCCTTCGGCGGTCACATGCAGAACTATGGCGAAGGCCCGCCGGTACAGCGCACCTGTGCTGCCGCCGACCGTACCGGCCACGCCATCCTGCACACGCTCTACGGCCAGTCGCTGCGCAACAATGCCGAGTTCTTCATCGAGTATTTCGCGCTCGACCTGATCATGTCTGATGATGGCAGCCGCTGCACCGGCGTCGTTGCCTGGAACCTCGACGACGGCACCATCCATCGCTTCTCCGCGAAGATGGTCGTGCTCGCGACCGGCGGCTATGGCCGTGCCTATTTCTCTGCAACGTCCGCTCACACCTGCACCGGTGACGGCGGCGGCATGATCGCCCGCGCGGGCCTTCCGCTGCAGGACATGGAATTCGTCCAGTTCCACCCGACCGGTATCTACGGCGCCGGCTGTCTGATCACCGAAGGCGCACGCGGCGAAGGTGGTTACCTCGTCAACTCTGAAGGCGAGCGCTTCATGGAGCGCTATGCTCCTTCGGCGAAGGATCTCGCCTCGCGTGACGTTGTCTCGCGCTGCATGACGATGGAAATCCGTGAAGGCCGCGGCGTCGGCAAGAATAAGGACCACATCTTCCTGCATCTCGATCACCTCGATCCGGCCGTCCTGCACGAGCGCCTGCCGGGCATTTCGGAATCGGCGAAGATCTTCGCCGGCGTTGACGTGACCCGCGAGCCGATCCCGGTTCTGCCGACGGTTCACTACAACATGGGCGGCATTCCGACGAATTACTGGGGCGAAGTGCTGAATGCCGACTCCAACAATCCGGAACGCATCATTCCGGGCCTGATGGCTGTCGGTGAAGCCGGTTGCGCCTCGGTGCACGGTGCGAACCGTCTCGGCTCCAACTCGCTGATCGACCTCGTGGTCTTCGGTCGTGCGGCTGCGATCCGGGCTGCTGAGGTCATCGACCGCACGTCGCCGATCCCGGCGCTGAATGTTGCCGCCTGCGACAAGATCATGGATCGCTTCGACAACACGCGTCACGCTTCGGGTCAGACCCCGACCGCTGTGCTGCGCGACAAGATGCAGCGCGCCATGCAGGACGATGCGGCCGTGTTCCGCACGCAGGAATCGCTCGAAAGCGGTTGCAATCGTCTGTCTGCGATCTGGAAGGAACTGCCGGACATCAAGGTCACCGACCGTTCTATGATCTGGAACTCGGACCTGGTCGAGACGCTCGAACTGCACAACCTGATGGCCAATGCGATCACCACGGTCTATGGCGCCGAGGCTCGCAAGGAGAGCCGTGGTTCGCATGCTCGAGAAGACTACACGTCCGGTCCGTATGGCGGTCGCGACGACGAGAACTGGCGCAAGCATACGCTGGCCTGGGTCTCGGAAGCGGGTGACGTCAAGCTCGACTACCGCCCTGTCCATACCGAGCTCATCGCTGAAGGCATCGATCCCAAGAAGATCGCGCCCAAGGCTCGCGTCTACTGATTTGAGGACCTCATCATGGTAGAACTCGCTCTCCCCAAGAATTCCCAGGTCACCGAAGGCAAGGTCTGGCCGAAGCCGGCCGGTGCCAAGAACGTTCGCGAATACCGGGTCTATCGCTGGAGCCCGGATGACGGCGCCAATCCGCGCATCGATACCTATTACATCGATGTCGACGATTGCGGCCCGATGGTTCTGGACGGCCTTCTCTACATCAAGAACAATATCGACCCGACGCTGACGCTGCGTCGTTCCTGTCGTGAAGGCATCTGCGGCTCGTGCGCGATGAACATCGACGGCACGAATACGCTCGCCTGCACCAAGGGCATGGATGAGGTGAATGGGACCGTTAAGGTCTATCCGCTGCCGCATATGCCTGTGGTCAAGGATCTGGTGCCTGATCTCTCGAACTTCTACGCCCAGCATCGTTCGATCGAGCCTTGGCTGCAAACGGTCTCCCCGCCTCCGGCGAAGGAATGGAAGCAGAGCCACGAGGATCGCCAGAAGCTCGACGGTCTGTACGAGTGCATTCTCTGCGCCTGCTGCTCGACCTCCTGTCCGAGCTACTGGTGGAACGGCGACCGTTATCTCGGTCCGGCCGTGCTGCTGCAGGCCTATCGCTGGCTGATCGACAGCCGCGATGAAGCGACCGGCGAGCGCCTCGACAATCTCGAGGATCCCTTCCGCCTCTATCGCTGCCACACGATCATGAACTGCGCCCAGGCCTGCCCGAAGGGTCTGAACCCTGCCAAGGCGATTGCCGAGATCAAGAAGATGATGGTCGAGCGTCGCGCCTGAGCCACATTGTCAAAAGAATGAGAGGCCGCCCGGGAACCGTTTCGGGCGGCCTTAATTTATCCTTATAGTGCCGGCTATCGATCGAACGTGATATGGAACTTGATTAACCATATTCGCGTAACATATCTAAAACTCAGTTGTACGGCAGGTTGCGGCAAAGGTCGCGAGAGCGGGAGTATAATGATGAAATTCAGCCATGCAGTCACCGGAGCAGCCATCCTTCTGGCGCTCGCGGGGTGCCAGCGTACATCCTACAGCAACATGAATGCTGCCAACAGCGCCCTGCCTCCGCTGCAGGCCCAGCCGGTTCCATCAGTGCAGTCCGGCCAGCTTCCTCCTCCAGGTGCGACGGATCCCAACCAGTTTCCCGCTGCGCCCGCGACGACTGCGGCGGCCGTGGGAACGGCGGTCGCACCGGCAACCGCGCTTGACGTCACCAAGGAATCGATGGTCGGCAACTGGCGCGTCCAGAGCGCTGGCGCAAGCTGCGACATGTTCCTGACGCTCACCAATCTCGGCAGCGGCTCGCGTGGCGGCACCCGCGGTTGCGCCGGCGAACTCACGGCGATGGGTTCCTGGGAAGTGTCAGGTAAGTCGGTTGTCCTCAAGGACCGCAACGGCAACACCATCGGCAGCCTCTACAAGACGGCCGACGCCCGGTTCGACGGCAGCACCGCGTCCGGCCAGCCGGTCAGCCTGAGCCGCTGAACCTCCTCTTATACCTGCGGTGGCCCGCTCGGGGCCACCCTCCCGGCGGGACATTTTCTCCATGCAGCCAGTTCCTGACTACGGCTTAAGCGTCGTCGAGCAATTGCGCGCGATGACAGAGTCGGGAACACTTCAGCCCGACCGCTACCAGTTTGGCGTTGCCGAAAAGCTCGACCGGATCCTGACGGAGCTGAAGGCGCGCAAGCCGGCGGCCAAGAAGAGTGCGCTCGGCTGGATGTTTGCCCGGGCACGCAAGCCAGAGATCCCGATCAAGGGTCTCTATATCCATGGCAGCGTCGGCCGCGGCAAGACCATGCTCATGGACCTGTTCTTCCGGCTTGCACCCATCGAGAAGAAGCGCCGCGCGCATTTTCACGAGTTCATGGCCGATGTGCATGCCCGTATCCATGCCCACCGCCAGAAACTGAAGGCCGGCGAGACCAAGCAGGCCGATCCCGTGCCGCCTGTGGCGGAAGCGCTTCGCGAAGAGGCGCAGCTTCTCTGCTTCGACGAATTCACGGTGACCGACATCGCTGATGCGATGATCCTGGCGCGGCTCTTCACCGAGCTTTTTGCGCGGGGTTGCACGCTTGTGGCGACGTCGAATGTCGAGCCGGACAACCTCTATCGTGATGGGCTGAACCGTGGGCTATTCCTGCCCTTCGTCGATCTGCTGAAAAAGAACGTCGATGTCTCGACGCTCGATTCTCCCACAGACTACCGTCTCGAAAAGATGGAGAGCCTACCGGTTTACATTGCGCCCCTCGATGACGCACCGAAGATGATGGACATCGCCTGGAAGCGTGTGACCGAGGGCGCTCCCGAGGTGCCTACATCAATCGAGATGAAGGGCAGGGCCATCGAGATCCCGCGGGCCGCCGGTCGGGCTGCGCGCTTCAGCTTTCACGATCTCTGCGAGCGACCACTCGGCGCATCCGATTATCTGGCGATCGCCAAGCGTTTCGACATCGTCTTCGTTGAGGGTATCCCGCATCTCGGCCCAGAAAAACGGAATGAGACGAAACGCTTCATCATTCTGATCGATGCGCTCTACGACTCCAGTGTTCGGCTGTTCGCCTCTGCCGTTGCGATGCCGGAAACTTTGCTCACGGAGAAGAAGGGCACCGAAGGCTTTGAATTTGATCGAACAGTTTCGCGTCTCTTCGAAATGCGGAGCGCAGATTATCTGGAGCTGCACCAGTCAAAACGTCAAAATCATGACGGCTCGGTGACATAATATTTGACGTTTACGTAAGAATTTTATGTTCTAACCGATTGAAATTGATACACCGAAAATTATCGTTTGCGGTTTAGACCCTTTGGAGCTATGCGGTTTGTCCACAAGGGCAGGCTAACACTCGCCCTCGGCCTTGGTCGCGGATCCAAAAGGAAGTCTACAATGGCGCGCAAGAAGATCGCTCTTATCGGTTCTGGAATGATTGGTGGAACGCTGGCGCATCTCGCCAGTCTGAAGGAACTGGGCGACATCGTCCTGTTCGACATTGCTGACGGCATCCCGCAGGGCAAGGGTCTCGACATTGCCCAGTCCGGTCCCGTCGAAGGCTTCAATGCCAAGCTTTCCGGCGCGAGCGATTACGCCGCCATCGAAGGTGCTGACGTCTGCATCGTGACTGCCGGTGTTGCCCGCAAGCCGGGCATGAGCCGCGATGACCTGCTCGGTATCAACCTCAAGGTCATGGAACAGGTTGGCGCCGGCATCAAGAAGTATGCCCCGAACGCCTTCGTCATCTGCATCACCAACCCGCTCGACGCGATGGTCTGGGCCCTGCAGAAGTTCTCGGGCCTCCCGACCAACAAGGTCGTCGGCATGGCCGGCGTTCTCGACTCTGGTCGTTTCCGCCACTTCCTGTCTGAAGAATTCAACGTTTCCGTCCAGGACGTCACCGCCTTCGTACTCGGCGGCCACGGCGACACCATGGTGCCGCTCGCTCGTTACTCGACCGTTGGCGGCATCCCGCTGACCGACCTCGTGAAGATGGGCTGGGTCACCAAGGAACGCCTCGAAGAAATCATCCAGCGCACCCGTGACGGTGGCGCCGAAATCGTCGGTCTGCTGAAGACCGGCTCGGCCTACTATGCACCGGCTGCTTCCGCCATCGAAATGGCCGAGTCCTACCTCAAGGACAAGAAGCGCGTTCTGCCCTGCGCCGCCTACCTCACCGGCCAGTACGGCGTGAAGGACATGTATGTCGGCGTACCGGTCGTCATCGGTGAAGGCGGCGTCGAGCGCATCATCGAAATCGACCTGAACAAGGCCGAAGAAGAAGCCTTCCAGAAGTCTGTCGGCGCCGTTGCCGGCCTCTGCGAAGCCTGCATCAACATCGCGCCGGCTCTCAAGTAATTGCCATTTCGCCCAAAACAGGGACACGACAATGAACATTCATGAATATCAGGCCAAGGCTCTTCTGAAGAGCTTTGGTGCACCGGTCGCCGAAGGTGTGGCCATCTTCTCCGCAGAAGAAGCCGAAGCCGCCGCAAAGCAGCTTCCTGGCCCGCTCTACGTGGTCAAGAGCCAGATCCATGCTGGCGGCCGCGGCAAGGGCAAGTTCAAGGAACTGTCGCCGGACGCCAAGGGCGGCGTACGCCTCGCTTTCTCGATCGACGAAGCCAAGAGCCACGCCAAGGAAATGTTCGGCAACACGCTGGTGACTGCCCAGACCGGCGACGCCGGCAAGCAGGTCAACCGTCTCTACATCGAAGACGGTGCCGACATCGCTCGCGAACTCTACTGCTCGCTGCTCGTCGACCGCTCGGTCGGCCAGGTTGCCTTCGTCGTTTCGACCGAAGGCGGCATGGACATCGAAGCCGTTGCCCATGACACGCCGGAGAAGATCCACACGATCGCCATCGATCCGCTGACGGGCGTGACGGACGCGGATGTTGCTGCCATCTCCAAGGCCCTGGAGCTTTCGGGTGCGGCTGCCGAAGACGCCAAGGCGCTCTTCCCGATCCTCTACAAGGCCTTCGTCGAGAAGGACATGGCCCTGCTCGAAGTCAACCCGCTGATCGTCATGAAGAATGACCATCTGCGCGTGCTCGACGCCAAGATGTCCTTCGACGGCAATGCGCTGTTCCGCCATGACGACGTCAAGGCGCTGCGCGACGAGACCGAAGAAGACGCCAAGGAAATCGAAGCCTCCAAGTGGGACCTCGCTTACGTGGCCCTCGACGGCAATATCGGCTGCATGGTCAATGGTGCCGGTCTCGCCATGGCGACGATGGACATCATCAAGCTTTACGGCAAAGAGCCGGCAAACTTCTGCGACGTCGGCGGTGGCGCTGGCAAGGAGAAGGTCGCGGCTGCCTTCAAGATCATCACCGCTGACCCGAAGGTCGAGGGCATCCTCGTCAACATCTTCGGCGGCATCATGAAGTGCGACGTCATCGCGGAAGGCGTTGTTGCCGCCGTGCAGGAAGTCGGCCTGAAGGTTCCGCTCGTCGTGCGCCTCGAAGGCACCAATGTCGAACTTGGCAAGAAGATCCTGAACGAATCCGGCCTCGCGATCACCGCGGCCGACGATCTGGACGACGCTGCCAAGAAGATCGTCGCGGCGATCAACGGCTAATCTGAGGAACCTATTCGATGTCAATTCTTGTAAACAAGAACACCAAGGTCCTCGTTCAGGGCCTGACCGGCAAGACCGGCACCTTTCACACCGAACAGGCGCTCGCCTACTACGGCACGCAGATGGTCGGCGGTATCCATCCGAAAAAGGGTGGCGAAAACTGGACCGGCTCCAAGGGTGAAACCCTGCCGATCTTCGCGACCGTTGCCGAAGCCAAGGAAAAGACCGGTGCAGATGCATCCGTGATCTACGTTCCGCCGGCCGGTGCAGCCGACGCCATCATTGAGGCGATCGACGCCGAGATCCCGTTCATCACCTGCATCACCGAGGGTATCCCGGTCATGGACATGGTGCGGGTCAAGGCCAAGCTCGACAAGTCCAAGTCGCGCCTGCTCGGCCCGAACTGCCCGGGTATCCTGACGCCGGAAGAGTGCAAGATCGGCATCATGCCGGGCTCGATCTTCCGCAAGGGTTCGGTCGGTATCGTCTCGCGCTCGGGAACATTGACCTATGAAGCCGTGTTCCAGACCTCGAACGAAGGTCTCGGCCAGACGACCGCTGTTGGTATCGGCGGCGACCCGGTCAAGGGTACTGAATTCATCGACGTGCTCGAGATGTTCCTGGCCGACCCGGCCACGACCTCGATCATCATGATCGGCGAAATCGGCGGCTCGGCTGAAGAAGATGCAGCCCAGTTCCTGATCGACGAAGCCAAGAAGGGCCGCAAGAAGCCGATGGCCGGCTTCATCGCAGGCCGGACTGCTCCGAAGGGCCGCACCATGGGCCATGCCGGTGCTGTCGTATCCGGCGGCAAGGGCGACGCCGAATCGAAGATCGAAGCCATGGAAGCCGCCGGCATCAAGGTTTCGCCTTCGCCGGCACGTCTGGGCAAGACCCTGGTCGAAGTCCTCAAGGGCTGAGATCTGACGAAAATCAAGCCAGGCGAAGGGTTGGTCCGCCAATCCTTCGCCTGGACTTCGCATATCTGAGACGATTCGCAATTTTTGACGATCGCGAGCGGCAGGCCGGGCATCCGGCCATCAATTCTAGTCGGGAGGCGAGCCGAGAGGTTCGCAAAACACCATGGGTAGGCAAGAAGCCAACGAGCAGTTTCTGATCACGTCCTTCCTGGACGGATCGAATGCGGCCTATATCGAGCAGCTTTACGCGCGTTACGAGGAGGATCCCTCGTCGGTTTCCGACGAGTGGCAGGCCTTCTTCAAGGCGCTGGCCGACAATCCGACCGATGTGAAGAAGGCCGCCAAGGGCGCCTCCTGGCAGCGCAAGAACTGGCCGATCGCTGAAGGCGGCGAGCTCGTCAACGCGCTCGACGGCAATTGGGGCGTGGTCGAAAAGGTCATCGAAAAGAAGGTTCAGGCCAAGGCAGAAGCGACCGCCGCTTCGACCGGAAAGTCTGTTTCGGAATCTGAAGTCCTGCAGGCAACGCGCGATTCCGTCCGCGCCATCATGATGATCCGTGCATACCGCATGCGCGGTCACCTGCATGCCAAGCTCGACCCACTCGGTCTCGCCGCTCCGGTTGATGACTACAACGAGCTTTCGCCGACCGCTTACGGCTTCACCGAAGCCGATTACAGCCGCAAGATCTTCATCGACAACGTGCTGGGTCTGGAATACGCCACGATCCCCCAGATGCTCGACATCCTGCAGCGCACCTATTGCTCGACGCTCGGCGTCGAATTCATGCACATCTCCAATCCGGAAGAAAAAGCCTGGATCCAGGAGCGTATCGAAGGCCCCGGCAAGGGTGTCGAATTCACGCCGAACGGCAAGAAGGCCATTCTGCAGAAGCTGATCGAAGCCGAGGGCTTCGAGCAGTTCATCGACGTCAAGTACAAGGGCACCAAGCGCTTCGGCCTCGACGGTGGTGAATCGCTGATCCCGGCGCTTGAGCAGATCATCAAGCGCGGTGGCCAGGAAGGTCTCGAGCAGGTTGTTCTCGGCATGGCCCATCGCGGTCGTCTGAACGTCCTGACCAACGTCATGCACAAGCCGCATCGTGCGGTCTTCCACGAATTCAAAGGTGGTTCCTTCAAGCCCGACGAAGTCGAAGGTTCCGGCGACGTGAAGTATCACCTCGGCGCTTCCTCCGACCGCGAGTTCGACGGCAACAAGGTTCACCTGTCGCTGACGGCCAACCCGTCGCACCTGGAAATCGTCAACCCGGTCGTCATGGGCAAGGCCCGCGCCAAGCAGGACCAGCTCGCCAAGATCTGGGAAGGCGATGTCATTCCGCTGAAGGAGCGCGCCAAGGTTCTGCCGCTTCTCCTGCATGGTGATGCAGCTTTTGCCGGCCAGGGTGTGACTGCGGAAATTCTCGGCCTGTCTGGCCTGCGCGGCCACCGCGTGGCCGGCACGCTGCACGTGATCATCAACAACCAGATCGGTTTCACCACCAATCCGGCTTTCTCGCGTTCGTCGCCCTATCCGTCCGACGTCGCCAAGATGATCGAAGCGCCGATCTTCCACGTCAACGGTGACGATCCGGAAGCCGTCGTCTATGCGGCGAAGGTTGCGACCGAATACCGTATGAAGTTCCACAAGCCTGTCGTCGTCGACATGTTCTGCTACCGCCGCTTCGGTCACAACGAAGGCGACGAGCCGAGCTTCACCCAGCCGAAGATGTACAAGGAAATCCGCGCTCACAAGACGGTGGTCAACATCTATGGCGAGCGTCTGATCGCCGAAGGTCTGATCACCGAGGGCGAACTCGAGAAGATGAAGGCCGACTGGCGCGCCCATCTCGAGCAGGAGTTCGAGGCAGGCCAGAGCTACAAGCCGAACAAGGCCGACTGGCTTGATGGCGCATGGTCGGGTCTCCGGACTGCCGACAATGCCGACGAGCAGCGTCGCGGCAAGACCGCCGTGCCGATGAAGCAGCTCAAGGAGATCGGCCGCAAGCTGTCGACCATTCCAGAAGGCTTCAAGGCACACCGCACGATCCAGCGCTTTATGGAAAACCGGGCGCAGATGATCGAGACCGGCGAAGGCATCGACTGGGCCATGGGCGAAGCACTCGCCTTCGGTTCGCTCTGCCTCGACGGCCACAAGATCCGTCTGTCCGGCCAGGATTGCGAACGCGGCACCTTCTCACAGCGCCACTCGGTTCTCTACGATCAGGAGACCGAAGACCGCTACATCCCGCTCGCCAATCTGGCGCCGAACCAGGCCCGCTACGAAGTCATCAACTCGATGCTGTCGGAAGAGGCTGTCCTTGGTTTCGAATACGGCTATTCGTTGGCCCGTCCGAACGCGCTGACCCTCTGGGAAGCCCAGTTCGGCGATTTCGCCAACGGTGCGCAGGTCGTCTTCGACCAGTTCATCTCGTCTGGTGAACGCAAGTGGCTGCGCATGTCCGGTCTCGTCTGCCTTCTGCCGCATGGCTATGAAGGTCAGGGTCCGGAGCACTCGTCGGCGCGCCTCGAGCGCTGGCTGCAGATGTGCGCTGAAGACAATATGCAGGTCGCAAACGTCACGACGCCGTCGAACTACTTCCACATTCTGCGCCGTCAGATGAAGCGTGACTTCCGCAAGCCGCTGATCATGATGACGCCGAAGTCGCTGCTGCGCCACAAGCGTGCCACGTCGAGCCTTGCCGAGATGGCTGGTGAATCCTCGTTCCACCGCCTGCTGTGGGACGATGCCGAAGTCATCAAGGACGGTCCGATCAAGCTGCAGAAGGATGCGAAGATCCGTCGCGTCGTCATGTGTTCCGGCAAGGTCTATTACGATCTTCTGGAAGAGCGCGAAAAGCGCGGCATCGACGACATCTACCTGCTGCGCATCGAACAGCTCTATCCGTTCCCGGCCAAGGCGCTCATCAACGAGCTCTCGCGCTTCCGCAATGCGGAGATGGTCTGGTGCCAGGAAGAGCCAAAGAACATGGGCGCCTGGTCGTTCATCGATCCGTATCTGGAATGGGTGCTTGCCCATATCGACGCCAAGTACCAGCGCGTGCGCTACACCGGTCGTCCGGCTGCTGCCTCGCCGGCAACCGGCCTGATGTCCAAGCACCTTGCCCAGCTCGAAGCCTTCCTCGAGGACGCACTGGGCGGTTGATCCGCCCAGTCACTCCCTCGCAGACCGAAACGTTCTCTGACCAACGGAATTGAGATCATGGCCACTGAAATCCGCGTACCCACCCTCGGCGAATCCGTCAGCGAAGCCACTATTGGCACCTGGTTCAAGAAGGTCGGTGACACCGTCAAGGCCGACGAGCCCCTCGTCGAACTGGAAACCGACAAGGTGACTGTCGAAGTCCCGTCGCCGGTCTCGGGCGTTCTGACTGAAATCGTCGCCCAGAACGGCGAAACCGTCGGTCTCGGCGCGCTGCTCGGCCAGATCGCTGAAGGTGCTGCCGGTTCTGCTGGTGCAGCTGCTCCGGCCCCTGCCGCCGCACCGGCTCCTGCTGCAGCCCCTGCTCCGGCGACCGCTGCTCCGGCTGCTCCCTCGGCCATGCCGGCTGCTCCGGCCGCCGCCAAGCTCGCTGCCGACAACAACATCGCGACCGCTGATGTCGACGGTTCCGGCAAGCGTGGCCAGGTGCTGAAGGGCGACGTGATCGCCGCCATCGCCAAGGGTACGGCTGCTCCGGCTGTTGCCGCAGCCCCTGCTGCTCCGCGTCCGGCCTCTTCCGGCGACGACGCATCGCGCGAAGAGCGCGTGAAGATGACCCGCCTGCGCCAGACGATCGCCAAGCGCCTCAAGGACGCCCAGAACACGGCTGCCATGCTGACCACCTATAACGAGGTGGACATGTCGGCCGTGATGGCCCTGCGCAACCGCTACAAGGACATCTTCGAGAAGAAGCACGGCGTGAAGCTCGGCTTCATGGGCTTCTTCACCAAGGCCGTCACGCATGCGCTGAAGGAACTGCCGGCCGTTAACGCCGAAATCGACGGCACCGACATCATCTACAAGAACTACTGCCACATCGGCGTTGCCGTCGGCACGGACAAGGGCCTAGTCGTTCCGATCGTGCGCGATGCCGACCAGATGTCGATTGCCGAAATCGAGAAGGATATCGGTCGTCTCGGCAAGGCTGCCCGTGATGGTCAGCTGTCGATGGCCGACATGCAGGGCGGTACCTTCACCATCTCGAATGGCGGCGTCTACGGCTCGCTGATGTCCTCGCCGATCCTGAATGCACCGCAGTCGGGTATCCTCGGCATGCACAAGATCCAGGAGCGTCCGGTTGTTGTCGGCGGCCAGATCGTCATCCGTCCGATGATGTATCTCGCGCTCTCCTACGATCACCGCATCGTCGACGGCAAGGAAGCGGTCACCTTCCTCGTTCGCGTCAAGGAAAGCCTCGAGGATCCGGAACGCCTGGTTCTCGACCTCTAAGGAAAACGCACGATGGAGCCGGTATCCGCTTCCGCCTCTCCGCTCGTCCTGCTCCTTGCCTGGAGCGTGGTCCTGCTGGTGGCGCATGTTCTCCTTCAGGGCATGCTGGCCACCAAGGAGCTGGGCACGGAGTGGAATGCCGGCCCGCGTGACGACAACAAGCAGCCGGCGAGCAAGCTCGCCGGGCGCGCCGCACGGGCGTCATCGAATTTCCGCGAGACCTATCCCGCCTTCGTGGCCCTTGCCGCTGGGTTGCTGTTCACCGGTGAGACCTCGGGCCTCGGCCTGACCGGTGCCATCGTCTGGTTTGTCGGGCGCATCGTCTATTATCCGCTCTACCTGGCAGGTATTCCCTATATCCGCTCGATCGTCTGGACTGGCGCCATGGCCGGCCTCGGCTTGATGTTCCTCGCACTGGCGTTTTGAGGTGAGGCATGGGCGCGTCGTCGAGAGCAATGGTTCTTCTTGCCGCGCTCGCGCTGTCTGATGCGGCTATGGCCGCCGATTGCCGGATTGAAAAAGCCACCTACCGCGAAGCCGAAACCGGCGTCGAGCTGGTCTTTGCTGCTGCCAGCGGCGAGAATACGCCTGTTTCCCACGGGTTCAGCACCGAAATAAGCACATTCAAGCTCGATGGTCACGTCATGTTCGATCCCGAAATCGAGCGTCCCATCGGCATGCTGATGAACAATTGCCCCGAGGGCGACGTAACCGGGGCAACGATTGCTGCCTGCACCGTCTGGAAGGGCATCGTCTACGGGATCGACGAGGCGACCGGCCATGTCGATCTCCTGCCGCCGGAAGGCGCCGACGCGCCCGATGCACTTCTCCTGCCCGGCTTTGGTCCTTCCATCCTTTCGTCTGCTGTCGGCAAGGGGATGAACAGCGCGCCCTGGGATGTCTTCGAGTTCAAGGGCTGCGCCTCATGACCACCCGTCCCATCCTTCTCGTCACCGGCGGCAGTCGTGGCATCGGTGCTGCCGTCTCCCGCAAGGCAGCCGCGCAGGGTTACGACCTCCTAATCAACTATCGCTCGGACCAGACTGCTGCCGAGGCCGTTGCGGCCGATTGCCGAAAGCATGGCGCCAAGGCAGAGATCGTGCAGGGTGATACCGCCACCGAAGAGGGCATCGCCGCGATCTTCGCCGCCGCCGATCTCCTTGGACCGCTCCATGGTCTGGTCAACAATGCCGGCGTGGTCGACGTCACGGCGCGGGTCGAGGAATTCGACCGGGCGCGGCTCGACCGGATGTTTGCCGTCAACGTCATCGGCAAGATCCGCTGTGCCACGGAAGCGGTGAAGCGCATGTCGACGAAACATGGCGGGCAGGGTGGCGTGATCGTCAACATCTCGTCCATGGCCGCCGTGATCGGCAGTTCGGGCCAGTATGTCGACTATGCCGCCGCCAAGGCCGCCGTCGATACCTTTACTGTGGGCTTGTCCCGCGAAGTCGCGACCGAGGGCATCCGGGTCAATGCCATCAGGCCCGGGATCATCGATACCGAAATTCATGCATCCGGCGGATTGCCGGACAGGGCGCGCGATCTGGCGCCCATCGTTCCGATGCAAAGGCCCGGAACGGCCGACGAAGTGGCCGACAGCGTTCTTTATCTCCTCTCGCCTCAGGCATCCTATGTCACGGGTGCCCTCTTGAATGTCAGCGGCGGTCGGTAACCGTCGAAAACGAAGGAAGCTTCCCATGTCTTATGATGTCATCGTTATCGGCTCCGGCCCCGGCGGCTATGTCTGCGCCATCAAGGCGGCCCAGCTCGGCATGAAGGTTGCCGTGGTCGAAAAGCGCGCGACCTATGGCGGCACCTGCCTCAACATCGGCTGCATCCCCTCCAAGGCCCTGCTGCACGCCTCGGAAGTCTTCCACCACGCCGCCCATGGCATGGCCGATCTCGGTGTCGAAGTCGGTGCGCCGACATTGAACCTCGGCAAGATGATGGCGCACAAGGACGCGACCGTGAAGTCGAACGTCGAAGGCGTCGCTTTCCTGTTCAAGAAGAACAAGATCGACGGCATCCAGGGCACCGGCAAGATCCTTTCGGCCGGCAAGGTTGAAGTCACCAACGACGCGGGCGAAGTCCAGGTCCTGGAAACCAAGAACATCGTTATCGCCACCGGTTCCGACGTCGCCGGCATTCCGGGTGTTGCCGTCGAAATCGACGAAAAGGTGATCGTGTCCTCGACCGGCGGCATTGCGCTTGAAAAGGTCCCGGCCAAGATGATCGTCGTCGGCGGCGGTGTCATCGGCCTCGAGCTCGGCTCGGTCTGGTCGCGCCTTGGCGCCAAGGTCACCGTCATCGAGTATCTCGACACGATCCTCGGCGGCATGGACGCCGAAGTCTCCAAGCAGTTCCAGCGCATTCTTGCCAAGCAGGGCATGGAATTCAATCTCGGCGCCAAGGTTACCGGTGTCGTGAAGTCGGGTGAGGGTGCTAAGGTCACGTTCGAGCCGGTCAAGGGCGGCGAAGCCCAGACGCTCGACGCGGACGTCGTGCTCGTCGCCACCGGCCGCAAGCCCTACACCGCAGGCCTCGGTCTCGAAGAAGCGGGCGTTGCGCTCGACAATCGTGGTCGCGTCGAAATCGACGGCCACTATCGCACCAATGTCGCCGGCATCTTTGCGATCGGTGACGTGGTCAAGGGGCCGATGCTTGCTCACAAGGCCGAAGACGAAGGCGTGGCGCTTGCCGAAATCCTCGCCGGCCAGCATGGCCATGTGAACTACGAGGTCATCCCCGGCGTCGTCTACACCCAGCCGGAAGTCGCTTCCGTCGGCAAGACCGAGGAAGAGCTCAAGGCCGCAGGCGTCGCGTACAAGGTCGGCAAGTTCCCGTTCACGGCCAATGGCCGTGCGCGCGCCATGCAGGCCATGGACGGCTTTGTGAAGGTTCTGGCCGACAAGGACACGGACCGCGTTCTCGGCGTTCACATCATCGGCCTCGGCGCTGGCGAAATGATCCACGAAGCTGCCGTGCTCATGGAATTCGGTGGTTCGTCGGAAGATCTGGGCCGCACCTGCCACGCCCACCCGACCATGTCGGAAGCCGTGAAGGAGGCCGCACTCGCGACCTTCTTCAAGCCGCTGCACATGTAAGGCGTCAGACCTAACATAGGTCAATTATTATATTTCGGTAAGGTTGAAGGCCGTCGCTTGTACCCCAGGCGGCGGCCTTTATCATGTGTGGTCAGTGCCTCCCTTTGCTGCTCCCGAAAGGCAAGACCATGGCCCATGTCGCACCCGCCTCCTATTCCATCCCACAGAAGGCCCTTCACTGGCTGATGGCCCTGCTCATTCTCTTCAATCTCATCTTCTCTGATGCGATGGAGGAGGTGGCTGAAGCCTATGAACGTGGGGAGGTCCCTTCACCCGACGACCTGACCTTCGCCAATATCCATGCCTATGTCGGGATTGCCGTTCTGTGTCTCGGGCTTGTGCGCCTGGTGATCCGCTTCACCCGAGGTGCGCCGCCGGCGCCGGCTGAGGAGCCGCCGGTCCTGGCAGTCGCTGCGAAGCTGGCGCATGGTACCTTCTATGCCTTGTTCTTCCTTATCCCGCTCAGTGGCATCGGCGCCTACTACTTCGGCAACGAAACCGCAGGCTTCGTGCATGGCGGCCCGCTGAAGAGCCTCATGTGGCTTTTGATCGCAGTGCACATCCTGGCGCTTCTGGTACACCAGTTCTACTGGAAGACGCCGGTTGCCACCCGCATGACGCGGGGGTGATCGCCAAGGGGGACAGTATGGGTGTTGTGGTCGAACAGCGTGTCGTGCTCCCGCATCCTGACCTTGCCAATGCCGATTGGGCCGACAGCTACAGTGTCCGCCTCGATCGAAACGATCTCGTTCCGATGGAGGTTGCGAGCGAGCTCATGGGGCGGGCGCCGCGCTGGGTTGGCGCTCTGCTCAAGATCCGGAACCTGATCGTCGGTCTCTTCGGCTTGAAATCAGCAGAGTTAGAGTTGACCGGTCAGGATCGCATCGGCGGCTTTCCGGTTCTGGCGCAGGATGAACAGCATGTGCTGCTTGGCTTCAACGATAAGCATCTCGACTTCAGGATCATCGTCGCCGTGGAGCCGGAGGGCGCCCGTCATCAGCATGTGTCGCTGACGACGCTCGTCAAGCGGCACAATCTGTTCGGCCGGATCTACATCCTCTTCGTCACGCCGTTCCACAAGCTGATCGTGAAGACCTTCCTGAAGCGCTTTGCCGCTTCGAAAGACCCTAGCCGTCGATCCGCGTAACGGTGTAGCCCTGGCCGCGCAGCAATTCGACCAGACCTTCTTCGCCCGGCAGATGCAGCGCGCCGACGGCGATAAAGGCGTTTCCTTTTTCCAGGTGCTGCTTGCTACCTTCGGCCATGACCAGGTTGCGATCTCGGACGATGCGGGTCTCGAAAGCGGCGTAGGCGCTCTCGTCTTCACCGGCGGCGGTGGGGGCGACGACTTTCAGCAAGGGCATGGTCATGCCGATGTCACCGGCGAGATAGAGCTCCGTCATGGTTTCAATGACGTCCTCCATCTTGTCGCCGAGTTCGATCGTTTCGATCAACGCCTTGAAATGAAAATCGACCGGTAGGTCGGCCATGGCTTCCAGCTGCTCGACCAGCGTTTCAAGGCCGGCAACCGGCTTCTCCGCAGCCACGGCATCTTCGGCGATCTTCTTGTCCAGGAAGGAGGCGCCGGCTGCCTTGCGGGAAAGTTCGCATGCCGGGAGCGCCACGAAGCTCGCCAGGATCCATGGCTTCATCTTGGCGACGGCACCTAGCGCCAGGCCACGCTGCTTCAGCCCGGCTTCCAATCGCTGGAGTTCTTCAGCGTCAAGATGGTCCTTCACCGACTTGCCATCGGTGAACATTGTCAGTTCGGGATGCATGAGCAGCGAAGCGGCGGCCTTCTGCTCGTCGAGGATCTCGTCTGATTCGATGACGACCACATCTGCGGCTGCAGCCGCTTCGCGGGCGCCGTTCGGCATGGTCAGAACGCGGGGATCGGTGACATGCATGGTGCCGAGCAGGTAGGAGGGCTGCAGGCCTGCCCTCTCAACCTTCCAGAAGATCCCCTGGCCATTCGGTATTTTGGCGGCTTCGGCGCGGATCTTCGCGAGCTCTTCCGGCTTTTCCTTTTCCATCGCCACGAGCAGGTTCTCGCCATGGCAGGCGACATCGGAAGCGCGCGCCGGGCTGACTGCAAGGAGGGTGGCGAGCAGGAGGACGACGAGGGCGAGCGGCAGCACGCCTGCGATCCAGAGACCGATTTCAGACGGCGAAAGGCGCGGCAGGTGCGGCCGCAGCGAGAAAAGGCGATGCGCGTTCATGTCGTCTCCTGTCAGAAGTCCGGAGAATAGAAGCGATCGCCCTCACGTTCGATTAAGGATCTTGGTTAACGCGGGTGCGATCGAGACACGTCAGGCGCGGGGATGGGCGCGATCGTAGATGTCCAAAAGCCGTGCGCTGTCGACACCGGTGTAGATCTGTGTGGTCGAGAGGCTCGCATGGCCGAGCAGCTCCTGGATCGTCCTCAAGTCGCCGCCGCTGCCGAGAAGATGGGTCGCGAAGGAGTGGCGCAGGGCATGGGGTGTGGCTGAATCCGGCAGGCCAAGTGCCGAGCGCAGCTTCTGCATCTCGCGTTGGATGATTGCTGGCTGAAGCGGGCCGCCCCGGGCGCCTCGGAAAAGCGGAGCGCCGGGTTCCAGATGATAGGGGCAGAGCTTGTAGTAGTTTTCCACGGCCTCCATGACGACGGGAAGCAGCGGCACCAGTCGCATCTTGCCGCCCTTTCCGGTGATGCGCAGGCTGGTCGGCCGGTTTTGGAAGACGTCGGGTGTCAACCCCAATGCCTCCGAGATGCGCAGCCCGCAGCCGTAGAGCAGGGAAAGCACGGCCGCGTCGCGTGCCGCGATCCAGGGCTCCTCGTTCATCTGCGTATCGACCGCGACGACGGCCAAAGCCTGACGTCCACTCAGCGGCTTGGGCAGGGATTTCGGCTGTTTCGGCGAGCGGATCGCACTCGCACCTGCGGCATTGACCAGACCCTTGCGTTCCAGATGACGGAGGAAGGAGCGCAGCCCCGCCAGATGGCGGCCGAGCGTGCGGGCGCCAGCTCCTTCCTTGCGGCGAGAGGCAAGGAAGCCGCGCATGTCGGCCGGCCTCAAGGCCTTGATGTCGTCGATCTTCACGGTGCCACCGACATGGGCGGACAAAAACTGCAGGAATTGCCGGGTGTCGCGTTCATAGGCATCGAGCGTATTGGCCGACAGCCGGCGCTCAGCGCCCAGGCTCTCCAGCCAGTTGGCACGTTCGCCAAGAAGTTTTTCGTCTGCCGGGATCAATTGGGCGCCTTTTGCGTTTTTGAGTGTTGACCACCCGGCTC
The DNA here is from genome assembly GCF_001295785.1 of Rhizobium sp. AAP116. Classification (NCBI taxonomy): domain Bacteria; kingdom Pseudomonadati; phylum Pseudomonadota; class Alphaproteobacteria; order Hyphomicrobiales; family Rhizobiaceae; genus Rhizobium; species Rhizobium sp. AAP116. The sequence goes on from NZ_LJIB01000025.1 coordinate 226,595, forward strand.
ACGATGGCGCGGGAGGGTTAACGAAAGACGAATATCGGGGCTGTCATGACCGGATCACAAATCGCTGCCAGAACCCCTCTGGAACTCTGGCGAGGTAAATGCTGATGCGCCGCTCTCCCGTCTCCACTTTCGCGAGCGTCACCGGCACCCTGTCGCTCCTGTCTCACGGGCGCCCCGGACATATCGTCGACACGCTGATCGCCGAGCGCGGTCAGAAGCTCGTCGAGCATCCCCTTTGGCCCGTCATGCGACCCTTTCTTTATAGCGTGCTGCGCTATGACAAAGCGATCCAGTTCGCCAATGATGTCGCTAATCTTCCGGGTCCGCAGGTCTTTGACTACCTGAGCGCTGCGCTGCGTCTCGAGATCCAGGTGCGGCATGCCGACCGCATGCCCCCATCCGGCGGCTTCATCCTGGTCAGCAACCATCCGACGGGGATCGCCGACGGGGTGGCGATGTATGATCTGCTCAAGGATCGCCGTCCCGACATGACCTTCTATGCCAACCGCGATGCGGTCAGGGTCAATCCGCGTCTCGCCGAGATCATCATTCCGGTCGAATGGCGCGAGGAGCACAAGTCGAAGCTGAAGGCGCGGGAAACGCTGAAGCTCACCACGCGGGCCGTGGAAGAGGGCAGGGCGACCATCCTCTTTCCCTCGGGCCGCATCGCCTACTGGGACGAGGGCAAGCTCAACGAGCGGCCCTGGAAGACGTCTGCGATTTCGCTTGCGCGCAAATACAATCTGCCGATTCTGCCGGTGAACATGAAGGCGCGCAATTCCGGCCTGTTCTACTGGTTCGCCCGCTGGTCGACAGAACTGCGCGACATGACCGTCTTCTACGAGCTTCTCAACAAGCGCGGCGGTCGCTTCGATTTAACCGTCGGCAATCTGATTCCGGTCGAGGCTCTCGACGGCGATCCCGCCGAGGTGACCAAGGCGCTGGAAGACTTCACGGTCCATCGGCTGCCGGCCGATCCCGACCGCAGTTTCCGCTGATCTCTCCCCTTACATAAAGCCTGTTTTCTTTCCGATCCTCAGGGGGCAAGTTGCAGCCCGATGAAGGACGATTCGAAAAGCCTGTTCGGAGAACTGTTCGAAACACCGCGCCGCAAGGTGGTGCCGGTGCTCGTTCCCATGCCAGCACCAACGGCCTACAGCTACGCGGTGCCCGATGAGCTGACAGTTGAGCCGGGCGCGATCGTGCAGGTGCCGCTTGGGCCGCGACAGGTGATCGGTGTGGTCTGGGACGGCGGCGAGGGCACATCAGTTGATCCGAAGAAGCTCAGGGAAATCACCAAGGTCTTCGACTGCCCACCGCTCGACCAGGACATGCGTACCTTCCTCGACTGGGTGGCTGCCTACACGCTCTCTCCACCGGGTTATGTGGCCCGCATGGCGCTTCGGGCGCCTGCCGCCTTCGATCCCGAACCGATGATCGAGGGGCTGCGCTATGCCGGATATGAGCCGGAGCGTCTGACGCCTGCGCGCCAGAAGGTTCTGGAGATGGCGGCGGACGGTCTCTCCTGGACCAAGAGCGGGCTTGCTCATGCGAGCGGCGTCTCGACCAGCGTCATCGACGGTCTCGTCAAGCAGGGCGTGTTCGAGCAGGTCTTCTTGCCGCCGCCGCCGCTGGTTGCGGCTCCCGATCCTGATTATGCAGAGAACCGTCTCGCGGGTCCGCAGAAGGACGCTGCCGAAGAGATCCTCGACAGTCTGCGCAAGGGTGGCTTTGCCGTTTCCCTGATCGATGGCGTGACAGGCTCCGGCAAGACGGAGGTCTATTTCGAGGCGATTGCCGAGACGCTGAAACAGGGCAAGCAGGTGCTGATCCTGCTGCCGGAAATCGCGCTCACTGCCAACTTCCTCGAGCGCTTCCAGGATCGCTTCGGCTCCAAGCCCGGGGAATGGCATTCGGATCTCGCGACGCGCACGCGCGAAAAGGTCTGGCGTCAGGTCGCGACCGGCGAGATCCGGGTTGTCGCCGGTGCGCGTTCGGCGCTCTTCCTGCCTTTCGAGAACCTTGGGCTCATCATCGTCGACGAAGAGCATGACCCCGCCTTCAAGCAGGAGGACCGCGTCTTCTATAACGCGCGGGACATGGCCGTCGTCCGGGCGCGCATCGCGAACTTCCCGGTCGTGCTCGTCTCGGCCACGCCGTCGGTTGAAAGTCAGGTGAACTGTATCGCCGGCCGCTATACCCGCATCCATCTGCCGACCCGCTTTGCCGATGCCGCGATGCCGGATCTGCACCTCATCGACATGCGGCGTGCGCCGCCCGAACGGGGCGGCTTTCTGTCGCCGATCCTGTTGCGATCCGTTGGCAAGGCGGTGGAGCGCGGTGAACAGGCGCTGCTCTTCCTCAATCGACGGGGATATGCGCCGCTGACCCTCTGCCGCGTCTGCGGTCACCGCTTCCAGTGCCCGCAATGTTCGAGCTGGCTTGTCGAGCATCGGTTCCGCGGCCAGATCCAGTGCCACCAGTGCGGCTATCATGAGCCGACGCCGAACGCCTGCCCGGAATGCGGGACACTCGATCATCTGGTCGCCTGCGGCCCGGGGGTCGAGCGCATCGCCGAAGAGGTGGAGAAACACTTTCCCGATGCGCGGACGCTGGTGCTCTCGTCGGATATCGGCGGGGTCAAGCGATTGCGGCTCGAACTCGAGGCGATCGCCAATGGCGAGGCCGACATCGTCATTGGTACGCAGCTCGTGGCGAAGGGGCATAATTTCCCGCTGATGACGCTGGTCGGCATCATCGATGCCGATATCGGTCTGTCGAATGGCGATCCGCGTGCTGCCGAACGGACATTCCAGCTGCTCTCGCAGGTGACGGGTCGTGCCGGCCGTACCGGGCGCAAGAGCCTTGGTCTGTTGCAGACGTTCCAGCCTCAGCATCCCGTCATGCAGGCGATCATCTCGGGTGATGCCGCCGCCTTCTATGAGCGCGAAATACTGGAGCGCGAGCGGGCGCAACTGCCGCCTTTCGGTCGTCTCGTTTCGATTATCGTCTCGGCCGATAGCCGCGCCGAGGCCGAGGGGCATGCGCGCGGGCTGCGACAGGCTGCGCCCCATGAAAGCGGCATCATGATCCTCGGTCCTGCCGAAGCGCCTCTTGCGCTCATCCGTGGTCGCCATCGCTTCCGACTGCTCGTCCATGGCCGCCGCAACAGCGACATGCAGGCCTTCGTCCGAAGCATGCTTGAGCGCGGGCCGAAAGAACGACGGTCGATCCAGGTGCAGGTGGATGTCGATCCGCAGAGCTTCCTTTGAGCTGATCGGTAAAGATTGCGTCGCATCACCTGCGAATTAGGGCTCGGAGCCATACCGCAGCCGCGCGTTTCGTGGCATAAGCCGCGCGGTTTGTTTCCAAGCGGGTTGATCCATGGAATTCTACTTTCCCATCGAACTCGGCGAGCAGCTCGCCTTTCTTGCGGCTTCTGTCGCAGCGCTTATCGGATGCTTTGTGCTCTTTGCCCCAGGCCTCACCCTGAAGGCGCTTGCGCTTGTTCCAGCAGAAGGCCGCCCGGAAGGGCTCGGAGCCGCGCGATCGATCGGCGGCTTGATCGTCGGCTTTGCCGGGACCGCGCTGCTGCTTGCCCAGCCGACCGTCTACTTGGCTTTCGGCGCCGCCGTCGGGCTTTCGGCCTTCGCCCGGGTCCTGTCCATCATGTCCGACCAGGGCAGCACCTGGCGCAACCTTCTCCTCCTGGTTGCGCAGGCGGTCATCGCTTCCCTCTCCCTCGCCTATGTCTTTGGTCTGACTTGATCTTCGCTTTTCGAACGGGCTCAGCCGATATCTCGTCAATTTGACGCAGTTTCGGACAAAAAAAGCTCCAAGGCCTTGCTCTGAAGGATCAAACCGTTAATACGCGTGTTGCGAGTCTAGACCTGCTATGCTAGACGAACCGCGAAATTCGGAAAACGCAAGTGCAGCATGCTTGTGTTTTTGGGGAAAAACAAAACGATATCAGGAGCTTGAGAGGCCTCAATCGAGGTGTCCGGCCCCCTGGATCAAGATCAGGGAATTTTTTGCCCGTGGCAGACGCATCCCAAGTGATTTCAGGCGTGGCGGAGCGTTACGCATCGTCGCTTTTCGAGCTTGCGCTCGAAGCCGGCGTGCTTGACGCCGTCGCCGCCGATCTCAACCGTTTCCAGGCGATGATCGACGAAAGCGCCGATCTGAAGCGCCTGGTACAGTCGCCCGTCTTCACGGCCGAAGACCAGGTCAAGGCTATCAGCGCGATCGGCGAAAAGGCCGGTTTCAACGCGCTGGTGTTGAACTTCCTGAAGGTCGTTGCAAGCAATCGTCGCCTGTTTGCCGTTCCCGGCATGGTGGCTGCCTATCGCCAGATCCTCGCCCGTCACAAGGGTGAGATGACGGCTGACGTCACGTCTGCTCATGCCCTTTCGGCAGAGCAGGAAACCGAACTGAAAGCGGCGCTGAAGGGCGTTACCGGCAAGGAAGTTTCGATCTCCGTCACGGTCGATCCGTCTTTGCTCGGCGGCCTGATCGTCAAGATCGGCTCCCGCCAGATCGACACGTCCCTTCGCACCAAACTTTCCACCCTTAAGCTTGCACTGAAAGAGGTTGGCTGATGGATATCCGCGCCGCGGAAATTTCCGCAATTCTTAAAGATCAAATCAAGAACTTCGGCAAAGAGGCAGAAGTCTCTGAAGTTGGCCAGGTTCTGTCCGTCGGTGACGGTATCGCCCGCGTCTACGGCCTCGACAACGTTCAGGCCGGCGAAATGGTCGAGTTCCCGGGCGGCATCCGCGGCATGGCGCTCAACCTCGAAGCCGACAACGTCGGTGTGGTTATCTTCGGTGCCGACCGCGGCATCAAGGAAGGTGACATCGTCAAGCGGACCGGCGCCATCGTAGACGTTCCGGTTGGTCCGGAACTGCTCGGCCGCGTCGTTGACGCTCTCGGCAACCCGATCGACGGCAAGGGCCCGATCAATGCGACCCGCCGTTCGCGCGTCGACGTGAAGGCTCCGGGCATCATCCCGCGCAAGTCGGTTCATGAGCCGATGTCGACCGGCCTCAAGGCCATCGACGCCCTCATCCCGGTTGGCCGTGGCCAGCGCGAGCTCGTCATCGGTGACCGTCAGACCGGCAAGACCGCGATCATTCTGGACACCTTCCTGAACCAGAAGCCGATCCACGACAATGGCCCTGATAACGACAAGCTCTACTGCGTCTACGTCGCTGTTGGCCAGAAGCGTTCGACCGTTGCCCAGTTCGTCAAGATCCTCGAAGAGCGCGGCGCCCTCCAGTACTCGATCATCATCGCCGCCACCGCTTCGGACCCGGCTCCGATGCAGTATCTCGCACCGTTCGCCGGCTGCGCCATGGGCGAATACTTCCGTGACAACGGCCAGCACGCCCTGATCGCTTACGACGACCTGTCGAAGCAGGCCGTTGCCTACCGTCAGATGTCGCTCCTGCTGCGTCGCCCTCCGGGCCGCGAAGCTTACCCGGGCGACGTTTTCTATCTCCACTCCCGCCTGCTCGAACGCGCCGCCAAGATGGGCGACGCTGCCGGTGCCGGCTCGCTGACCGCTCTGCCGGTTATCGAAACCCAGGGTAACGACGTTTCGGCCTTTATCCCGACCAACGTCATCTCGATCACCGACGGTCAGATCTTCCTTGAAACCGACCTGTTCTATCAGGGCATTCGTCCGGCCGTTAACGTCGGTCTGTCGGTTTCGCGCGTTGGTTCTGCCGCGCAGATCAAGGCGATGAAGCAGGTTGCCGGCTCGATCAAGGGCGAGCTTGCCCAGTATCGCGAAATGGCCGCCTTCGCCCAGTTCGGTTCCGACCTCGACGCCGCCACCCAGCGCCTGCTGAACCGTGGTGCCCGTCTGACGGAACTCCTGAAGCAGGCTCAGTTCTCTCCGCTCAAGACGGAAGAACAGGTTGCTGTGATCTTCGCTGGCGTGAACGGCTACCTCGATAAGGTTCCGGTCAACCAGGTTGGCAAGTTCGAACAGGGTCTCCTCTCCTACCTCCACTCGGAAGGCAAGGCGATCCTGGACGCGATCCGCACCGACAAGGCGATCAGCGACGACACCAAGGGCAAGCTCAAGGCCGCCCTCGATAGCTTCGCGAAGAACTTCGCCTAATTCAGGCTCAAGCCAAGGACGGATAACGGATGCCTTCACTAAAGGATCTGAAAAACCGGATCGCCTCCGTCAAGGCGACGCAGAAGATCACCAAGGCGATGAAAATGGTCGCCGCGGCGAAGCTGCGTCGTGCGCAGGAAGCGGCCGAGGCTGCTCGCCCGTACTCGCAGCGCATGGGTGTCGTCCTGGCCAACATCGCGCAAGCCGTGGGTTCGGACGACAGCGCACCCCGCCTGATGACCGGCACCGGCAAGGACGACGTGCATCTGCTCGTCGTCTGCACTGCCGAGCGTGGTCTGTGTGGCGGTTTCAACTCGTCGATCGCCCGTTTCGCCCGTGACCATGCGCGCAAGCTCCTGGCTCAGGGCAAGACGGTCAAGATTTTCTGCGTCGGCAAGAAGGGCTACGACAGCCTGCGCCGCGAGTTCGCAGGCCTGATCGTCGAACGTACGGATCTGCGCGAAGTGAAGCGTGTCGGCTTCACCAATGCGGATGCCATCGGTCGCAAGGTCATCGGCATGTTCGACCGCGGCGAGTTCGACGTTTGCACGCTGTTCTATTCCGAGTTCAAGTCGGTGATCAGCCAGATCCCGACCGCCCAGCAGATCATCCCGGCCGCTCCGGCCGAGGCTGCTACGCAGGGTGGTGCATCGGCACTCTACGAATACGAGCCGGATGCGGCCGGGATTCTCGAAGATCTCATCCCGCGCAATATCTCGGTTCAGATTTTCCGGGCCCTGCTCGAAAACGTCGCGGGTGAAATGGGCGCCAAGATGAGCGCCATGGACAATGCGACACGCAATGCCGGTGAGATGATCAACAAGCTGACACTTTCCTACAACCGTCAGCGTCAGGCACAGATCACCAAGGAACTCATTGAAATCATTTCGGGCGCGGAAGCGCTCTGAGGTTAAGGAAAGAGGGTAAGATACATGGCTAAGGCAGCTACCCCCAAGTCTAAGGCGGTGAAGTCCGCAGCTGGTGCTCTCGGCAAGGTTACGCAGGTCATCGGCGCCGTCGTCGACGTCGCATTCGAAGGCGAACTGCCCCCGATCCTGAACGCGCTGGAAACCGATAACGGCGGCAACCGCCTCGTTCTCGAAGTCGCGCAGCACCTCGGCGAAAACCAGGTCCGCACGATCGCCATGGACTCGACTGAAGGTCTCGTCCGCGGCCAGCCGGTCAGCGACACGGGCGCTCCGATCACCGTTCCGGTTGGTCCGGAAACGCTCGGCCGCATCATGAACGTCATCGGCGAGCCGGTTGACGAAGCCGGCCCGCTCGTCACCGAAGGCCGTCGTTCGATCCACCAGGAAGCGCCTGCTTACGTCGAACAGTCGACGGAATCGCAGATCCTCGTCACTGGCATCAAGGTCGTCGACCTGCTCGCACCTTACGCCAAGGGCGGCAAGATCGGCCTGTTCGGCGGCGCCGGCGTTGGCAAGACCGTTCTGATCATGGAATTGATCAACAACGTTGCGAAGGCACACGGCGGTTACTCCGTGTTTGCAGGCGTGGGTGAACGTACCCGCGAAGGCAACGACCTTTACCACGAGATGATCGAGTCTGGCGTTAACAAGCACGGCGGCGGCGAAGGCTCCAAGGCTGCGCTCGTATACGGCCAGATGAACGAACCGCCGGGCGCCCGCGCTCGCGTTGCTCTCACCGGTCTGACGATCGCTGAAGACTTCCGCGACAAGGGCCAGGATGTTCTGTTCTTCGTCGACAACATCTTCCGCTTTACCCAGGCAGGTTCCGAAGTGTCGGCTCTGCTCGGCCGTATCCCGTCGGCCGTTGGTTATCAGCCAACGCTTGCTACCGACATGGGTCAGATGCAGGAACGCATCACCACCACGACCAAGGGTTCGATCACCTCGGTTCAGGCCATTTACGTTCCCGCCGACGACTTGACCGACCCGGCTCCGGCCACTTCGTTCGCCCACCTGGACGCAACGACGGTTCTGTCGCGCTCGATCGCCGAAAAGGGTATCTACCCGGCTGTTGACCCGCTCGACTCGACCTCGCGCATGCTTGACCCGCTGGTTGTCGGCGAAGAGCACTACGAGATCGCTCGTAAGGTTCAGACGACGCTGCAGCGCTACAAGTCGCTTCAGGACATCATCGCCATCCTCGGCATGGACGAACTGTCCGAAGAGGACAAGATGACGGTTGCCCGCGCCCGTAAGATCGAGCGCTTCCTGTCGCAGCCGTTCTTCGTTGCTGAAATCTTCACCGGTTCGCCGGGCAAGCTGGTGGCACTCGAAGATACGATCAAGGGCTTCAAGGGCCTGGTCAACGGCGACTACGACCACCTGCCGGAAGCCGCCTTCTACATGGTCGGCTCCATCGAGGAAGCCATCGAGAAGGCCAAGCGCCTGGCTGCCGAAGCTGCCTAAGTACAGGGACTGCCGGCACGCGGGATGACCTGCGTGCCGCTCCATCCTTCATCAGAGAAGTGAACGACCATGGCCGACAATTTCAACTTTGAGCTCGTTTCGCCCGAGCGTCTTCTGCTCTCCGAACAGGTGATCGAAGTCGTCATTCCGGCAACGGAAGGCGAAATGACCGTCATGGCCAATCATGCGCCGACCATGACGACCATCAAGCCGGGCGTCGTGACTGTGAAGCTCGCTTCCGGTCAGGTGTCCAAGTATGTGGTCTTCGGCGGTTTTGCCGACGTCCTTCCGACCGGCTGCACACTGCTTGCCGAATCCGCCGTTCCGCTTTCGGAAATCTCGCCCGACACGCTGACCAGGCGCATCGACGAGGCCCGCAAGGAACTGGAAGGTGTCGAGCATCACGAGCATCGCACCAAGCTCGAGCAGTATCTCGCCGAGCTCACCAACCTGAACGGCGTTCTCGTCGCCGCCTGATCGGCTGCTGACAGCTGACAAAGATCGAAGCCGGGCCTTGCGCCCGGCTTTTTTCATGCCCTGATGTCAGGCGGAGACAGCGTCTTCCAGGATCATGGCCGCACCCTTCTCCGCGACCATCATGGTCGGAGCGTTGATATTGCCGGCGGTAATGTTGGGGAAGATAGAGGCGTCGACGATGCGCAGGCCCTGGACACCATGGACCCTGAGGCGGGTATCCACCACAGTCTCGTGTGGATCTGTTCCCATCGCGCAGGTGCCGCACAAGTGGTAGATCGAGCCGCTGTTGAGCCTGAAGTAGTCGAGCAGCTTGTCATCGGTATCGGCAGCCTTGGAGGGCGACACTTCCTCCTCCACCCAACCATCGAGCGCCCGCGCGTCCGCGATGCGGCGCATCAGACGGCTCCCTTGCAAGACTTCCTCTATATCGCGATCGGTCGAGAGATAGTTTGGTCGAATCAGCGGCGCTTCCGATGCGTCTGGCGAGGCGATGGTCACGGTCCCCTTGCTTGTCGGACGGCAGGCGTTGAAGGCGATCAGAAAGCCCGGATAGGGCTCCGGTGTTAGGCCCGCGCGCGGGTTGTCCGGAATGCGATAGGAGAGCGGGTTGAAATACACCTGGATATTGGGCCGCGCCTCATCCGGCGATCCTCGGAAGAAGCCGCCGGCCTGGTTGACGCTCATCGCAAAGGGACCGCTGCGCTTCAACAGCCACATCAGGCCGAAGCGCGCCTGGCCGATTAGGCTCGCGAAATCGCCGTTCAACGTCGGCTTTTTCGAGCGATAGTAGAAGCTGGCGCAGAGATGGTCCTGGAGGTTCCGCCCGACGGCCGGCAGATGTTTGCGCGTCTCGATGCCCTGGGCAAACAGCGTTGCTCCATCGCCGAAACCTGAAAGCTGCATCAGCTTCGGTGTGTCGACGGCCCCTGCCGCCAGGATCACCTCGCGGCGGGCGCTGAAGCTACGCAGCCGGCCATGCTGCATGACCTCGATGCCCGACACCCTATCATCCGCCTCTAGAAGCAAACGCCGTGCATGGGTCTCGCGCTCGATCGTCAGGTTTGGTCGTTTGAGTGCCGGGCGCAGATATTCGGCGCTGGAATGCGAACGCTGGCCGCGCCTTGTATTGACGTCGTAGACGCCGGCCCCTTCGATCGTCTCGCCGTTGAAATCCTCGTTCAGGGGCAAGCCAAGTTCGTCGCAGGCGTCGAGAAAGGCATCGCTTACCGGATGCGTGGCGCCACGCATCGGCGTCACATGGATCGGGCCGCTTCCGCCATGCCAGCGGCTTTCGCCACGGGCATGGGTTTCCAGCTTCCGGAAGAAGGGAAGCACGTCGTCGAAGCCCCAGCCCATGTTTCCGGCGTCGCGCCAGTCGTCGAAATCTTCGGCTGCGCCACGCACGAAGACCATGGCATTGATCGAGCCGGAGCCGCCTTGCACCTTGCCGCGCGGGGCGTAGATCCGCCGCCCGCCGAGGTTGGCCTCCGGCTCCGTCCGGTACATCCAGTTGACCTTGGGATTGTAGTAGCTCTTGGCGTAGCCGACCGGGATCTTGAACCAGAAGGACTTGTCCTCGCCACCGGCCTCGATGAGCAGCACGGAATGACGCCCGCTTTCGCTCAGGCGGCTGGCCACGATGCAGCCTGCCGAGCCTGCACCGACCACGATGAAATCGAAGATCATCGGCGTGATCCTTTAGCCCTTGGCCGGCATGAAGGCCTTCACGTCGGCATGCTCCGCCGCCATCTGCAGGTGCAGCCGTTGGCCGGTATAGGGCGTATGCTTTTCGATGACCTCGTGGTTCAGTTCGATACCGAGGCCCGGCTCGCGCGACGGAATGAGATAGCCGTCGTCGAAGCCGAGCTTTGTCTTCAGCACCTCGGCGTGGAAGCCGCCGAAATCCATGATCGCCTCGTGGATGAGGAAGTTCGGGCAGGTTGCCGCAAGCTGGATCGACGCCGCTGCCCCGACCGGGCCGTTGTAGAGATGCGGCGCGATCTGCGCATAAAAGGACTCGGCCATCCCGGCGATCTTCTTCGCCTCCAGCAAGCCGCCGACGCGAGCGACATTCATCTGCAGGATGGAGGCAGAGCCAAGCTGCAATACCCTCTGGAATTCGTATTTCGTCGTCAGGCGTTCACCCGTCGAGACGGGGATCGAGGTCGCGCGGGCGACTTCCGCCATTGCGGCTTCCTGGCCGGGCGGAACGGGCTCCTCGAACCAGAGCGGATCGTATTTCTCCAGCCGCTTGGCAAGACGGATGGCCGAAGAGGGGACCATCTGGCCATGGGTGCCGAAGAGGATGTCGGCGCGGTTGCCGATGGCCTCACGGATCTTCTGGCAAAACTCCTCGCAACGATCCATGACCGGCAGCGACAGCTGGTGGCCGGAATAATTGGTATAGGGACCGGCCGGATCGAATTTCAGACCGGTGAAGCCGGCCTCGACCATGCGGATCGCCTCTTCGGCGGCAAGATCCGGATCATTGTAGTCGTATTCTCCGGCTGCATTCTTCGGATAGAGATAGGTATAGGCGCGCAGCTTGTCATGGACCGGGCCGCCGAGCAGATCGGCGACCGGCCGTCCGGCTGCCTTGCCGATGATGTCCCAGCAGGCGATTTCGAGACCCGAGATGATCCCGACCATGGTCGGATCAGGCCGCTGGGTGAAGCCGCTCGAATAGGCCGCGCGCCAGAAGCGTTCGATCTGGTGCGGATCGTGACCCTCCAGATAACGGGTGAAGACGTCTTCGACGAGGACGGCGATGCCCGAGGGGTGGAACGCGGTCGAATAGATTTCACCGACGCCCCTGATGCCGCAGGCTGTCTCCAGCTCGACGAAGATCCAGTACATGCCGCCGATATGCGGTGCGGGCGTTGCGACAACATGTGTCTTGAGCGAAGCGACTTTCATGGATGCCCCCGATGAAGAATTCTTGAGCCGGCTAATCGGCGATCAGTGCTTGAGGATGACGAGGCGAGTCTGGGTGAATTCCAGCATGCCGTGTTTGCCGTCATCGCCGCCAAGGCCCGAGCGCTTCCAGCCGGCGTGGTAGCCCTGGTAGGGATCGGCGGGGAAACGGTTGATATAGAGCTCACCCGCC